>DASSTJ010000056.1:0-29972 GCA_035707965.1 Actinomycetales bacterium
CGAACAGACGGCGCAGCGTCTTCTCCTGCTCGCCCGTGGCGGCCGTGAACGCCTCTGCGACGAGGACGGTGCGCTTGCCCTCGCGCAGGTCGTCGCCGGCCGGTTTGCCGGTCTCGTGCGGGTCGCCGAACACGCCCAGGACGTCGTCGCGCAGCTGGAACGCCTCGCCGAGCGGGAGGCCGTAGGCCGAGTAGGCGTCGAGCAACGACCGGGGCGCCCCCGCCAGGGTGCCGCCCAGCAGCAGCGGGTGCTCCACCGTGTACTTGGCGCTCTTGAACCGGATGACGTGCCGCGCCTGCTCCGTCGTCCCCCCGCCCTCGGACTCGGGGAGCGCCTGGGCGAGCACGTCGAGGTACTGGCCGGCCATCAGCTGGGTGCGCATCAGGTCGAAGACGTCGCGGCCCGCGTCGACCTGAGCGCTCGACAGTCCGCTGCGGGCCAGCATCTCGTCGCTCCAGGCGAGGCAGAGGTCGCCGGCGAGCACGGCTGCCGCCGTGCCGAAGCGGTCCGCCGACCCGGACCACTGCCGGTCGCGGTGCAGGGCCGCCATGCGCCGGTGCGCGGTGGGCAGGCCTCGGCGGGTGTCGCTGGCGTCCATGACGTCGTCGTGCAGCAGCGCGGCGGCCTGGAACATCTCGACGGCGGCACCGGCCCGGACGGCCTCGTCGCCCGGGCCGCCCCCGGCTCCCCGCCACCCCCAGTAGCAGAAGGCAGCGCGGAGCCGCTTGCCGCCGGCGAGCAGCACCCGGATCGTGTCGAGCAGCGGCGCCACCCGTGGACCGAGCTCGTCGAGCCGGCTCTGCTGGTGGGCCAGGTGGTCGTCCAGCGCCCGCTGCACGCGCGCCCTCAGGTCCTCCACGTCGAGCAGGTCGCTCACGCACGGCCTCCTTCTGCCGGTGTCGAGCCTAGTTGGCGGCATCGGGACGCGGACGGCGGCCCGGGACGCCCGCGACTACCCTCGCTGCCATGGCGCTCGGACTTCCTTCGACGTTGCCGGGCGGAGCCCCCTCTGTCCACGAGAGCCTCCGGGACCTGCTGGCGTCCGGCGGTCGGTCCTACTCGTTCGAGTTCTTCCCGCCGAAGGACGACGTGGGGGAGGCGCAGCTGTGGGAGGCGATCCGACGGCTCGAGTCCCTGCACCCGACGTTCGTCTCCGTGACCTACGGCGCCGGCGGGTCGACGCGTGACCGGACGGTGCGCATCACCCGGCAGATCGCTCAGGACACGACGCTGACCCCGGTGGCGCACCTCACCTGCGTCTCCGCCTCCGTCTCGGAGCTCCGACGCGTGATCGGCCGGTACGCGGACGCGGGCGTGCGCAACGTGCTCGCCCTGCGAGGCGACCCCCCACGAGGGGTGGAAGGCCCCTGGCAGCCGCACCCCGAGGGCCTGCGGCACGCCGACGAGCTGGTGCGGCTCGTGCGCGGCATGGGCTCGTTCTGCGTCGGAGTGGCCGCGTTCCCGGACGTGCACCCCGAGTCGCCGGACGTCGACCACGACGCCCGCGTCCTGGTGGCCAAGGCGGAGGCCGGCGCGGACTTCGCCATCACCCAGCTCTTCCTCGAGCCGTCGTCGTACACCACGCTCGTCGACCGGGTGCGCTCGCTCGGCAGCGACCTGCCGATCATCCCGGGGATCATGCCGGTGACCAGCGTGGGTCAGCTGCGCCGGTTCGCCGAGCTGTCCGGTGTGCCGGTGCCGGCGCGCGTCGAGGACCGGCTGCGCGCCGCCGGGGACGACCCGTCTGCCGTCCGCGCCGCTGGCATCGACCTGGCGACCGAGCTGTGCCACGAGGTGCTCGACGCCGGTGCCCCGGGACTCCACTTCTACACGCTCAACCGGTCGACCGCGACGCTCGAGGTGTACGAGCGGCTCGGGGTGCGAGCCGGTGTCTGAGCACGCGACGGCCGGGCCCCGTCCGCTCGGGCCGGGGGGCGACGTCGACACCTTCCTCGAGCACTGGCGACAGCTGCACGGCGGCGTCGACCCGCGAGGCACGCTGCTGGTGCGGCGGTGGCTGACCGCGGTGCACGCGTGCGCGCGGCCGCTCGCGCGGCGCGGGGTGCGGCCCGACGCCCTCACCGGTGCCGGCCTCGTCGTCGCTCTGGTGACGGTCCCGGTGGCCGCGCTCGGCGGCCGGTGGGCCCTTGTCGTGGCAGCACTGACCGGGGCGTCGTCCGTGCTCGACAGCCTGGACGGCGCCGTGGCCGTGGTCAGCGATCGGGTGACGCGGTGGGGCGCTCTGCTCGACGCCGTGTGCGACCGGATCGGTGACGTGGCGCTCGCACTCGCGCTCGCTGCGCTCATCGTCGCCCCCGACGAGCACGTGATCGGTCGGTGGTGGCTGCTGGTCGTGACCGGCTGCGCCGTCGTGCTGCCGCTGCTGCACGAGTACGTGCGGGCCAGGGCCGCGTCCCTTCGCCTCGCCGGCCTCGACGTCGTCACCGCCGGCGAGCGCCCCACCCGGCTGGTCGTCGTGCTGATGTTCGCGCTCGCCGCGGGCGTGACGCTCGACGCGAGCTGGGCGTGGGCAGGCCTCTGCCTGGTCGCCGCCTCGGCGCTCGCCGGCACCGCGCAGCTGTTCTGGCGCCTGCGCCGCAGCAACGCCTGAGGGACCTCAGGCCCGGCCGACCTGCTCGGCGACGATCGCGGCCGACATGCCCACCAGCGGCAGACCGCCACCGGGGTGGGCCGACCCGCCGACGAGGAAGAGCCCGGGAACCGGCGAGCGGTTGGCGGGACGCAGGAAAGCGGCCCGGGCGCCGTTGCTCGACGTCCCGTAGATGGAGCCGCCGACGCTCCTCGTGGCGCGCTCCAGGTCGGCCGGGCTGCGGGCCTCCCGCCAGAGCAGCCGGTCGCGGACGTCGAGACCTCGGTCGGCGAGCACCTGCAGCAGGCGGTCCGCGTAGCCGCCGGCGAGACCCGGCGCGTCCCAGTCGACGCCTCGGGCGGGGTCGTCGGGGGAGTGGCGCGGCGCGTTGACGAGCACGAACCAGGCCTCGTGGTCGTCGTCCGGGCGCGTGGCCGGGTCGTCGGGC
The DNA here is from genome assembly GCA_035707965.1 of Actinomycetales bacterium. Taxonomy (GTDB): domain Bacteria; phylum Actinomycetota; class Actinomycetes; order Actinomycetales; family Angustibacteraceae; genus DASSTJ01. Next base: position 3,039 of record DASSTJ010000056.1, read on the forward strand.
GCGCTCACGTAGACGGCCGGTTCGTCGACGGGCCGGGGCCGGCCCCGGTGCTCGCCGGTACCGAAGACGCAGTCGAACTCGCGGTCGTAGTCGGCGGGGAAGAGCACCGTGTGGTGCAGCATCTCCGGCGTCCGGCCGCGGAGCGCCAGGAGCAGCACGAAGCCCGACAGGGACGGCGTCGTGCGGGCCAGCGCCCGTCGAGCACCGGCAGCCTCGGAGCCAGGCACCAGATCGCGGTAGAGGTGCGCCGCGTCGGCGTCCGACACGACGACGTCCGCCGCAAGGCGCTCGCCGCCCGCGAGCTCGACGCCGGAAGCCCGTCCCTGTGTCGTCACGACCCGCGTGACGTCGGTGCTCGTGCGCACCGTCACGCCGAGGTCGAGCACCCGCTGGTGCAGCGCCTCGCCGAGACGGCGCAGGCCGCCGCACACGTACCAGCTGCCGAAGGTCTGCTCGACGTACGGGACGGTGACCAGCGCCGCGGGTGCACGCCGAGGGTCGGAGCCGGTGTAGGTCGCGTAGCGGTCGAGCAGCATCCGCAGCCGCGGGTCGGACAGGTAGCGACGGCCCAGGCCTCGCAAGGTCTGCCACGGAGCGACCGTCCTCAGGTCGCGCACCCGTCGCGACTCGCGCAGCAGCGTGCGCGCACCGTCGACCGGCGACTCGAGGAACGTGCCTCGGGTGGCGTCCCACACCTGGCCCCCACGGTCCATCAGGGCCGCCCACTCCCGTCCCGCGCCGGCGCCGAAGGCGTCGTCCAGCGCCTGCGTCGTCTTGCCGCGCGAGACGTTGGGCAGGTCCAGCACCGTCCCGTCCGGGAACCGGTAGCGGCGGACCGGGTCGACAGGCACGAGCTCGACGCTCTGCTCGAGAGGGGCACCGGTTTTGAGAAAGAGGTCGCGGTACACCGCCGGAAGCGTCAGCAGGTGCGGGCCGGTGTCGAAGCCGAAACCGTCGCGCTCGAACCAGCCGAGCTTGCCGCCGGGGGTCGCTGCCTGCTCGCAGACGGTCACCTCGTGGCCTTGCGCGGCGAGGCGCGCGGCCACGGACAGACCGCCCATGCCGGCGCCGACGACCGCGATGCGTGCCACGGCGGCTGACCCTAGTCCGTCTCCGCGCCGCCGTCTGCCGCGATGCGCCGACCCTTCCAGGTCAAGGTGCCGCGGTGTCGGCCCGCCCAGGACCGCGCCGTCAGCCACCCGAGCAGGACGACGGACGCCGGGTGGGCGAGGGAGTCCGGCCAGACCTTGGCTCCGGTCTTCCTGGCGACGGCCGCTCGGCCCAGGACCGCCGCCGCGTAGCCGGCGGCACCCACCGGTGACCCGGCGAGCGCCGCCGAGAGCGGCCACAGGTACACCAGCCCCAGGCCGCCGACCACGGCGATCGCGCCGGCGCGCGAGCCGAACGCCGCCCAGAGCGACTTGGTGTAGCCGTCGCGCACGTCAGCCCACCCGCGGTACATGCGGCACGAGGCCAGCGAGGTGCCGTCGACGGGCACCCCGTGCCCTCCGGACCGCAGCACGGCGCGCAGCAGCCCGATGTCGTCGAGCACCTCGTCGCGCACGGCGTGGTGCCCACCCGCGCGGTCGTACGCGGCCCGGTCCACCACGACCAGCTGGCCGTTCGCTGCCGCGAACGCGGGGCGGCTCGATCGCTCCGCCAGGCGCAGCGGCACGGTCGTCAGCCACGACCACTGCTGCAGGGGCTGCACCAGCCGCTCCGACCAGGAGCCGGCGACCTGCCGCGGCCAGGGACTGACGAGGTCCAGCCGGTGGCGGCGCAGCAGGTCGACAGCGGCGGTCAGGCCGTGCGGTTCCAGGTGCACGTCGGCGTCGACGAGCGCGAGCACGGTGCTGGTGGGGTCGGCCGCCTCGGCAAGCTGGGCGCACGCCCACGCCTTGCCGAGCCAGCCGGACGGCGGGGGAGCGCCATCGAGCACGCGTACCCGCGTGCCGGGCGAGGCGTGTGCCACGAGCGCGTCGACGAGGGCGCGCGTCCCGTCGGTCGAGCAGTCGTCCAGGACCAGCAGCTCGGCAGCGTTGCCGTAAGCGGCCACCGCGGCGAGGACCGACCTCAGGCCCGGCTCCAGCCGATGGGCCTCGTCACGCATCGGCACGAGGACCGACAGCCGCTCTCGCACCACGGTGTCGGTCGCACCGGGCGGCGACGCCGCGTGCGGCCCGCGCACGAGCCCCAGGTTGAGCACGGAGTGCGCCGTCAGGGCAGCGGCCGTCGCGCTGGTCACCCAGGTCAGTGCCGACGTCCTGCGTCGCGCGCCTGTCACGGGCGGCGTCCCCACAGGACGAGCAGGTACGGCAGCACCACGACCCCGAGCAGCACGCCACCCCAGGCGGCCACTGCCGGTCGGCCGAAGAACGCGGCGTTCGCCAGCGTCGACCCCAGCCAGGTCCAGGCCAGCAGCGCGGCCGGCACGACGTCCGCGCGAACGCCGGTGCGCGGGCCGACGCGCGGGCGGGGACGCCCGGGAAGCACGAGGTGGAGGAGCCCGATGACGCAGCTCCCGGACAGCAGCCACCCGACGGCGTTCGTGAGCGGCACCCCCGTCGTGCCAGGCAGGCCGGGCTGCGCGTGCTGCCAGGTCCAGTGGCCGGCGGCCACCATCTGCGGGTCGATGAACACGTCCCACGCGGCCATGGCCCAACCCCCGATCAGCGCCACGGGCACCAGGGCGGCTCGGCCACGACGGCGCGGCCGCCGCCCTCGACGCCGCCGCTCGGAGGCGACCGCGAGCCGGGCGGCCAGCAGGCGGGCGAGCAGGAGGCACGGGTAGACCATCATCAGCCAGGCCAGCGGCACGACGACCGGGACGTCCCCCAGGGTGGGGCCGAGGGTGCCTCGGTAGGCGTAGTGGCCGAAGGGACGTCCGGTGCGCAGGCCGACGCCCTCGACCACCAAGGCCGCCGCCAGGGTGGCCACGGTGAGGACGGTCGCCCACGCGGGCCCGCGGGTCAGCCACGCGTGCACGACGACGGTGACGGCAAAGAGCACCACGGTGGCGATCGTCAGTACGCGCAACGGTTCCCCCTGCGTCAGGGGGTAGGCGACCTGGGCGAGGATCGTCAGCCCGGCCAGGACGACGACGAGCGTCGCACCGGCACGGAGCCCGGAGGCGGGTCCCGCGGGCTGGCGCAGCACGACGGCAGGATCCCACACGGGCACAACGGATCCGGTGCCGGCAGCCGCGACGACGACCTCCGGCGGAGGCGGCGTTGCTCCCGGCCGGGTGGACTCGCTAGGTTCGCTGCTGCCCGCCTGCTCCACTGCGTCGAGAATCCGACGCTTCCGATCTCACGTCCGAGGTGACGACCGTGGCCCTCCCGCCCCTCACCCCCGAGCAGCGCGCCGCTGCTCTTGAGAAGGCCGCGGCGGCGCGACGCGAACGCGCGGAGGTGAAGAATCGGCTGAAGTACGCCCAGGGTTCGCTGGAGGACGTCGTCCGGGACGGCCAGAAGAACGACGTGATCGGCAAGATGAAGGTGTCGGCACTGCTCGAGGCGATGCCAGGGGTGGGCAAGGTGCGGGCGCGGCAGATCATGGACGACCTGGGCATCTCCGAGAGCCGCCGGGTGCGTGGCCTCGGCGCGAAGCAGACGGCCGCCCTGGTCGAGCGGTTCCGACCCACGGCGTGACGTCCTCGGCTCCCCGCCGTCCCGCGAGCACGCGTCGTCGGCTCACGGTGCTGGCCGGCCCGACCGCTGTGGGCAAGGGCACCGTCTCGGCGTTCGTCCGGGAGCGGTACCCGCAGGTCTGGCTGTCCGTCTCCGTGACGACCCGGCGGCCACGACCCGGTGAGGTGGACGGCGTCCACTACCACTTCGTCTCCGACGACGAGTTCCGCGTGATGGCGGCGCGCGGCGAGCTGCTCGAGCAGGCGTGCGTCCACGGCCGCGCCTGGTACGGCACGCCCCGCGGACCTGTCGAGGAGGCGCTGCAGCAGGGGCGGCCGGCACTGCTCGAGATCGACCTGCAAGGAGCGCGTCAGGTGCGTCAGACCATGCCCGAGGCGCTCTTCGTGTTCCTCGCGCCGCCGAGCTGGGACGAGCTGGTGCGCCGGCTCGTCGGGCGCGGCACCGAGAACGAGGACGAGCGGCAGGCGCGGCTCACGACCGCGCGGGCCGAGCTCGCCGCCGAGCGGGAGTTCGACGTGACGATCGTCAACGACGACGTGGAGCGGGCGTCGGCGGAGCTGGTGCGCCAGATGGGTCTGCCCGCCTGAGCCAGGGAGGTGGCTCGCCGCAGCGCTGGTCCACCGGCACGCTGAGCGTCTGTCACAATGGGGGTGGATCCCCTGCTCGTCGACGATGGAGATAGTGAAGACCGTGTCCGGCACCGAAGCGGCCCCCGAGGGCATCACCAACCCGCCGATCGACGACCTGCTCGCCATCGCCGACTCCAAGTACGCCCTCGTCATCTACGGCGCCAAGCGCGCCCGTCAGATCAACGCGTACTACTCGCAGCTCGGCGAGGGCCTGCTCGAGTACGTCGGACCGCTCGTCGAGACGCACGTGCACGAGAAGCCGCTCTCGATCGCGCTGCGCGAGATCAACGAGGGTCTGCTCACCTCTGAGCCCATCGAGGCCTGAGAGCTGAGGCCGGCGGAGGCACGAGCGTGAGCCGCGTCGTCCTCGGCGTCGCGGGCGGCATCGCCGCCTACAAGACCGCCTCCCTGCTGCGGCTCCTCACCGAGAGCGGGCACGAGGTCACCGTCGTGCCCACGACGTCCGCGCTGCAGTTCGTCGGCGCCCCGACGTGGGCCGCGCTGTCCGGGCGGCCGGTGCGCACCGAGGTGTGGGACGACGTCCACGAGGTGCCGCACGTGCGCCTCGGGCAGCAGGCCGACCTCGTGGTCGTGGCGCCGGCCACCGCCGACCTCCTCGCGCGGGCCGCGCACGGCATGGCCGACGACCTCCTCACCAGCACGCTGCTCACGGCCCGGTGCCCCGTGGTGCTCGCCCCGGCGATGCACACGGAGATGTGGGAGCACCCGGCGACCCGTGCCAACGTCGCCACGCTGCGGCAGCGCGGTGTGCTCGTCGTCGAGCCCGCGAGCGGCCGGCTCACCGGGGCCGACTCGGGCGCCGGTCGGCTGCCCGAGCCCGAGGCGCTGTTCGCGCTCTGCCGTCACGTCCTCCGCCGTGGTGCCCCACGGGTCGATCTCGCGGGCCGCCGAGTCGTGGTGAGCGCGGGCGGCACGCGCGAGCCACTCGACCCGGTGCGCTTCCTCGGCAACCGCTCGTCCGGCAAGCAGGGGTACGCGCTCGCCACCACCGCGGCGGCTCGGGGCGCCGCGGTCGTGCTCGTGACCACGGCCGAGCTGCCCGACCCTGCCGGGGCCACGGTGGTGCGGGTCGAGACCGCCGAGCAGCTGCGGGTCGCCATGCGCGAGCAGCAGGCCGGGGCGGACGCCGTGGTGATGGCCGCGGCGGTGGCCGACTACCGCCCCCAGCAGGTCGCCGACCACAAGCTGAAGAAGTCGGACGACGGCTCGTCGCCGACGCTGCCGCTGGTGCGCAACCCCGACGTCCTGGTCGAGCTGGTCGCGGCCCAGCAGGCAGGCCAGGTCGTCGTCGGCTTCGCAGCCGAGACCGGTGACGACCACGGCGACGTGCTCACCCACGGGCGGGCCAAGCTGGCGCGCAAGGGCTGCGACCTGCTCGTCGTGAACGAGGTGGGTGCGGGCAAGGCCTTCGGCACCGACACGAACGCTGCCGTGCTGCTGCGTCGGGACGGTGGCGAGGTGGTGGTGCCCTCCGGTCCCAAGGAGGCGCTGGCCGACGCCGTCTGGGATGTGGTCACCACGATCTGGTCCAGCCCGCCCGGCTAGACTTCCGCCGCGCCCCGGCCATCCGGTCCGCCCAGTCAGCAGCCGCTGCACCGAAGGAGAGCCCCTGTGTCGAGCCTGCGCCTGTTCACCTCGGAGTCCGTCACCGAGGGGCATCCGGACAAGATCTGCGACCAGATCAGCGACTCGATCCTCGACGCCATGATCGCGGAGGATCCGCACAGCCGCGTCGCCGTGGAGACCATGGTGACCACGGGCCTGGTGCACGTGGCGGGCGAGGTGACCACGTCGTCCTACGTGGACATCCCGCGCATCGTGCGCGACACCGTGCTGCGCATCGGCTACGACTCCTCGACGAAGGGCTTCGACGGCAACTCGTGCGGCGTCGAGATCTCGATCGGCTCGCAGTCGCCCGACATCGCGCAGGGCGTCGACGAGGCGTACGAGCGACGCGCCGAGGGCGGTGTCGACCCGCTCGACGCGCAGGGCGCCGGTGACCAGGGGCTGATGTTCGGCTACGCGTGCACCGACACGCCGGAGCTCATGCCGCTGCCGGCGTGGCTCTCCCACCGGTTGGCCGAGCGGCTGACCGAGGTCCGCAAGGGCGGCGAGCTCGCCTACCTGCGCCCGGACGGGAAGACCCAGGTGACGATCGGCTACGACGGCGACCGTGCCGTGCGCCTCGACACGGTGGTCGTCTCGAGCCAGCACGCCGCCGACGTCTCGCTCGAGGGGATGCTGGCGCCGGACATCGCCAACCACGTCGTCAAGCCGGTCATCGACGGGCTCGGCATCGAGCTCGACACGTCCTCGACCCGGCTGCTGGTGAACCCCACCGGCCGCTTCGAGATCGGAGGGCCGATGGGCGACGCGGGCCTCACCGGCCGCAAGATCATCGTCGACACCTACGGCGGCATGGCGCGTCACGGCGGCGGCGCGTTCAGCGGCAAGGACCCGAGCAAGGTCGACCGGTCCGCCGCCTACGCGATGCGCTGGGTCGCCAAGAACGTCGTGGCGGCCGGGCTCGCCGACCGGTGCGAGGTCCAGGTGGCCTACGCGATCGGCAAGGCGCAGCCGGTCGGGCTGTACGTCGAGACGTTCGGCACCGAGAAGGTGGACGCCGGCCGCATCGCCGCGGCGATCCCGCAGGTGTTCGACCTGCGCCCGGCTGCCATCATCCGCGACCTCGACCTCCTGCGTCCCATCTACGCCCGCACTGCCGCCTACGGCCACTTCGGCCGCACCGACGACGAGGGCTTCACCTGGGAGCGCACCGACCGCGTGGACGCCCTGCGCGACGCCGTCGGCGCCTGAGGCACGTCCACGTCGCCTCTCGCACGGGTCGAGCACGCCTGTGCGGAGGTCCACGGCGCCCTGGCGGTGTCGCCGGGCTGAGGTAGAACTCTCGTCGTGACGGAAGGCCCAGCGCAGGACGACGCGGCAGGCGAGCAGCTCACGCTCGTCCCGGTTGCGGTGCGTGCCGCCGCGCGCAAGCGCACGCCGCGGCCGCCCGCACCACCCGCCGAGGTCGAGCCGGTCGCCGAGGTCGTGGTCGACGTCCCCCTGGCGCACCTCGACCGCGTCTTCGAGTACCTGGTGCCCGCCACGATGGCCGACGACGCCCGGCCGGGCGTGCGGGTGCGCGTGCGGTTCGGCGGCCAGGACGTCGACGGGTTCGTCGTGGCGCGCAAGGCGTCCGCCGACCACGAGGGACGGCTGGCCCCCTTGCGCCGCGTCGTCTCGTCCGAGGTGGTGCTGGACGGCGACCTGCTGGCGCTGTGCCGAGCTGTGGCCGCCCGCTGGGGCGGGCCGCTGGCGGACGTGCTGCGCCTCGCGGTCCCACCGCGCCACGCCGAGGCCGAGCAGCAGGCGGCCGACGCGCACCCCGCGCCGACGTCGGCGCCCCCCGGCCCCGGACCGTGGGCCCGCCTCCCGGCCGGCCAGGCGCTGCTCGACCGGCTGTCTGCCGGCCACGCGGTCCGTGGCGCGTGGACGGCGTTGCCGGCAGCAGGTGGCGACGAGGACTGGCCGGCTGCCGTCGCGATCGCCGTCCAGGCAGCCGCGTCGGCGGGTCGCGGGTCACTGGTCGTCGTGCCCGACCACCGTGACCTCACGCGGGTGGACGAGGCGTTGTCGCGCGAGCTCGGCGACGGCCACCACGTCGTGCTGTCCTCGGACCTCGGGCCTCGTGCTCGCTACGCAGCGTGGCTGCGGGTGGCCAGAGGGCAGGTTCGCGTGGTCGCGGGCACGCGGGCCGCGATGTTCGCGCCGGTCCGCGACCTCGGGCTGGTCGTCTGCTGGGACGACGGCGACGACCTGCACAGCGAGCCGCGGTCTCCCTATCCCCACGTGCGGGACGTGCTGGTGCTGCGGGCGGAGCTCTCGGGCGCCGCTGCGCTGCTCGGTGGATATACCCGCACCGCCGAGGTGCAGCAGCTCGTCGAGACCGGTTGGGCGCGCGCCATCGAGGTCCCCGGGGCGACGCTGCGGCCGCGGGCGCCGCGGGTGCTGCTGGCTGGTGAGGGCCATGAGCAGGAGCGGGACGCCGCCGCGGCGAGCGCCCGACTGCCGTCGCTCGCGTGGCGTACCGCCCAGCAGGCGTTGCGGCACGGTCCGGTGCTCGTGCAGGTGCCCCGCCGTGGCTACGTGCCGGCGGTCGCCTGCCGCACGTGCCGGGGTCCGGCGCGGTGCGCGACCTGCCACGGACCCCTCGGGCTGCCGGCGCCGGACCAGCCACCCGTGTGCCGCTGGTGCGGTCGGGTGGCAGCCGGCTGGCGGTGCCCCCACTGCGAGGGCAGCACGCTGCGGTCGACCGTGGTGGGGGCACGTCGTACCGCCGAGGAGCTGGGCCGGGCGTTCCCCGGTGTGCCGGTGCGCACGTCCGGCGGAGCCACGGTGCTGCCTGGGGTGCCGAGCCAGCCCGCGGTCGTCGTCGCGACGCCGGGGGCCGAGCCGGTGGCGGCCGGGGGCTATGCGGCGGCGCTGCTGCTCGACGCGTGGGCGCTGCTCGATCGCGCCGACCTGCGCGCCGGCGAGGAGGCCTTGCGCCGGTGGATGAACGCTGCCGCGCTCGTGCGGGGATCGGCCGACGGCGGCGCCGTCGTCCTCGTCGCACCCGGCGGGCTGCGTCCCGTGGAGGCGTTCGTGCGGTGGGCGCCGGCCTGGTTCGCCGCCGGCGAGCTGGACGAGCGTCGTGCTCTCGGCTTCCCACCAGCGGCGACCGTGGTCACCCTCACCGGGTCGTCGGGCGCGGTCCAGTCGCTGCTCCACTGCTCTGAGGTCCCCGCCGGTGTCGAGGTGCTCGGGCCGGTGCCTCACGACGAGGACGTGCGGGTCCTGCTGCGCACGGCGCCGGACGAGGGGGACGCGCTCGTGCGAGCGTTGCGGGCCGGCACGGCGGTGCGGACGGCGCGCAAGGAGCCCGGCAGCGTGCGCGTCCAGCGGGACCCGCTCGACCTCGTGTGACCCCGTTCGTGGCCCGGGCGGCCTGCTGCGGCCACGTAGACTGGACGCCTACCTGACTGGAGTGGAGGAGCGGCCCGTGGCCCTCAAGGACATCCGCCTGTTCGGCGACCCCGTGCTACGCACGCCGGCCACCGAGGTCACGGACTTCGACAAGGAGCTGCGGCAGCTCGTGCAGGACCTGCAGGACACGATGCTGGACGCCCCGGGCCTCGGTCTGGCGGCCCCGCAGATCGGTGTCGGTCTGCGCGTCTTCACCTACTACGTGGACGACGTCCTCGGCCACCTCATCAACCCGAGCCTCGACCTGTCGGACGAGATGCAGGACGGCGAGGAGGGCTGCCTTTCCTTCCCCGGCATCCACGCCGACACCCCGCGGGCGCTGCGCGTGGTGGCCAAGGGCAAGAACATGCACGGCGAGCCGGTGGTGCTCGAGGGCAGCGAGCTGCTGGCGCGCTGCATCCAGCACGAGACCGACCATCTCGACGGCATCCTGTTCATCGACCGCCTCGACCGCGAGCAGCGCAAGCTCGCCATGAAGGCGATCCGCGAGGCCGACTGGGGCGATCAGGGCGCGCCGACCGTCAAGATCAGTCCCCACAGCACCTTCGGCAAGGCGCTCTGAGTGCGGGTCGTCTTCGCCGGCACTCCGCAGGTCGCGGTCCCGAGCCTCGAGGCGGTGCTCGCGTCGTCCCACGAGGTCGTGGGGGTGGTCACCCGCCCCGACGCGCCCGCAGGTCGCGGTCGTCGACTGGTCGCGTCACCCGTCGCGCGAGCTGCCGAGGAGCGGGGCATCCCCGTCGTGCGGCCGGCGTCCCCGCGCGAGCCCGGGTTCGTCGAGGCGTTGCGCGAGCTCCAGCCCGACTGCTGCCCCGTCGTCGCGTACGGGCAGCTCGTGCCGCAGGCCGTGCTCGACGTGCCGAGGCACGGCTGGGTGAACCTGCACTTCTCGCTCCTGCCGGCCTGGCGGGGGGCGGCACCGGTGCAACGGGCCCTGATGGCGGGCGAGCAGGTGACCGGCGCCACCACGTTCCGGCTCGAGAAGGGCATGGACACCGGGCCGGTCTACGGCGTCATGACCGAACAGGTGCGACCCACCGACACGAGCGGCGACCTGCTCGACCGGTTGGCCGTCGCCGGTGCGGGCCTGCTCGTCGCCACGCTCGACGGCATCGAGGCCGGCGAGCTGGCCCCCCAGCCCCAGCCCTCGGAGGGGGTGTCGTACGCGCCGAAGGTGGAGGTGGACGACGCCCGCGTGGACTGGCGCCACCCGGCCGCCCGCATCGACCGGCTGGTTCGAGGCTGCACCCCGGCGCCCGGGGCGTGGACGACGCTGGAGGGGCAGCGCGTCAAGCTGGGCCCCGTCCGCGTCGCCGGGGACGAGGCCGCAGCGCTCGCACCGGGTGAGCTGCGCGTCAGCAAGGGCGGCGTCGAGGTGGGTACGGGTACCCGACCGGTGCTGCTCGGCACGGTGCAGGCCCAGGGGAAGAAGGCGATGCCGGCCGCCGACTGGGCGCGGGGTCTGCGCCTGCCGAGCGGCGCGACGTTCGACCTCGGCGCTGGTGAGCACGTGGAGGCGCCGGACTCCGGCGCGGGGCAGACCGCGTGACCTCGGGCAGACCGCACCAGCGACGACGCCCGGACGGTCCGGCTCGCCGTTCCGCGCAACGTCCGTCGGAGCGGTCACGCCGCGCTGACCCGGCGCGGCAGGCGGCGTTCGAGACGCTCAGGGCAGTCGACGCGGAGGACGCCTACGCGAACCTCGTGCTGCCGGGGCTGCTCCGCGATCGGCACATCGGCGGACGCGACGCGGCCTTCGCCACCGAGCTGGCCTATGGCACCCTGCGCGTTCGCGCTCGGTACGACGCCGTCCTCGGTGCCTGCGTCGACCGGCCCCTCGAGTCACTCGACGCCGGCGTGCTCGACGCTCTGCGGCTCGGCGCGCACCAGCTGCTCGGAATGCGTGTGCCGCCCCACGCGGCGGTCGGCGAGACCGTGGCGCTGGTACGCCAGAACCTCGGCGGTGGCCCGTCCTCCCTGGTCAACGCCGTGCTGCGGCGGGTGTCGGAGCGTGACATCGAGCAGTGGCTGGAGCAGGTGGCGCCCGACGCCTCCACGGACCCGCTGGGTCACCTCGCCGTCGCCGAGAGCCACCCGCTGTGGGTCGTGCGGTCGCTCCGCGAGGCGCTGGCCGGGCACGGCGGGCTCGTGCGACCGCTCGACGACGAGCTGCGCGAGCTCCTCGCGGCCGACAACCGTCCTCCCGAGGTGACGCTGGTGGCGCGGCCCGGCCTCGTGACGCCGGACGAGCTGACCCGGGCCGGCGGGTCGCCCGGGCGGTGGTCGCCCGTCGCGGTGCGGCTCGCCTCCGGTGATCCCGGACGCATCGCCGCGGTCCGAGACGGACGTGCGGGCGTGCAGGACGAGGGCAGCCAGCTGGTTGCCCTGGCCCTCGCCGCTGCTGACGTCGGGTCGCCAGACCAGCGGTGGCTCGACCTCTGCGCCGGGCCCGGCGGCAAGTCGGGGCTGCTCGGCGCCCTCGCCCGGGAGCGCGGTGGACGTCTGGTCGCCGTCGAGCAGGCGGCGCACCGCGCTGACCTGGTGCGGACGTCGGTGCGTGCCCTCGGAGACACGGTCGAGGTGCGGTGCACGGACGGCCGCGAGGTCGGCCGTGCGGAGCCTTCCTCGTTCGACCGCGTGCTCGTCGACGCCCCGTGCACCGGACTGGGTGCGCTGCGCCGCCGTCCCGAGTCGCGCTGGCGACGGCAGCCGGCTGACGTGGCCGCGCTCGCGCCGCTGCAGCGGGAGCTGCTGACATCCGGCATCGACGCCGTCCGGCCCGGTGGTGTCGTCGCCTACGTCACGTGCTCACCCCACCGTGCCGAGACCACGCTCGTCGTGGACGACGTCGTCCGGCGCCGGGCCGACGTCGAGCTGGTCGACGCGCGTCCCTTGCTGGCCGGCGTCCCGGACGTCGGCGGCGGCCCGACCGTGCAGCTGTGGCCGCACCGCCACGCCACGGACGCCATGTTCCTGGCGCTGATGCGCCGACGCTGAGCGCGGCTCACACTCGTCTCATGACTGGTCGTCCGCACGAGCCGACCCGCGACATCACCTCACCGGACGTGCCGCGCCGGCTCGACGACTCCATCCGGGCCCGCCGGCGCCGGTACTTCTGGCTGATGGGCCCGTGCCTCGTGCTCGTCGTCTTCGGGTTCTTCGTGCCGGCGCCGACGCCGTGGCGGGTCGGCGCGCTCGCTGTCGCCGCGGTGATCCCGCCGGTCGCCGCGGTGGTGGCGAACGTCGGGCGGCGCTGACCGCCGCCGGTGACCAGCCGTTAGGGTCGGCGCGTGCAGATCTCACCCAGCATCTTGTCGGCCGACTTCGCGAACCTGGAGGCCGAGCTGGCGCGCATCTCCGGGGCGGACTGGGCGCACGTCGACGTCATGGACGGCCACTTCGTGCCGAACCTGACGCTGGGGCAGCCGGTCGTGGAGGCTCTCGCCAAGGTGAGCCCGATCCCGGTCGACGCCCACCTGATGATCGACGACCCGGACCGCTGGGCGCCGGGCTACGTCGACGCCGGTGCCCAGAGCGTCACGTTCCACGCCGAGTCCGCGCACGCTCCGGTGCGGCTGGCTCGTGAGCTGCGCAGGGCTGGCGCGCGCGCGGGGCTGGGTCTCAAGCCGGCCACCGACGTCGTGCCCTACGTCGACCTCCTGCCCGAGTTCGACATGCTGCTGATCATGACGGTCGAGCCGGGCTTCGGCGGCCAGCCCTTCCTGGACGTGTGCCTGCCGAAGATCCGACGCGCGCGGGACGCGATCGCCGGCGCCGGCCTCGACGTGTGGCTGCAGGTCGACGGCGGCGTCTCGGTCGACACCATCGGCCGGTGCGCCGAGGCGGGCGCCGACGTGTTCGTCGCCGGGTCCGCGGTGTACGGGGCGGACGACGCGGCGGCGGCGGTGGAGCAGCTGCGCGAGCTCGCGCTGCAGCACCGCCACGGCGGTGCGGCCGACGGATCACCGTCCCGTCCCGCGTGACGAGCACCACCGTCACGCCCGGAGCGATCGGGTCTAGACTCGACCCCGAAGCACGCGTGCTCCGGGGTCGGTGAAAGTCCGAACCGGCGGTGACAGTCCGCGACCCGACCGCATCCAGCGGCCGGTTGACCTGGTGGAACTCCAGGACCGACGGTGAGAGTCCGGATGGGAGGAGCCACGCGGCGACGAGGGCGCCAGCAGCGTCCGCGTCGCCGTCGGTGTCGTGCCGTGACGGGAGAACCAGCCCCTCGTCACGGACGGTCCGGCGTCACCCCGGGGCCCGCCACAGGCGAGGCGAGAGGGGTCGGCGGTGACCAGCCAGACGCAGCAGCTGCGCGCGGCGATGCTGCGCGCCCTCACCCTTGCGGCCAACGGCCCGGCCGGGGTGAACCCGAGGGTGGGCTGCGTCGTCGTGGGTCCCGACGGGGCGGTGGTCGGCGAGGGTTGGCACGACGGTGCGGGGACCCCGCACGCCGAGGTCGGCGCGCTGGCGCAGGCCGGTGCCCGCGCCATCGGCGGCACCGCGATCGTGACCCTGGAACCCTGCGACCACACCGGTCGCACCGGCCCGTGCAGCGCAGCCCTGGTCGGCGCCGGCGTCGTCCGCGTCGTGTACGGCCGTCCGGACGACCACCGGCCGGCCGCCGGCGGAGCCGCACGTCTGGCCGCAGCGGGTGTCGAGGCAACCCTCACCGAGGACGGCGACCTCCGCGCTCGCTGCGCGGCCCTGGTCGCCGACTGGGCCGCGGCACGCGAGCTCGGTCGCCCGCTGGTCACCTGGAAGCTCGCCACCTCGCTCGACGGCCGCGTCGCGGCGGTCGACGGGACGAGCCGCTGGATCACGTCGGCGGCCGCCCGGGCCGACGCCCACCGGCTGCGTGCCCAGCACGACACCGTGCTCGTCGGCACCGGCACGGTACTGACGGACGACCCTGCTCTCACCGTGCGCGACACCGGCGCCCGACCGACCCGGCAGCGGCCGTTGCGCGCCGTCATGGGACTGCGGGACCTCCCGCCGTCATCCCAGCTGGCCCGGGCCGAGCGCCAGGGCCAGAGCGTCCTGCACCTTCGCACCCGAGAGCCCAAGGACGCGCTGCAGCAGCTCTGGGACGCCGACCGCCGGCAGGTGCTCCTCGAGGGCGGCCCCACCGTGGCGGCGGCCTTCTGGCGTGCCGGGCTCGTGGACCGGGTGGTGGCCTACGTCGCGCCCGCGCTGCTCGGTGCCGGGTGGGCCGGCGTGGGGGACCTGGGCATCACCACGATCGACGATGCCGCCCGCCTGCGGCTGGATGACGTCACCCGGGTCGGCCCCGACGTCCGCCTCACCCTGACCCCGCACCCCGACGAAGGGACCGACTGATGTTCACCAGCATCGTCGAAGAGCTCGGCGAGGTCGTCGAGCTCGAGCGCGGCGAGACGTCGGCGCGGCTGACGGTCCGCGGGCCGCTCGCCACGTCGGACGCGGTACAGGGCGCCTCGATCGCAGTCAACGGCGTCTGCCTCACGGTCGTCGAACGCGTCGACGGCTGCTTCACCGCCGACGTGATGGCCGAGACCCTGACCCGCACGGCGCTGGGCGACCTGCGACCCGGGTCCTCGGTGAACCTCGAACGCGCCATGCCGGCCGACGGGCGCTTCGGTGGGCACGTCGTGCAGGGCCACGTCGACGGCACCGCGCAGGTGGTGTCGCGCGAGCCGGGTGACCGCTGGGACGTCGTCACGTTCACGCTGCCGCCGGAGCTGGCTCGCTACGTGGCGCTCAAGGGCTCGGTCACCGTCGACGGCGTCTCCCTCACGGTCAGCGACGTCACCGACAGCACGTTCGCGGTCTCGCTCATCCCCACGACGCTCGAGCGGACGACGCTCGGACGGCGGCAGCTCCGGGACCGGGTGAACCTCGAGGTCGACGTCATCGCGAAGTACGTGGAACGGCTCGTTGGCGCAGGAACGACGAAGGTGAGCAGCACGTGGACTTCATGAACGACCTCCTGGCCCTGCACCTGACCATCGCGGGCAAGCCGATCGCCTGGAGCGAGATCGTCGGCAACGCCTTCGGTCTGAGCTCGGCGCTGCTCGGCATGCGCCGCAAGGTGTGGGCGTGGCCGGTCGGCATCGTGGGCAACGTGCTGCTCTTCCTGGTCTTCACCGGGGCGGCCTACGGCACCGAGCACGGGCACACCCTCTACGGCCAGGCCGGCCGGCAGGTCTTCTTCATCATCACCAGCGTCTACGGCTGGTGGCGCTGGCAGCAGCACAAGGAGCACGACCCGAACGGCGCCGCCGTCTCGCCCAGGTGGGCCACCTGGACGGAGCGCGGGATCGCGGCCGTCGTGTGGATCGGCCTCGTGGCGGTGCTCACGCCGATCTTCCGGGCGCTCGGCTCCTACGACCCGGTCTGGGCCGACGCGTGGATCTTCGTGGGCTCCATGATCGCCACCTACGCGATGGCGCGGGGGTGGGTGGACTTCTGGCTCTGCTGGATCGCGGTCGACGTCGTCGGCGTCCCCGTCCTCGTGCGCGCCGGCTTCTACCCGTCCGCCGTGCTGTACGCGGTCTACGCGGGCTTCGTCCTCTGGGGCTTCGTCGTGTGGTGGCGGATCGCCCGCACCCACACCCGTCCGGCGTTGCCGGAGCGCGCACCGAGCGAGTCCGTGTCATGACCGGCTCGACTCTCGTGCTCGGCACGGTCGCCGACGCGCTCGACGAGCTGCGCCGTGGCCGCCCGGTGCTGGTGGTGGACGACGCCGATCGCGAGAACGAGGGCGACGTCGTGCTGCCGGCGCAGCTGGCGACGGACAGCTGGGTCGGGTGGACGGTGCGGCACACGTCGGGGGTCCTCTGCGCTCCGATGCCGGCCGAGTGGGCCGACCGTCTCGAGCTGCCGCCCATGGTCGCCGACAACCAGGACCCGAGGCGCACCGCGTACACGGTGTCGGTCGACGCCCGGCACGGCATCAGCACCGGAATCAGCGCGGCCGACCGCGCCCGCACGCTGACGCTCCTCGCCGACGCTCGTACCTCACCCACCGACCTCGTGCGGCCGGGGCACGTCTTCCCGTTGCGGGCACGACCTGGTGGCGTGCTCGAGCGGGCTGGCCACACCGAGGCCGCTGTGGACCTCTGCCGGCTGGCCGGACTCGCGCCGGTGGGCCTGATCGCGGAGGTCGTGCACGACGACGGCTCGATGATGCGGCTGCCGGAGCTGCTCGCCCTGGGTGCCGAGCACGGTCTCCTGACCCTGTCGATCGCGGACCTCCGCGCCTGGCGCACGCAGCACGACCGGCGCGGCGACGTCGCGGACGGCCAGCAGCCCGTGGTGGGCGCTGCACGCGTCGTCCGGACCGCGACCACGACGCTGCCGACCCGGCACGGTCGCTTCTCGGTCGCCGGCTACCGCGACCTGCGCACGGGGGCGGCGCACGTCGCCCTGACGCGCCCGGCGCGCGACCGGACCCGCGCGCCGCTCGTGCGCGTGCACTCGGAGTGCCTCACGGGAGACGCGTTCGGCTCGCTGCGCTGCGACTGCGGCCCTCAGCTCGATGCCGCCCTCGCCCGCGTCGCGGACGCCGGTGGTGCCGTCGTCTACCTGGGGGGGCACGAGGGTCGCGGGGTCGGGCTGCTCGCCAAGCTCGACGCGTACGCCCTGCAGGACGCCGGTCAGGACACGGTGGACGCCAACCTGTCCCTGGGTCTTCCCGCGGACGCTCGGGAGTACGGCGCCGCGGCCGCCATCCTGCACGACCTCGGCATCGAGCACGTGCGGCTGCTGACCAACAACCCGCTCAAGGTCGAGGGGCTCGCCGCGCACGGGATCGACGTCGTGGCGCGGCTACCTCTGCGGGTCCCCGCGGGCGAGGAGAACGCCCGCTACCTCGCGACGAAGCGCGACCGGATGGGCCACGACCTGCCGGCGGCCCAGGAGGCCGTCGGGCGGCGGCCCGTGCGTGCGGAGAGGACGTCCGCATGAGCGGCGCGGGCGCACCACACCTCGCTGTCGACGGCCGTGGGCTCCGTGTCGCCGTCGTCGCCGCCCAGTGGCACACCGAGGTGATGGACGGCTTGCTGGAGGGCGCGCTTCGCGGTCTCGAGGACGCCGGGGTGACCGAGCCGGTCGTCGTTCGCGTGCCGGGGACGTTCGAGCTTCCCGTCGCCGCGGCCACCTGTGCGCGCTCCGGCGTCGACGCGGTCGTCGCCCTGGGCGTGGTGATCCGCGGCGGCACCCCGCACTTCGACTACGTGTGCTCGGCGGCGACGTCCGGACTCACCCAGGTGGCGGTGACCACGGGCGTCCCGGTGGGGTTCGGCGTGCTCACCTGCGACGACGACGCGCAGGCGCTGGACCGAGCCGGCCTGCCCGGCTCGCACGAGGACAAGGGCCACGAGGCCGCCACGGCGGCGGTCGCCACGGTGGTCGCCCTGCGCGACGCCCTCCCCGGTGAGACGGCGCAGCGTGCTGCGACGGAGCCTCGGTAGCCTGGCCTGCGTGAAGACGTTCGACGGGCTGTTCGCCGAGCTGACGCGGAAGGCGCGCACGCGTCCCGAGGGCTCCGGCACCGTGGCCGTGCTCGACGCCGGCGTGCACGCCATCGGCAAGAAGGTCGTCGAAGAGGCAGCCGAGGTCTGGATGGCGGCGGAGCACGAGAGCGCCGAGCGCGCCGCCGAGGAGATCAGCCAGCTGCTGTACCACGTGCAGGTGCTCATGCTGGCCCGTGACCTGACCCTCGAGGACGTGTACGCGCATCTGTGAGCGGACGCCCCGCGACCGCCGACAGCACGTCCCCGACACCCCAGGAGCGCCACCTGATGCTGCGCATCGCCGTCCCGAACAAGGGCTCGCTGAGCGAGTCCGCCGCCCAGATGCTGCGCGAGAGCGGCTACCGGCAGCGTCGCGACCCCCGCGAGCTCGTGCTGCAGGACCCCGACAACGACGCCGAGTTCTTCTTCCTGCGCCCGCGTGACATCGCCGTCTACGTCGGCTCCGGTGCCGTCGACGTCGGCGTCACCGGGCGCGACCTGCTGCTCGACTCGGCCGCCGAGGCCGACGAGGTGCTGCCGCTGGGGTTCGGCCAGTCGACGTTCCGCTTCGCCGCGCCCGCGGGCACGGCGACCGACGTCCGGGACCTCGCCGGTCTCCGGGTTGCCACGTCCTATGCCGGGCTGGTGCAGGCGCACCTGGCCGACCACGGTGTCGAGGCGCAGGTGATCCGGCTCGACGGGGCCGTCGAGAGCGCCGTGAGCCTGGGGGTGGCGGACGTGGTCGCCGATGTCGTCAGCACCGGCACGACGTTGCGCGGGGCCGGGCTCGAGGCCTTCGGCGAGCCGCTGCTGCAGTCCGAGGCTGTCCTCATCCGCTGCCGGCGGCCGCGAGCCGAGGTGACCCAGGTGAACGGCAACGGCCGGCAGGGCACCCAGGTGGACGTGCTCGTGCGGCGCCTCCAGGGCGTCCTCGTGGCACGTCGGTACGTGATGATGGACTACGACGTGCGCGTCGAGCTGGTCGAGCGGGCCTGCTCCCTGACCCCGGGACTGGAGTCGCCGACCGTGAGCCCCCTGCACGACCGGGGCTGGGTGGCCGTGCGGTCGATGGTGCCGCGGACGAGCACGAACCGCGTCATGGACGAGCTCTACGACCTCGGGGCGCGGGCCATCCTGGTCACCGACATCCACGCCTGCCGGCTCTGACCAGACGAGGACGACGAGGACCGCATGAACGTCGCTGCCAAGCCGGACCCGTATGCGGTCTTCCGCCCGCGTCGCGGCCGGCAGTACGCCCTCGGCTTCGCCGTCGCGCAGCTCGCGGTGTTCGTGGTGCTGGCGTTCGTGCTGCCGCTCAGCGACTTCGGGGGCTGGGCCGTCTCCGACTCGGTGATGCTCGTGGCGCTCGGCCTGCTGATCGGGTGGGCGCTGAGCCGCTTCGCCGCTCTGCGCGCGACCCCCTCGCCGGTTGGCATCGTCGTCCGCAACATCGTCGTCACGACCACGGTCGAGTGGTCCCAGGTCGTGGGCGTGCGGTTCTCCGGCGGTGACCCGTGGGCGTACCTCGACCTGGCGTCCGGCGACGACCTCGCCGTCATGGCGATCCAGAAGTCGGACGGCCCGTTCGCACGCTCTGAGGCAGGTCGCCTGGCGGCGCTCGCTCAGGCGCACCGGGACCGACGGCCGGCGTGACCGTCGCCGGGATTGTTCTCGCCGCCGGTGCGGGGACGCGGTTCGGCGGCCCGAAGGCCGTGGTGCGGCTGGACGGCGAGCGGCTCGTCGATCGGGCGGTACGTACCCTGCGCGACGGCGGCTGCGACCCCGTGATCGTGGTCGAAGGCGCGGCACCGCTGGCTCCGGTGGACGCGGACGTCGTGGCCAACCCGAGCTGGTCCGACGGCATCGGGTCGTCTTTGCGCGCCGCGCTCGCCACGCTCGGGCTGCGGCGGGGGGTCGACGCCGCCGTGCTGCTCCTCGTCGACACACCCTGGGTCGGGGCCGAGCCGGTGCGCCGGGTCGTCACGCGGTACGCCGCGCCGGGGGAGCGCGTGCTCGCGGCCCAGGCCTCCTACGACGGCGTTCCGGGCCACCCCGTGCTGGTCGACCGCAGCGTGTGGCCCGAGGTCACGCGGCTGGCCACGGGGGACCAGGGAGCCCGCGGCTGGCTGCGGCAGCACCGTGACGACGTCCGGCTCGTCGATTGCACCGGCACGGGCGACCCGCGCGACGTCGACCGCCCTGAGGACCTTCGCCCCCGCTGACACGGTGCACCACGGAGCCCGAACGGTGCACCTAGAGGCGCAGGCGGACGTCGGCGCGCTCGCGGGTGCGTTCACGGGCGTGGTGCACCTGCTCCGCAGCCGCCCACCGGCGCCAGTGCGGTCGGTAGCCCAGGCCGTCCCGCGCCATCGCTCGCCGGTACCGCTCGGGCTCGCCCTCGTCCAGCCAGAGCAGGACGTCGAGGTAGGGCGCGCAGGCACGGGCGCCGGACCCGACGCCGTCGACCACGAGCACGTCGCACGCCGGCACCTCGTGCCACTCGGCGTACCTGGCGGCCGCCCAGTCGTACCGCCGCCATCGCGCCGCCCGCCCGACGCTGACCGGTTGCAGCACCCACGCGACCAGCCGCGGGACCGCGGCCTCGAGACCGTCCCAGCCTGGGTAGAAGTCGTCGAGGTGCACCACGGCGGCCCCGTCGACGCGCGCACCGAGCTGGGCGGCGAGCGACGTCTTGCCAGCGCCGCTGGGACCGTCCACCGCCACGACGTAGGGACGTCGGACCGCGGGCGCGCGCTGCACCGCACGCACCTTACGCGGCCCGGGAGACCAGGGTCCGTCAGCTGGCGGGGACCGCCTTGGCAAGGGCTTCGATCGCGTCGGTGAAGCACTCCGTCGGCGGTGAGACGAGCCCCGCACCGACCTGGCCCGTGCCCGCCACCTTGCCGGCGATGCCGGTGTTGATGTTGGGCAGCACGCCGGTGCGCACCACGGCTGTCACGTCGATGCCGGACGGCGTGCCGCGGAAGCCGAGGATGGGCACCTGGTACGCCGGGTGCTCGCCGAGCGTGATCTCGTACATGGCTCGGGTCGCTGCCAGCGCGTCGCCCACCTCACCGCCGACGAAACGGACGATCGCTGGTGCCGCGGCCATGGCCATGCCGCCGATACCGCCCGTCTCCGTGATGGCCGAGTCGCCGATGTCAGGGTTGGCGTCGTCCGGCCCGTAGTCGCCCAGGTAGAGCCCGTCCGGCACCGACGCGGGCCCGGTGAACCACTCGTCGCCGGTGCCCGACACCTGGATCCCGAAGTCCGTGCCGTTGCGGGCCATGACGGTGACGAGGGTCGACCCCGGGACGTCACGGGCCGCGTCCATCGCGAGCTTGCAGGCCGGCATGACAAGGTTGAGGAAGAAGTGGTCGTTGCCGTTGCAGAAGCGGACGACGTCGGCGACGTCACCGAGCCCCAGACCCTCGGGCAGCTGGTCGGCGGCGTCCATCAGCTCGGGCACCAGCTCGCGGACGAGCATCATCGTGCCGGCCCGGTTGCGGTTGTGGCCCTCGTCGCCCATCTGCAGCATCTGGCCCACGATCGCCTTCACGTCGATCGGGCCCGCGCCAGCCGCGCGGCGGCGGACGGCCAGCTGCAGCAGGGGCCCCAGGACGCGCGACATCCACTGCAGCCGCTCGATCACCTCCGGTCCGTAGGCGCCGTAGCGCAGCACGTTGCCGAGACCCTCGTTGAGCGAGCAGAAGGCCGTGCCACCGTGCACGGGGTCCCGCAGCACGAAGACCCACATGGACGGGGAGACGACGCCCGCCATCGGACCGACGGCCCGGTGGTGGTGGCAGGGGTCGAGCGTGATGGCGACGCCCGAGGACGTGCGTCCCTCTCGAAGCGCGCGCTCGGCCGCCTCGGCGTCGTCCTCCAGGCGCTCGAAGAGCACGGCGCCCATGAGCGCCCCGAGCATGGGCCCGGACGCGCGCTCGACGGTGAGCGGGGGACCGGCGTGCAGGAACGAGCCGGGCTGCAGGTCGAGCGCCTCGGCGGCCGGCAGCACGTCGACCAGCTCGGCGCCGGCGCTCAGCATGCGATGCAGCGCCGTCGCGTTGGCCTCGTCGCGTCGCGGGTCGCCGACGACCGTGGCCAGGGCTTCCTGGGTGCGACCCACCGGCGGCCGCCACTCGACCGGCGTCACGGCCACGCCCTGGTCGCGCAGGGCGTCGGCGAAGAGCTCGGCCCCCACCGTGACGACGTCCGGCTCGGCGGTGAGCAGGTGCTGCAGCGGGCTCTGGTCGTTGCTCGCGCTCATCGCGCACCTCCGGTGGGCTCGTCTGTTGCGGTGTTCTTCCTCGGGACGGCGTCGGGCACCAGCTGCACGGCGTGCCGGGCCGCCTCGGCGTTGCTGAGGTGGACGGTGGCGCCGGCAGCGGCCAGCGCGGCAGCCTGCCGCTCGAGCCCCTGCGGGTCACCCTTCGTGCCGGTGAGCGACACGACGACCGCGAGGCCGCGGTCGCCCCCGCGCCGTAACGCGTCGGAGATGGCCGGCGCGAGGGTAGCGGCCGGGTCGGGGTGCGACCCGTGGCCGAGGACGACGTCCAGCAGCAGCACGCCGACGCACGGGTCGTCGGCCTCGCGGAGCAGGCGCTCCTCGCGGAGCGTCGGGTCGATCATCGGGTGCGGGCGGCCTTCGGTGAGGCGGTCGTCGCCGAAGTCGACCATGGTGTGAGCGTCGCCCGCGTCCCAGCGGCCGGCGCCGTCGACGTCCAGCGCCCACTCCGGCCGCAGCGGGATGTTGGACCGCACCTCGCCCAGCGACTCGGCGGCGATGACCATCGCCTCGTCGCACAGCGTTCCGCCGACGAACAGCCCGCGCAGGGCTGGGGCGCTCGGGCGGGTCGATGCGTCGGTGCCCCACGTGGGCCAGGTCACGGCAGGCAGCCCCAGGTGCTCCACGACCTGGCCGGCCGCGGTGGTGAGGTCCGGCTGCCCGAACCCGAGAAGGGCCCAGACGACGTCGACGCCGAGCTCGTCAGCCTCGGCGCGCAACCTCGCCGCGACGTCGGCGTCCGGCGGCTTGCTGACGACGACGACCAGGTCCGTGGACGGGTCCGCGGCCAGCGCCCGCAGGGCCTGGGACGCCGAGCGGCCGCCGACGGCCGCCGACATGTCACGTCCGCCGATGCCGAGGCAGTGCCGGACGCCGATGCCCGCAGCGTCGAGCAGCGCCATGAGGTGCTGGGCGCCGGTGCCGGACGCCGCCACGAGGCTCACCCGGCCGGGGGCCACGACGTTGGCGAAGCCCACGCCGACGCCGCTCACGACCGCCGTGCCGCAGTCCGGGCCCATGACCAGGACGCCTCGGCGCGCGGCCTCGTCCTTCAGCGCGATCTCCTGCTCGACCGGCACGTTGTCGCTGAACACGACGACGTTCGAGCCAGCCGTGACCGCGTCGTGGGCCTCCACGAAGGCCGAGTCGCCGGGCACAGACACCACGACGAGCGGGGTGCCCGTCGAACCCCCGCTGGCCTGCGCGGCTCGCTCCAGCGCGCTGGCGGTCCGGCGCGGCGGCGGGTCACCGCCGTCGAGCCCGGCGGACGACGCTGTCACGGTCAGGGCCGACGCCAGCTCGGCCAGAGCCCGGTCGCGTGCGGCGTCGTCGAGCGCACGGAGCGCCACCACGAGGTCGTTCGGGCCGGTGCCGACGGGCGCCGGCAGGCCCATGCCCTCGAGCACCTCGATGTTCAGCGGCGTACCCATCGCCACCTGCGCGGCGGTGATGCCCTCCAGTGCCGCCAGTCGCTTGCTGATCTGCATCAGCGTCACGGAGTCGGCGTAGACGCCCGTGCGGGTCTCGATGTGGGTGGTGCCGGTGCTCATGCGCTCTCCCGGACGAGGGGTGGGTGGTCGGGGCGGGTCGGGTCGGTGGGGTCGAGGTGCGACGTGGGGTCGTTGGTGACGGTGAGCTGCCGGTACAGGTAGGTGAGAATCCCGGCGGCGGTGTCGCGGCCCGACGAGTGACCGAGCGAGACGAGCTCGCGCAGCACCTGGGCCTCGTCAGCGGGGGAGCGTCCCGTGAGGTGCTCGACCGCACGCACCACCTCGGGGGCGCCGCGGCCCTCGGCCGCGTGGCGCAGCAGCCCGGCGCTGACCGCCGTCGTGCGGGCGGCGAGCCCGGCCGCGAGCCGGGCGCCGAGCTCGGCGACGGTGGCGCTGAGCCCGGCCCCGGACCAGGACCGGGCTGCGAGCAGGAGGCCGGCCACGGCGTCGTCCGCCGAGGGGGTCAGACCGCTTCCCAGCCCCAGGACCGGGCGCAGCGCGGCGGCCGCGGTGGCGGCGTCGCGCCGGTCGGTCGCCTCGGCGGCTCTCTCCAGCGCGGTCGGCACGCCTTCGGGCAGCACGTGCGGACCGACCGCCAGACGCAGGGCGGCGAGCCGGCGGGGGAGCCCGTCACGCGGAGCCGTGGGGTCGCGCCGCAGGTCCGTCCGGCCAGGGGTGCCGGTCACCGTCGCGGCGGGCCACCAGCGGACGACGGTCAGCACCCCGGCGTCCCACGTGATCGAGCCGTCGCCGACCTGCAGCCGGCGGCCCGGGGCGAGGGTGAAGGGAAGCGGTTCCGCGTCGGCGACGACGACCGCGCAGGGGACGCGAACGGCCTGGCGCGTCACGAGGGCGACCAGGGCTGCGTCGTCACCGGCGCGGCTCGGCTCGGCACGCAGGTAGACCGCGACCGGACCGGCGCCCACGACCGTCGCCGGCCGCGCTGGTCCGGTGAGCACCGGGAGCAGCGCGTCGCTGGCTGCCCCGGTCCACCGACCTGCCATCTCGTGCGTCTCCGTCCCCGCCGCCTCGTGCTCTTCTGTTCGCCACTCCGTGCACAGGACGCTAGTCCGGGGGCTACGGTCGTCCCCATGACGAGAGTTGCCAACGAGTCGGGTGATCGTGGGAAGGATCTGCCGACCTCGTCGGAGCAGGGGCCGGTGCGGGCACCGGCGTCCGGTGGGCCGGGCATGGCGCTGCGGAACGTCCTCGACCTCGACGTGCTGTCCGGCTCACGCGTGCTCGCCGGTGAGCGGGGTCTCGACCGAGCCGTGACGCGCGTCAACGTCATGGAGGTGCCGGACGTGCTGCCGTACGTGCGGCGCGACGAGCTGCTCGTCACCACCGGGTACGCGCTGCGCGAGAACCCCGAGCAGCTCGCCGCGCTGGTGCGAGAGCTCCACCGACGTGGAGTGACAGCGCTCGGTGTGAAGCTGGGCCGCTACCTCGACGAGATCCCGGCGTCCGCCCTCGACGTGGGTGACGAGCTCGGCTTCCCGCTCGTGGCGCTGCCGGCCAGCACGAGCTACGACGAGCTGCTGAGCTCGGTGCTCGCGGCCGTGCTGGACCACCAGGCGCAGCGGCTGACCCGGTCGGAGGACCTCCACCGTGCGCTGGTACAGGTGGTGCTCGGCGGCGGTGGACTGCCCGAGGTGTCCGCCGCCCTGGCGGCGATCCTCGACGTCCAGGTGCTCGTCACGTCGGCCGACGGGAAGGTCGTCGTGCGTGCACCTGACCCGGACGGTCAGGGGGCGGAGCCAGGTCAGGCTGACGAGGAGCTGCCAGCACCCGCCCTGCCCTCACCGCCGTTCGACGCCCGGGGCCGTCTTGCCGGTGATGCCCTCCGCCGGGGCAGGTTCGTCAGCGGACCCCGTGACGCCGGCTACGCGATCGTCCCGATCGTGGCGGGCGCGGCCGATCACGGCCGCATCGTCGCGCTCTCCCCGACCGGGTCGTTCGGCGACATGGACCTGCAGGCGCTGGAGCGCGCGGCCACCGTGTGCGCCCTGGCGATCACCAAGCAGCAGGCCGTCACGGCCGTGGAGAGCAAGTACCAGGCGGACTTCCTGCGTGACGTGCTGCTGGGGAGGGCCGGTGGCCCCGACCGCACCGTCCCCCACGGTCGCGCGCTGGGCTGGGACCTGGACCGCCGGCTCGTCGTCATCGTGGCCGAGCCCGACACCACTGTGGAGGCGAGCGGTGCAGGCGCTGCGGAGGCGGACGCCGCCCAGCGGGTCCAGCTCGAGCGGCTGGGCGCCGCGTGGAGCGGCGCGGTGCGGCGTCGCGACCCGGCCGCAGCCGTCGTCGGCTTCACCACCGAGGTGGTCGCCGTCGTCGCGGTCGGCGAGCGCACGGACGCGGAGCGCCTGGCACGGGAGCTGGCGACGTCGGTAGCCGCGGAGTCGCGCGTGCCGTTCAGCGTGGGCGTGAGCCGTGTCGTCGACGGTGCGGCACGTCTGCCCACCGCCTACGAGGAGTCGCGCCGCGCGCTGGCCGTGGGCCGTCAGGTCAACGGTGCCGGGGCCGTCGCGTCCTTCGACCGGCTCGGGGTGCACCGGCTGCTGAGCCTCGTCCCCGACGCCACGGAGCTGCGGTCCTTCGAGCGCGAGACGCTGGGTGAGCTCGCCGACGACACGGCGGAGGCCGCCGACCTGCGGCACACCCTGCAGGTGCTGCTCGACACGAACCTCAACGTCGCCCAGGCGGCGCGAGCGCTGCACTTCCACTACAACACCCTGCGCTACCGCATCGCGAAGCTGGAGCGCCTGCTCGGGCCGTTCACGACGGACCCGCTGCTGCGGCTGGACCTGGCGCTCGCGCTGCGGGTGGTCCAGATGCGCGGTATCCCCCGGTAGAGGCGACTGGTCCCAATCGTCCGTGATCTCTTTGTGACACAACGGATCGGACCGGAGTCGACGTCCCTGCCGCGCTGCCCCGCCTGTCGGCGCGTCGTCCAGGTATCAGTCCACAACGGCTGGCAGTATCCGCTGTCGACACCTGCCGGTGTCGCCGGCACGGGGCGGCCCTAGCGTTCCCGCCAACCGTGGACTCACGGAGTGAGGTTGCCCACACGGGGTCACCTCGGAAGGGGCCAGACATGGCGATCGGTTGGAAGCTGCACGGCGACGGCAAGACGATGGGGCCGGACGACGTCGTCGCGCCAGATGAACGACTCTCGTGGGGCAAGACCATCGGGCTCGGAGCCCAGCACGTGGTGGCCATGTTCGGTGCCACGTTCGTCTTCCCGCTCATCATGGGGCTCAACCCCCAGCTCGCCGTGCTCATGAGCGGTGTGGCGACGATCATCTTCCTGCTGATCGTCAACGGGAAGGT
>DASSTJ010000057.1:0-4881 GCA_035707965.1 Actinomycetales bacterium
GACTACGTCAAGGAGGACGTGGCCATCCGCAAGCTGATGGCCACGGGCATGGAGCGCGCCGGGATCTCCAAGGTCGAGATCGAGCGCACCCGTGACCGCGTCCGCGTGGACATCCACACGGCGCGCCCCGGCATCGTCATCGGTCGCCGTGGCGCCGAGGCCGACCGCATCCGCGGCGAGCTCGAGAAGCTCACGGGCAAGCAGGTGCAGCTGAACATCCTCGAGGTGAAGAACCCCGAGATTGACGCTCAGCTGGTCGCCCAGGGCATCGCCGAGCAGCTCTCAGCCCGCGTGTCGTTCCGCCGGGCCATGCGCAAGGGCATGCAGAGCTCGCTGCGCGCCGGCGCGAAGGGCATCCGGGTGCAGTGCTCGGGCCGTCTCGGCGGCGCGGAGATGTCGCGGTCGGAGTTCTACCGCGAGGGTCGGGTTCCGCTGCACACCCTGCGGGCGAACATCGACTTCGGCTTCTACGAGGCCCGCACCACCTTCGGCCGCATCGGCGTCAAGGTGTGGATCTACAAGGGCGACGTCACGGCTCGTGAGCTGGCGCAGCAGCAGGCTGCTGCGCCGCGCCCGCCGCGTGGCCCGCGAGGCGACCGCAGCGAGCGCCCGGCCCGTGGCGTCCGTCGTCCGGCCACGGGTGCTCGCACCGTCGAGACCGGTGCCCCGGCCAGCGAGCCCAGCGCGCCGAAGAGCGCACTCGGAACGGAGGGCTGACGCATGCTGATCCCGCGTCGCGTCAAGCACCGCAAGCAGCACCACCCGAGCCGGTCCGGGGCAGCCAAGGGCGGCACCCAGATCTCGTTCGGCGACTACGGCATCCAGGCGCTGGAGCCGGCGTACGTGACCAACCGGCAGATCGAGTCGGCGCGTATCGCGATGACCCGTCACATCAAGCGTGGCGGCAAGGTCTGGATCAACATCTACCCGGACCGCCCGATCACGAAGAAGCCGGCCGAGACCCGCATGGGTTCCGGCAAGGGCTCGCCGGAGTGGTGGGTGGCGAACGTCAAGCCAGGTCGCATGATGTTCGAGCTCTCCGGCGTCCCGGAGCCGATCGCCCGCGAGGCCATGCTGCGCGCGATGCACAAGCTCCCCATGAAGTGCCGCTTCGTGCGGCGTGAAGGCGGTGAATCCTGATGGCGGTCGGTACCCCGGACCTGGCTCCGAGCGAGCTGCGCGGCTTCGACGACGAGCGTCTCGTCTCCGAGCTCCGCAAGGCCAAGGAGGAGCTGTTCAACCTCCGCTTCCAGTCGGCCACCGGCCAGCTCGAGAGCCACGGCCGGCTCCGCGCCGTGCGTCGTGACATCGCCCGGATCTACACGATCCTGCGCGAGCGCGAGCTCGGCATCGACAACGGGCCGGAGGGCCAGGCATGAGCGAGACGACCAGCACGAGCGGGAGCACGGTGACCGACGAGGCGACGCAGGCGCGTCCGTACCGCAAGACGCGGCGCGGCTACGTGGTCAGCGACAAGATGGACAAGACCGTCGTGGTCGAGGTCGAGGACCGCGTGAAGCACGCCCTCTACGGCAAGGTCCTCCGGCGCAGCAGCAAGGTGAAGGCGCACAACGAGAGCAACGACGCCAACACCGGCGACCTCGTCCTCATCATGGAGACCCGGCCGCTGTCCGCCACCAAGCGGTGGCGCGTGGTCGAGATCCTCGAGCGGGCCAAGTAAGCCGCCCGGCCGTCCTCGGCCGGCACACCAGACCAGAACCAGTTCCGCAAGGCTCGCTGAGGCGAGAACCGGCGCGACGACAGGAGCTCAGCAGTGATCCAGCAGGAGTCGCGACTCAAGGTCGCCGACAACACGGGTGCCAAGCAGATCCTCTGCATCCGCGTGCTCGGCGGGTCGGGTCGGCGCTACGCCGGCATCGGCGACATCATCGTCGCCACCGTCAAGGACGCCATCCCGGGCGGCAACGTCAAGAAGGGTGACGTCGTCAAGGCGGTCATCGTGCGCACCACCAAGGAGCGCCGCCGGCCCGACGGCTCGTACATCCGGTTCGACGAGAACGCGGCGGTCATCCTCCGCCCCGACGGCGACCCCCGCGGCACCCGCATCTTCGGCCCCGTCGGCCGCGAGCTGCGCGACAAGCGGTTCATGAAGATCGTCTCCCTGGCACCGGAGGTGCTCTGACATGGCCAAGATGAAGATCAAGAAGGGCGACACGGTCCAGGTCGTCAGCGGACGCTCGCAGAGCAAGGGCGGCGACCGCGGCAAGCAGGGCAAGGTGATCTCCGTCGACCGCGAGCGTCAGCGTGTCGTCGTCGAGGGCGTCAACCAGGTGAAGCGGCACCTCAAGGCCGGCCAGAGCCGGGGCACGGCGTCCGGCGGCATCATCACGCAGGAGGCACCGCTCCACGTGAGCAACGTGATGCTGGTCGACCCGGAGACGAAGAAGCCGACCCGGGTGGGCTACCGCAGCGAGACCGTCGAGCGCGACGGTCGCGAGCGCACCGTGCGGGTCCGCGTGGCCAAGCGGTCAGGGAAGGACGTCTGATGAGCACCACCACCACGGGCACGACGACGGAGCGTGCGCTGCCGCGGTTGAAGCAGCGCTACCGCGACGAGATCGTCGGCTCGCTGACCGAGCAGTTCGGCTACGCGAACCGCATGCAGGTGCCCGGCGTCGTCAAGGTCGTCGTCAACATGGGTGTCGGTGACGCGGCCCGTGACTCGAAGCTCATCGACGGCGCTGTGCGCGACCTCTCGGCCATCACCGGCCAGAAGCCGGTCGTCACCAAGGCCCGCAAGTCGATCGCCCAGTTCAAGCTGCGCGAGGGCATGCCGATCGGTGCGCACACCACGCTGCGCGGTGACCGGATGTGGGAGTTCCTCGACCGTCTGATCTCGACCGCGCTGCCGCGCATCCGCGACTTCCGCGGGCTGTCGCCGCGCCAGTTCGACGGCCAGGGCAACTACACCTTCGGTCTCAACGAGCAGTCGATGTTCCACGAGATCGACCAGGACCGGATCGACCGCGTTCGCGGTATGGACATCACGGTCGTGACGACCGCGACCAACGACGACGAAGGTCGGGCGCTGCTGCGCAGCCTCGGCTTCCCGTTCAAGGAGAGCTGACGTGGCGAAGACCGCGCTGATCAACAAGGCGAACCGCAAGCCGAAGTTCTCGGTGCGCGCCTACACCCGGTGCCAGAAGTGCGGCCGGCCGCACTCGGTCTACCGCAAGTTCGGCCTGTGCCGGATCTGCCTCCGCGAGATGGCGCACGCGGGCGAGCTGCCCGGCGTGACCAAGAGCTCGTGGTGACGAGCGCATCGACCGTGAGCACCCTGAAGGACATCCAGCAGGTAACCGCTACGCCGCAGGTCCCGGGCGACGCCCGTGATACCACGGTGAGGAAGGGCAGGACAGCCCGATGACCATGACCGACCCGATCGCAGACATGCTGACCCGTCTGCGCAACGCCAACTCGGCGTACCACGACACGGTCGCGATGCCGTTCAGCAAGCTGAAGTCCCACATCGCGGAGATCCTCCAGGCCGAGGGCTACATCAGCTCCTGGTCGGTCGAGGACGCCGAGGTGGGCAAGAAGCTCGTGCTCGAGCTGCGCTACGGCCCGAGCCGTGAGCGCTCGATCGCCGGCGTCCGCCGCGTCTCCAAGCCGGGCCTGCGGGTGTACGCCAAGTCGACGAACCTGCCGCGCGTGCTCGGCGGGCTCGGCATCGCCATCCTGTCGACGTCGTCCGGCCTGCTCACCGACAAGCAGGCGTCACAGAAGGGCGTGGGTGGGGAAGTCCTCGCCTACGTCTGGTAAGAGGGGAGAGCAGACATGTCACGCATCGGTCGACTCCCCGTGACCGTCCCCTCCGGGGTCGAGGTCAGCATCGACGGGCAGGACGTCACGGTGAAGGGGCCCAAGGGCAGCCTGAAGCACACCGTGCCGAGCCCCATCACGGTCCAGCGCGACTCCGACGGTGCCATCACCGTCGCCCGCCCGGACGACGAGCGGCGCAGCCGCTCGCTCCACGGCCTGACCCGCACGCTCATCGCCAACATGGTGCAGGGCGTGACGGAGGGGTACGAGAAGAAGCTCGAGATCGTCGGCACCGGTTACCGCGTGCAGGCCAAGGGCTCGGACCTCGAGTTCGCGCTCGGGTTCAGCCACCCCGTCGTCGTGAAGGCGCCGGATGGCATCTCGTTCACGGTGGACGGCGTCACGAAGCTCAGCGTGCTGGGCATCGACAAGCAGCAGGTCGGCGAGGTGGCTGCGAACATCCGCAAGCTGCGCAAGCCCGACCCGTACAAGGGCAAGGGTGTCCGCTACGCGGGCGAGCACATCCGCCGCAAGGTCGGAAAGGCTGGTAAGTAGGCATGGCTCTGACCGTGAAGCGGGCCAAGGGCAAGGTGGCCTCCCGGGGTCGCCGGCACCTGCGGGTCCGCAAGAAGGTGTCCGGGACGGCGGCACGACCGCGTCTCGTCGTGACCCGGTCGTCGCGCCACGTCTTCGTCCAGGTCGTCGACGACGTCCAGGGCGTCACCCTGGTCTCGGCGTCCACCATGGAACCGGACCTGCGCGCCCTCGCGGCCGACAAGACGGCCAAGGCACGCAAGGTCGGCGAGCTCGTCGCCCAGCGGGCGAAGGAGCGGGGTGTCGAGGCGGTCGTGTTCGACCGCGGCGGCAACCAGTACCACGGCCGCGTGGCCGCGATCGCCGACGGCGCGCGAGAGGCGGGGCTGGCGCTGTGATGACCCCGTCGAACCTGAAGGCCATCGAGAAGAGGAACGTCTGATGCCTGGACCCCAGCGCCGTGGAACCGGTGCCGGTGCCGGCGGCAACGAGCGCCGTGGTGGCGGTCGTGACCGCGACAACCGCCGTGGCGACGCCGCGGACAAGACCGCGTACGTCGAGCGC
>DASSTJ010000058.1:0-2359 GCA_035707965.1 Actinomycetales bacterium
CGAGCTGCGCTTCAGCGACCAGGTCACCGAGGGCGTGCTGCACGTCAGCGTGCAGGCGGCAGCGTGCGACGCCCAGGACGACGAGCTGGCCGAGCACGCCGCCTGCCACCTCTACCAGCAGGACTGGGGCATCCCGGTGCGGCTCGTCCCCGGGGCGCCGAGCGAGCTCGTGCTCGATCTCCGCGGCACCTGAGCCGGCACGACCAGGAGTCGCGGATCAGTACTCGCCGTCGACGCGACGCTCCTCGACGACGCGGCCGTCAGCGGTCGTGTCGCGGACGACGGTGTCGCGGCGGGCGGTGCGGCGCGGGCCGAAGACCGCCAGCGTCACGAGCAGCCCCACCACGCCGGCGGCGACGAGGATCCATCCCACCACGGCGATGTCGAGTCCTGACACCGAGACGTCGACGGCGAGAGCGAGGATGAGGCCGACGGCGATCAGGAAGATGCTGGCGCCGATGCCCATGAGTGGAACCTCCTTGTGCGGCAGGGTCTCGATCGCCCTGCGTCCGCACCAGTTACCCATGAGCCCGGGCGCGGCGCATCTTGAAGATCGCCGCTGCAGGCCGGTCCACCCGAGTGGCGCAGCAGCGCTGGCTCGGGTGGACGGCGTCTGCTAGAAGGCGGCCTCCGGCACGTCCATCAGCGAGTTGTCGACGGCCTCGGCGACGGCGCGCTCGGCCGTGATGCGCGGCAGCACCGTGCGAGCGAAGAACCGCGCGGCCGCGATCTTGCCGGTGTAGAAGCCTTGGTCGGACGCCGACACGTCGCCCTTCAGCGCAGCCGACGCGACCTCCGCCTGGCGCAGCAGCAGCCACCCGATCACCAGGTCGCCGGCCGCCATCAGGAGCCGAGTCGTGTTCTGTCCGACCTTGTAGATGTTGGTGATGTCGCCGGTCTCGGTGCGGGTGTCGGAGGCCATGAGCGAACCGACCATCGTGCCGACGATGCCCTGCACGTCCTCGAGCGCCTTGGCGAGCAGCTCGCGCTCGTGGGTGAACGTGCCTTCGCCGTCGTCCGCCTTCGTCAGCTCCTGGATCTGCGCGGCGAGGTGGCCGAGCGCCTGACCCTTGTCACGCACGATCTTGCGGAAGAAGAAGTCCATGCCCTGGATCGCGGTCGTGCCCTCGTAGAGGGTGTCGATCTTGGCGTCGCGCACGTACTGCTCGATCGGGTAGTCCTGCAGGAACCCGGAGCCGCCGAACGTCTGCAGGGACTCGGTGCCCAGCAGCACCCACGCGCGCTCGGAGCCGCAACCCTTGACGAGGGGCAGCAGCAGGTCGTTGACGCGGACCGCGAGGTCCTGCGGCGAGCCCGGCTCGAACTCGAGGTCACCCTGGCTCAGCAGAGCCTGGTCGACGACGTCCTGCTGCGTGGCGGTGAAGAGCATCAGCGCCCGCAGGCCCTCGGCGTACGCCTTCTGCAGCATGAGCGAACGACGGACGTCAGGGTGGTGCGTGATGGTGACTCGCGGTGCCGCCTTGTCCGTCATCTCCGTGAGGTCAGCGCCCTGCACGCGCTCCTTGGCGTAGTCGAGGGCGTTGAGGTACCCCGTCGAGAGCGTCGCGATGGCCTTCGTGCCGACCATCATGCGCGCGAACTCGATGATCTTGAACATCTGGGCGATGCCGTCGTGGACCTCGCCGAGCAGCGTGCCGACCGCCGGGATGCCGTCGACCTCGCCGAAGCGCACCTCGCACGTCGTCGACGTCTTGAGGCCCATCTTGTGCTCGACGTTGGTGACGAAGGCGCCGTTGCGCTCACCGAGCTCGCCCGTCTCGAGGTCGACGTGGTACTTGGGCACGATGAACAGGCTCAGGCCCTTGGTGCCGGGCCCGGCACCCTCCGGCCGCGCCAGCACGAAGTGGACGACGTTGCCGAAGAAGTCGGCCTCGGCGGAGGTGATGAAGCGCTTCACCCCGCTGATGTGCCAGGTGCCGTCGGGCTGCGGCACGGCCTTGGTGCGGCCGGCGCCGACGTCCGAGCCGGCGTCCGGTTCCGTGAGCACCATCGTGGCGCCCCAGTGGTTCTCGACGAGGTGCTTCGCGAGCTTCTTCTGCTCGTCGGTGCCGAGCAGGTACAGGACCTTGGCGAACGAGAATCCGGCGGCGTACATGTGGACGGCGGGGTTGGCGCCCAGCACGAGCTCGGAGAGGGCCCAGCGCAGCGACGGCGGGACGACGGTGCCACCCAGCTCGGCGGGGACGTCCATGCGCCACCACTCGGCGTCCACGTACGCCGCGTAGCTCTTGCGGAAGGACTCGGGCACCGTGACGCTGTACGTCGTCGGGTCGTACACGGGCGGATTGCGGTCGGAGTCGAGCAGCGACTCGGCCAGCTCGTTCTCGGCGAGCCGTGC
>DASSTJ010000059.1:0-12904 GCA_035707965.1 Actinomycetales bacterium
AGGCAGGGCGTGCGGCCCGGCAGCACGAGCGGCCCGACGACGACCCGCTCGAGCGAGGCCACGACGGCGAGGTGCGGGGCGTCGTGGCGCACCAGGTCGTCGCCTCGTCGCGAGTCCAGGACGTCGTCGGCCACCAGCACGGTGAGGTCGGGCCGGACGCTCCTGCGCCTGGCCGCCGTTCTCTTGCGGGTCGTGGCCGTACCTGCGTCTCGGACCCGTCGGACCGCCTGCTGCGCGGCGGCACCCGTGGACGTGCCGACGTCCGCCAGTGCCGCACCGGCGGGCAGGACGTCGCTGGGCAGCACCGCGCTGCTGCTGGCGCAGGTCACGACGCCGACGCCGGCGCTCGCGAGGGTGGTCGCGACGGCCACGGCCACCCTGCCGTCGCCCTCGACGCGCACGTGCCGGCGGCTGCGCTCGGTGAGCAGCCGGACGCCGTCCCCGGCCCCCGGGTACGCGACTGCCCAGGCGTGCACGTCGGGCTCCAGCCGGTCCCGGGTGGCCGGTGCGACCGTGAGGAGGTCGACGCGGTCGGCGGGCCGGTCGCCGCTGCGCTGGCGCACGAGGAGGTCCGCGTCCCGCAGCAGGCTCACGATGAGGTCGACCCGCTCCGGAAGGATGCCCTGCTCCGAGGCCCACGCGCGCAGCTGGTGCACGGTGCGCGTTCCGTCCAACGCGGCCACGACGAGGTCGTCCCCCGCCTGCAGGCCGGACACCACGGCGCCGGACGCGCGGGAGAGCCCGACCTGCAAGGTGCTGGCGTCCCGCCACACCTGGGGCAGCCCCGGGCGCAGCCGTGGCCGCAGCGACGCGTCGAGCTGCTTCGCGGCGGTGGCGCTGCCCGGTCCGCTAGGTCCGCCGGATCGGGTCCGGCCGTCGGCCCCGCCGGGGCCGCCCGTGCTTCCTGTCATGCCTTCCCCCTTCGTCGAGCGGGTTCCAGCGTGG
Source organism: Actinomycetales bacterium (assembly GCA_035707965.1). Classification (GTDB taxonomy): domain Bacteria; phylum Actinomycetota; class Actinomycetes; order Actinomycetales; family Angustibacteraceae; genus DASSTJ01. The sequence goes on from DASSTJ010000059.1 coordinate 946, forward strand.
CAGGGGTCTGTCGGGTGGCAGGGGCGTCGTCCACAGGGTCGTGAGCGACCCGCATCGGCCCCGGACACGCCGACGGGCGGCTCGCTGTCGCGAGCCGCCCGTCGTGGGCGCAGGTGCTGCGCTCAGGCCTTGCCGAGGATGCGGTTCAGGTTCGTGCCGCACACCGGGCACTTGCCCTTGGCCATCCGGCGACCGTTCGTCTCGACGACGTTGCCCTCCGCCTCGCGCTTCTCCTTGCACTTCACGCAGTAGAACTCGCCCTTGTAGGTCTCGCCGGTCTCAGCCATTGCCTGCTCCTGTCGTCTGGTGGTGCCCCGCCCGGGTGCCGGGAGGTGGCGGTGGGTGTCGGTAGCGCAGGCGGGCTGCCTACGGGCGCGGCGCTGGGCTCCGGTCGGTGCGTGGAGCCGGCAGCGTTCGTGCTCACCGAGCGCGCCAACCTTAGTCCAGGTCGTGCTCAGCACGCACAAGCGCCGTTCGCACCGGCGTGCCGCGTGTCGCGTCCCGCCTGTGGACAACGTGGGGACGACACGGTGGATCGTGGGGGACGACACGCCGTTGCCGGCGACGCGCTGTGGACAACCTGTGGACGAGTTCCACCCGTCTGTCGGTTCCCGTCGGTACGGTTCCCCGCAGTGACCGGGCGCGAGCCCCGCTCCCACGGCAGGCTCGGCTGAGGCGCGCAGGCGGACGGAAGAGCGAGCGCACGACGAACGCTTCACGACCAGCTCTTCACGACGGACTCTTCACGACGAACGAGGTGGCACTCGGTGAGCAGCGAGGTGACCCGCGGGGTCGAGGTGCGACGAAGTCGCCGACGACGCCGCACCGTGAGCGCCTACCGCGAGGCGGGCCGCACCGTCGTGCTCATCCCGGCCGCTTTCACCCGGCGGCAGGAGCAGGAGTGGGTGGCCACCATGGTGGCCCGGCTCGAGCGCCAGGACCGTCGGCGTCGTCCGAGCGACTCGGCCCTGGCGTCGCGCGCGGCCGAGCTGTCGGGGCGGTACCTGGGCGGCGCGGCTCGGCCCACCAGCGTCGCCTGGGTCGACAACCAGCGGTCCCGATGGGGCTCGTGCACGCCGCTGGACGGCACGATCCGCATCAGCTCGCGGGTGCGGGGCATGCCGTCCTGGGTGCTGGACTACGTGCTGCTGCACGAGCTGGCCCACCTCATCCAGCCGCGGCACGGGCCTCACTTCTGGGCGCTGCTCGAGTCGTACCCGCGCACCGAGCGAGCGCGCGGCTACCTCGAGGGCGTCGCGGCGACGGCCGGGCTGCAGCTGGAGGACGACGAGCCTGAGCCAGCTGACCGGGCCTGACGTTCGTCGTCCGGTGCCGGCGCGCCAGCGGGGGTGGCTGGCTTCGCTCTGGCGAACGGATCAGCCCCGCCCGCGCAGCCGAGAGACGAGGGCGTGGAGGCGACTGGGCAGGTCGGGGACGACGTCCGGCGGCAGCGCGTCCACCGGCCACCACGCCACGTCGTCGCTCTCCGCGGAGACCGTCGTGGCGGCGCTCCGGTCGGCGGTCGCGGCGAAGGCCACGTCCAGGTGCTCGGCGCAGCGCCCGAACGCGGACGACAACGCGTGCCGGTCGAGGTCCACGGGCTCGTGGCCCAGGGGCCGCAGGTCGGTCAGGCCGGACTCCTCGCGGGCCTCGCGGATCGCCGCGTCCGCCAGGGTGCGGTCGCCTGGTTCGAGGTGCCCGCCGAACTGCACCCAGAAGCGGCCCTTGCCGTGCAGGCACAGCAGCACGTGCTGCGCCCTCTCGTCGAGGACGAAGCAGCTGGCCGTGAGGTGCGACGGCGGACCCTCGCGCCACAGGCCGTCCGGGTGGGCCGCCAGGTGGCTCAGGTACTGCTGGCGCAGCTCCTCCTGCCGCGCCGACGGCGCCCGCCAGCGGGCCAGCACGTCACGGGCGTCGAGCAGCAGCCCGTGCCGGACGTCGGCGCGCTGGCCCGTGCTGTCGTCGACCACCCGCTCAGGCACCGGTCGTGCCGCGGTCGTGCTCGTCGTCTGGCCCCTCCTCGTCGTCCGGCCCCTCCTCGTCGTCGTCCGGCCCCGGCTGACCGGGCGCGGCAGCCTCACTTCCCGGGAGGTCGCCGCGCAGCAGCGCCTCGATGGCGGCGTCGACAGCTGCGGACTCCTGGTCGTCGTCGGCGCGACGCTGGGCGTAGCCAGCGGGGTCGTCGAGATCCTCGCTCGAGGGCAGCAGGTCGGGGTGGTCCCACACGGCGTCGCGGCCCTCGAGCCCCCGGGCCCGCTCGATCGCCGTCCACAGGGCGACGGCGTCGCGCACGCGCCGGGGCCGCAGCTCGAGACCGACCAGCGCGGCGAAGGTGTGCTCGGCGGGTCCTCCGGTGGCACGACGTCGCCGCACCGTCTCGCGCAGCGCGTCGGCGTGCGGCAGCTGCCCGGCTGAGGCCGACACCACGACCTCGACCCACCCCTCGACCAGGGCGAGGGCCACCTCGAGCCGGCTGAGCGCGGACTCCTGCGCAGGGGTCCGCTGCGGCTCGAACAGCCCCTCGCTGAGCGCCTGCTGGATCGACGCCGGGTCGCTCGGGTCGGCGTCGCGGACGGCGGACTCGATGCGACTCGTGTCGATGGTGATGCCCCGGGCGTACGACTCCACGGCGCCCAGCAGGTGCGCGCCCAGCCACGGCACGTGCGCGAAGAGGCGCGACCTCGCCGCCTCACGCAGGGCGAGGAACAGCCGCAGCTCGTCGGGCGGCACGTCGAGGCCATCGCCGACCACTGCCACGTTGTCGGGCAGCAGCACGAGCGCGTGGTCGGCGACGAGGGGAAGCCCGATGTCGGTGCCGCTGACGACCTCGCCGGCCAGCGCGGCCACCGCCTGCCCGATCTGGAGCCCGAACACCGACCCGCCGACCTGACGCATCATCTGGTCGGCCGAGCCCATCATCGCGGCCACCTCGGGTGGCGCCTGGCCCCGCATGGCGCTCGCCATCGCGCCGGCGACGCTCTCGGCGACCGGCTCGACCAGCCGCTTCCACACGGGCAGCGTGCCCTCGACCCACTCGGCGCGGCTCCATGCGAGCAGCGGGCCCCCCGCGGGCGGCATCGTGGCGTGGTCGGTGAGCCAGAGGTCGGCCAGCCGCAAGGCCTCCGCGGTGGCGCGACGGTCGGCTCCGCCGACGCTGCGGTCACCGGTCTGCGCCACCGCCTGACGGGCCACGTCGGTCGCGAGCTGCCAGTTCACCGGCCCGCCGTCGCCGGGGGTCGAGAGCATGCGCTGCACCTGGCCGATCAGGGCACCGAGCTGGGCGGGGTCGACCGCTGCGCCGGACCCGCCGAGCGCACGGGAGATCTGCTCGGCGGCCTCCGGCCCGAGCAGCTGCCCGAACATCTCGGCCATCGGGTCCTGGCCGGCCGACCGGCCTTCGTCGTCGGGCGTGCCGTCGTCGTCGTCGCCGGCGGGGCCGAATCCCATCGGTCGATCGCTCATGTCGTCTCCAGCCTCCGGCTCGCGTGGTGACGAGGGCCTCGGAGCCGACGCCGCCCGCCTGAGAAGATGTGCCCACGAGGGTGCGTCGGCTTGTTGCCGCGAAACTCGTCCTCGATGACCCTAACCACGGGAGGCACGCGTGAGTTCCACACCCGCCGCCGTGCCCGGGAGCCACGCAGGGCGGGTTCGCAAGCGGCGAACACGACGGTCCGCACGCTCCCTCCCGGTGGTGGCGGTGACGGGTGCGGCCTCACCGCTGGGCCGTCGGGTCGTCGACCGGTTGGCCGCGCGTACGCAGCCGTTGGCCGGCGCAGACGCCGAGGTCTCCGCGGTGCTCGCCCTCGACACCGAGCGCGGCACCGCGCAGCACGCCCAGTGGCGCATCGGACCCCTCGACGACCCGAGCGTCGCCGACCGGCTGCACGGGGCGGACGTCGTCGTGCACCTGGCGCCCGCAGCCGACCTCGGTGCAGCGCTGGCCGTCACGTCGTCGACCCGCCGGGAGGACGTCGTCCGCCGGGCCCAGGCCGTCATCACCTCGGCCGCCGCGGTGGGGGCGCGTCGGGTCGTCGCGGTCACCAGCGCCATGGTGCTCGGTGCCGACGCGAGCAACCCCGTGCCTCTCGACGACGACGCGCCGGTGGCTGCGTTGCCCGACTCCGGTGTCGTCGGCGACCTGCTCGAGGTCGAGCAGGTGCTCGCGCGGGCATCGCGGTCGCACCCTGGGCTCGCAGTCACGGTGCTGCGGCCCGCCACCGTGGTCGGTGACCCGGACGAGGGCCTCGACACGGTCGTGAGCCGCCACTTCGAGGCGCCGCGGCTGCTCGTGCTGCGCGACGACGTCGACAACGTCTTCCAGCTCTGCCACCTCGCCGACCTGGCCGAGGCGGTCGCCGTCGCGGTCGTGCAGGGGATCGAGGGCGCGCTCACGGTCGGCTGCGACGGGGCGCTGACGCAGCCGCAGATCGAGCACCTGTCGGGCATGCGGCGCGTCGAGCTGCCGCCCGGACTCGCCTTCTCGACCGCAGAGCGACTGCACCGCGTCGGCGTCCTGCCCACGCCGCCCGGTGACCTCGCCTACGTGGCCTACCCGTGGGCCGTGTCGTCACGGCGGCTGCGCGAGGCCGGGTGGCAGCCAGCGTTCGACAACGAGACCTGCCTGGGCCTGCTGCTGGAAGGAGTGCGTGGCCACCACGCCGTCGCGTCGCGCCGGCTCGACCGCAAGGACGCCGCGCTCGGAGCGGCCGGGGCTGCCGTAGCACTCATGGGCACCGCAGCGATCGTGCGGCGCCGGCGACGACGGGAGACGTGAAGGTGGAGTACACGACCGGGACCACGTCGTCCCAGGTGCGGCTCGTGGCGGTGCGCGACGAGCCGCTGTCGGTGGACGAGACGCTGGCGGCGGTGCAGGACCCTGCGGCCGGCGGCACCTGCCTCTTCGTCGGCGCCGTCCGGGACGTCGACCACGACCGCTCCGTCCAGGCCCTGTCGTACTCCGCGCACCCGACGGTCGTCGACCGGTTGCGCGACGTGGCGCAGGAGGTGGCGCAGCGCCACGAGGTGACGGCGCTCGCCGCCGTGCACCGGGTCGGCGACCTGACGGTCGGGGACCTCGCGGTGGTGGTGGCGGTCAGCGCGCCGCACCGTGGGGAGGCGTTCGAGGCCTGCCGCGACCTCATCGACACGCTGAAGTCGACGGTGCCGATCTGGAAGCACCAGTCCTTCGGCGACGGCGGCCAGGAGTGGGTCGGTCTTCCGTGACGTCCGGCCGTAGGCTGGTTTCGTGGACGCGGGACAGGTCGTGGCGGCGGGGCACCTCGTGTCCGGCCGACTCGTGTCCCTGCCCATGTCCGCGCTGTCGGTGTCGGAGGCTCCGTTCTGGTTCTGGTGGCTGGTGCCCGTGCTGAGCACCGTGGTCGTCGTGGCGGGCGTGCGCTGGAGCCGTCGAGACCGCCGTCCGACCGACAGCGACCGTTCGGTCGAGGAGTACGCCCGCTTCCGGGCGGCGCTCGGCCCGGAGCGGCACCCAGAGACCACTGACCCCGCCGAGACCCGGAGCAGGGCTCGGTGAGCGACCTGGGATTCCCGGCACCACCCCACCAGGAGCGGCCGGGACTCAGTCCCCGTGCGGCCACGATCCTGGTCTGCGCCTTCCTCAGCGTGCTGCTGGGCGCTCTCATCACGCTGCTGCCGGCGCCGTACGTCGTCTACAGCCCGGGCCCCGCGACCAACGTGCTGGGCAAGGTCGGCGGCCGGCCGCTCATCTCGATCAGCGGCCACGACACCTACCCGACGGCGGGCACGCTCGACATGACGACAGTCGAGATCTTCGGTGGTCCGGGCCGTCGGCTGTCGTTCCTCGAGGTCGCGCAGGCCTGGGTGTCGCCGACCCGGGCCGTCGTGCCCGAGGCGCAGGTCTACCCGCCGGGGCAGACCCAGCAGCAGGTCGAGAACGAGACCGCCGCTGAGATGACCGACTCCCAGCAGGAGGCCACCGCCGCGGGACTGCGTGAGCTCGGCCTGACCGTCCCGGAGACCATCACGGTCGCCGAGGTGCAGAAGGGTGCTCCGGTCGCCTCCGTGATCAAGGTGGGCGACGTGATCACCGGGCTCAACGGCGTCCCGGCCACCGACTCGGCCGGGCTGCGCAAGGCCATCACGTCACTCGAGCCCGACACCCAGGTGACGGTGCAGGTGCGGCGCGACGGCAGGGCGCTCGACCTGCAGACCACCACGACGAGCTCCGACGGACGCACGGTGCTGGGTGTCGGGCTCGACCCCAAGTTCCAGTTCCCGGTGGACGTCTCGTTCGGCACGAAGGACGTCGGGGGACCGAGCGCTGGCATGATGTTCGCCCTCGGCATCTACGACAAGCTCACGCCCGGGGCCCTCACCGGCGGCGCGAGGGTCGCCGGCACGGGCACGATCGACTCGAACGGCGATGTCGGCCCGATCGGTGGCATCCAGCAGAAGCTCGTCGGGGCGCGGGACGCGGGCGCCGACTGGTTCCTCGCGCCGGCCGACAACTGTGACGAGGTGGTCGGACACGTGCCCGACGGGCTGCGGGTGGTGCGGACGTCGTCGCTGCACCAGTCCCGGCTGGCGGTCGAGGCGATCGCTGCCGGACGCGGCGACACCCTGACGGGCTGCTCGCGCTGACTCCGTCGGCCGGCCTCGGCCGATCGGGGAGCAGCGCCACCGCTTGCGCAACGGGCGTGCGCGGTGTTCGCGCTCAGTCCTCCAGGGTGGCCTGGAGTGCGGCGACCAGTCCTGGCACGAGGTCGGGCCCGACCGCCACGGAGCCCGGGTCGTCGTGCTGCCGCTGCCGCAGCGCGCAGATCGACTGGCCGTCGCGCAGCACCCCCACAACGAGGCGGACGTCGGCCCGTGACGGGTGCTGCATCAGGTAGTCCAGGGCGGCACCGGGGTCGTCCGGCACGTCGGTCTCCGCCTCCGGTGGCAGCACGACGCGCTCGACGGTCAGGCACACGCCGTCCACGTCAGCGCCCCACGCGACCTGGGCCAGCATGCCCTCGAGCGACTCCGAGTCGGGGAGCCCCTCCTGCTCCACGGCGGTGAGGTGACCCGGATCGGCGTGCGCCGCCTGCGGAGCGCCGGGGGACAGCTGAGCCGCCAGCGCCGGCTCCCGCTGCAGCAGGGCGGCGGTGCGCACGAGCGCGAACAGCCGCGCGGGCTGGTCCCAGCCGTTCTGGCTGACGTGGCGCTCGGTCTCGAGGACGGCTCGGGTGAGGGAGTCGGTCACGCCCCCATCGTGTCAGGCGGCGGGGCTCACGCTCCGCGTGGTTCGCCTCACGCACGGGAACCTCCGTGGCCGCCGGTAAGTTAGCGGGGGAGAGCAGGGTTCCCGCCGGGCGCCCGCGACCTGGCAGGAGTGGCGCAACGTGAGCTTCGACCCGCGGTGGGGCCGACGGCGTGGCAGTGAGGACCGGCCGGTGCTGGCCACTCGCAAGCGGGGGCCGCTGCTCCCGACGATCATCGTGCTGGTCGTGCTCGGTGTGCTGGCGATCATCGGCGCCAAGTTCTGGGTGGACCTGCTGTGGTACCAGGCCACCGGCTACACCAAGGTCTTCACCACGACGCTCGGCATCCGCGCGCTGCTGTTCGTCGTCGTGGGCGCGCTCACCGGCGGCGCCGTGGCGGCGAGCCTGTCGCTCGGCTACCGCACGCGCCCCGTCTACGCCCCCGTGTCCCCGGAGCAGGCGAGCCTGGACCGCTACCGCGAGCAGATCGAGCCGCTGCGACGGCTGGGTACCCTCGTCGTGCCGGCCGCGGTCGGCCTGATCGCCGGCGCCACGGCGTCCGAGAAGTGGTCGGTCTACCTGCTGTGGCGCAACGGCACGTCGTTCGGCGTCAAGGACCCGCAGTTCCACAAGGACGTGGGCTTCTTCGTCTTCACGCTGCCGTTCCTGCACTTCGTGCTGTCGGTGCTGACCGCGGCGGTCGTGCTGTCGGCCATCGCTGCGGTCGTGACGCACTACCTCTACGGCGGCCTGCGGATGCAAGGCGGTGGCGAGCGCACGACCAACGCCGCCCGCATCCACCTGTCGATCCTCATCGGCCTGTTCGTGCTGCTGCGCGGTGCCGCGTACTGGCTCGACCGTTACTCGCTCACGACGTCGAGCCACACCCTGGCGGACGACTTCACCGGCATGACCTACACGGACGTGCACGCGGCGCTGCCGGCGAAGATGTTCCTCGCCATCGCGGCCGTCGTCATCGGGCTGCTCTTCGTGGGTTCCATCTGGACGCGCTCCTGGCGACTGCCGGTCATCGGCGTCTCGCTGCTGATCATCTGCGCGATCGCGGTCGGCGGCATCTACCCGGCGGCCGTGCAGCGGTTCCAGGTCCGGCCGAGCGAGCAGTCCCGCGAGGCGCCCTACATCAAGCGCAACATCGACGCGACGCGCGCGGCGTACGGCCTCACGAACGTCGAGGTCCAGGAGTACGACGCGAAGACGACGGCGACGTCCGGCCAGCTCCGCAACGACGCCGAGACCGTTCCGGGCATCCGGCTGCTCGACCCGGCGCTCGTGTCCGACGCGTTCCGGCAGCTCGAGCAGGTGCGTCAGTACTACGCGTTCCCCGACTCGCTGGACGTCGACCGGTACCGCATCGACGGGCAGTCGCGGGACACGGTCTTGGCGGTTCGCGAGCTCGACCTGGACGGCCTCGCCGGTGGTCAGCGCAACTGGGTCAACGACCACACCACGTACACGCACGGCTTCGGCGTCGTCGCGGCGTACGGCAACCAGCGCACGGTCGACGGCAAGCCGGTGTTCTACGAGGGCGACATCCCGCCCACCGGCAAGCTCGGCGAGTACGAGCCGCGCATCTACTTCGGCGAGAAGTCGCCGTCCTACTCGATCGTCGGCGCGCCGAAGGGCACCGCACCCGTGGAGTTCGACTACCCCGACGCGAGCGCGCGGGGCAACGAGAACAACACCTACGCCGGCAACGGCGGCGTGAAGATCGGGTCGCTGCCGCGCAGGCTCGCGTTCGCGATCGCCTTCCAGGAGCAGAACATCCTGCTGTCGAACCGGGTGAACTCGGCCTCGAAGATCCTCTACGACCGCAACCCGCGGGACCGCGTCAAGAAGGTGGCGCCGTGGCTGACGCTGGACGGCGACCCGTACCCCGCGGTCGTCGACGGCCGGGTGCAGTGGATCCTCGACGGCTACACGACGTCCGACGGGTACCCGAACTCGCAGAAGACCACGCTCGAGGGCGCGACCGCTGACTCGCTGACCGCGCGCACCAAGTCGGTGCAGGCGTTGGCCGACGAGCGCATCAACTACATCCGCAACTCCGTCAAGGCGACGGTCGACGCGTTCGACGGCACGGTGACGCTGTACGCGTGGGACTCGGGCGACCCGGTGCTGAAGGCCTGGATGAAGGCGTTCCCCGGCACGGTGAAGCCGCTCGCCGACATCTCGTCGCAGCTGATGAGCCACCTGCGCTACCCCGAGGACCTGTTCAAGGTGCAGCGCAAGCTGTTCGCCCGGTACCACGTGACCGACCCGGCCGCGTTCTACGGCGGTGGCGACTTCTGGCGTGTACCGGACGACCCGACGCAGTCCGGTGCGGTCGACCAGCCCCCGTACTACCTGACGCTGCAGATGCCCGGGCAGAACCAGGCGTCCTTCTCGCTGACGTCCACGTTCATCCCGACCGGTGCCGGCACCCGCAACGTGCTGACGGCGTTCGCGGCGGTGGACGCCAACGCCGGGTCGGAGGCCGGCAAGAAGCGCGACGGCTACGGCACCCTGCGCGTGCTGCAGCTGCCGAAGGACGCGGTGGTGTCCGGACCGGGCCAGGTGCAGAACAACTTCAACGCGAACCCCGCTGTCTCGACCAACCTGAACCTGCTGCGGCAGGGCAACTCGGAGGTTGAGAGCGGCAACTTGCTCACGCTGCCGGTCGGTGGCGGTCTGCTGTACGTGCAGCCGGTCTACGTGCGCGGCTCCGGCACCACCTCCTACCCGCTGCTGCAGAAGGTGCTGGTCTCGTTCGGTGACCAGATCGGCTTCGCCGACACGCTCGACGAGGCGCTCGACCAGGTGTTCGGCGGCAACTCCGGCGCCTCCGCCGGTGACGCCGGCACGGGTGGCACCGGCAACGGCGGGACGCCGACGACACCGCCGGTGAAGAACGCGTCGGCTGACCTCAAGGCGGCCCTCGCCGACGCTCAGCAGGCGATCAAGGACGGCCAGGCCGCTCTCGCCAAGGGCGACTTCGCGGCGTACGGCCAGGCGCAGCAGCGCCTGCAGGACGCCTTGCAGCGGGCCGTCGAGGCGGACAACGAGATCTCGAAGGCCGGCGGCGGCGCGGCTCCCACGCCCGGCGCGACCCCGACGGGTGGCGCCACGGCGACGACGCAGGCCACGCCGGCGCCGTCTGCCACCAAGTAGCCAGGACGCCGGCGGGCCGCGCCACGCGCCACGACGCTCGACGTCGGCAGCTCCCTTCGCTATGGCGAAGGGGGCTGCCAACGTCTGGGCGAGGCAGGCGGCCGGGCATCATCGGGGAGCCAGCCGCCGGATGCCGGGACGACGCTCTCCAGCAGGGAACGGTGGACGTGGTCGCATGATGGAGAGTCCCCCGGCTGGCCGGTCAGGCTGGGCTGTGCGCGACAACCGCGGATTTGCTCGCACTGCCGGGCGTGCCGTAACCTTGAGGCAGTTCGGCCCCAGGGCCGGATCGGCGCGGGGTGGAGCAGCTCGGTAGCTCGCTGGGCTCATAACCCAGAGGTCGCAGGTTCAAATCCTGCCCCCGCTACCATGTGATGTCTCGGGACATCGGAATAGGCCGGACCTGCGATGTGCAGGTTCGGCCTACTTCTTTTCGCGGCTGGGTCCGGGTGGTCGGCCGGTGGGTTGGTAGTCAAGGCGGGGGTCGATGGTCAGGTCGCGGAGGATCTCGCCGGTGGCGGCGTTGACGATGGTGACGTGTAGGTCGTGGACCAGCAGGATGACGTCGGTTCGGGCGTAGGTTCGGCCGACGCCGATGTGGCGTAGGCGGCCGGCGACGCGCAGGGTGACGCTGCCGGCCTTGTCGATCTTGTCGTGGCGGACCCGGTCGTGGCTGTCCGTGGTGCGGTCGGTGCTGGGGGTGGCCTTGGGCCGGGTGGCGTAGGTCGTGGCGGGGGTCGCGTGGCGCGGCAGCGACCGGTGCGGGCGGTGGTCGTTGTACTGCTCGACGAAGGCGTCGAGCAGGGCCTGGAGGTCGTCGATGGTGGTCGGCTGGTCGGGCTGGGCGCGTAGCCATTTCTTCAGGGTCTGCTGGAAGCGTTCGACCTTGCCCTGGGTCTGCGGGTGGTTGGGTTGACCGTTCTTCTGCGTGATGTGCAGTTCGCGGAGCTGGTGTTCGAGGTGGTTGCGGCCGCCTTTGCCGCCGGCGAACCGGGTGGTGAACACCATCCCGTTGTCGGTCAGCGTGGACGCCGGTGCCCCGTGCGCTGCCACGGTTGCGCGGAAGGTGGACAGGACGATGGGGCCGGTCACCCGGTGGTGCGCGGTGACCGAGAGGGCGTAGCGGGAGCAGTCGTCCAGCCAGGTCAGGATCTCGCAGTCCGGGCCGGGTGAGCCGTCGCGACCGGTCAGCCGGTAGTGGGTGAAGTCGGACTGCCAGCACTCGTTGGGCATGTCGGCTTCGAACCGGACGTAGGAGCTCTTCGGTCGCTTGGACGGGTCCGGGGTGATGGCACCGGCCCGAACCAGGATCCGGTTGATCGTCGCCCGCGACACGGTCGTGCCGTAGTGGCGGGCCAGGTGCCAGCCGATCGTGTCCGCGCCGGCGTCCAGCCCGGCCTCGTCGAGCCGCTTGCGCAGCCGCAGCACCAGCTCGACGGTCGCCGTCGGGGTCGCCCCCGGCGACGTCCCAGGCGCTCGTGACCGGGGCTCGAACGCCGCCTGCCCTTCGAGCCGGTAACGGGCCATCAACCGGCTGACCCAGCCCTGAGAGACCCCGTAGCTGCGGG
>DASSTJ010000060.1:0-47133 GCA_035707965.1 Actinomycetales bacterium
GGGCCGCGGCCACGGCACGAACCTCGTCGTCGAGATGTCCGTCCTCGCCGCGGGTCAGCGCGCCGACGTCCACCACCGTACGCGAGCCGTCCGCGGCGGACGGGCCGCCCTGGACGCGCACGAAAACGCGTCGGCGCGGGACGAACAACGACAGCGCCAGACCGATGATGGCGGCGATCGACGAGCCGAGCGCCCAGCCGCTGGCCGGGTCGTGCCGGATCGAGAGACCGGCGTACCGCTGGACGCGCTCGAACGTCACCGAGCCCGCGCCGTCCGGAAGCTGCGCCGTCTGGCCGGGCCGCAGCAGCACGCGGTACGGGGTGCCGTCCGCGGACGTCAGCTGCGTCATGCCGTCGACGTCGTGCGTGTAGACCGCCTGCGGTCGGCTGGACGACAGCCCGCGGTCGCCGACGTACGCGGTGAGGGCCATCGCCGGGTCGAGCGCGTCCGGGAAGACGGACCGCATGCCCTGGGCGTCGATCTGAGCGGTCGGCAGGAAGATGCCCTGCAGCCCGATCTGCTTCGGCTGGGCGCCGGGTGCCTTGACGACGCCGACCGAGCGGTACGTGCCGTCCTGGGGCAGGAAGGGCGTGGCGTCGGAGTAGACGACCTGACCGGTGCTGTCGCGCACCGTCAGCACCGGCGCGTAGCCGTTGCCGAGCAGGAAGACCTTGGCGCCGCCGACGTGCAGCGGGTGGTTGACGGCGATGGTGCCCTCGCGTGCCGCTCCGCCGGGGTGGTCACGGCTCGTGACCGTGGCGCGGAAGTCGCGCGGCGCGCCCCGCTGGCTCGCCTGAGCGGTCTCGAAGGTCACGCTCATCGAGTCCACGTGGACGCTGAACGGGTGGAGCTTCTCGGGGTCGACCCACGGCCCGGTGTCGAGCGTGTCGAAGGAGGCGACGGAGTTGCTGAACGTCGTGCCCACCGGCACGATCACGTCGCCGCGCCAGCCGAGCAGGTGGCCGGCCGCGACCGCCACCAGCAGCACGAGCAGCGCGACGTGGAACAGCAGGTTGCCGGTCTCGCGCAGGTACCCCCGCTCGGCGCTCACCGCGTCGTCCGTCACGGCGACCCGGTAGCGACGGCGGCGCAGGACCTGCCGCGCGTCCTGCAGCACCTGCTGCGCGTCGACGTCCGCAGTGAACGAGGCGTGCGCGGGCAGGCGCTCGAGCCGTCGGGGGGCTCGCGGCGGCGGCGTGCGCAGCGCCCGCACGTGCAGCCGGGTGCGGGGCAGCACGCAGCCGATCAGCGAGATGAAGAGCAGCAGGTAGATGGCGGAGAACCACGGTGACGAGTAGACGTCGAAGCCGCCGAGGCGGTCGAGCCACGGGCCGCTCGCCGGGTGGTCCTGCAGGTAGGCGGTGACCGCGTTCGCGTCGACGCCCCGCTGCGGCAGCACCGAGCCGGGCACGGCAGCGACAGCGAGCAGCAGCAGCAGGAACAGCGCCGTGCGCATGCTCGTGAGCTGGCGCCAGACGAACCGGGCCGTGCCGACGGCGCCGAGGCGGGGCATCGCCGCGGGACCTCGGGGCGTGGGCTCGGGCGGCGGGGCGACCTGCCGCTCGTCGGTGGGCGCGCTGCTCACACCAGCACCCCGAAACCGGCGATGACGGTGGCCAGGCGGCTGATCAGCGTGGTCCAGACGCCAGTGAGCATGAGCACGCCGACGGCCACGAGCATCAGGCCGCCGAGCACCTGCAGCTCGCGCTGGTGACGGCGCAGGGCGCCGAGCACCCGGGACGCGCGTGACCAGCCGAGCGCGACGAGCACGAACGGCACGCCCAGGCCGAGGCAGTAGGCGACGGCGAGAACCACCCCGCGCCGGAACCCGCCGCCCTCGCTGGTCGTGAGGAACAGCACGGTCGACAGCGTCGGGCCGATGCACGGCGTCCAGCCGACGGCGAAGACCGCCCCGAGCAGGGGGGCGCCGGCCAGCCCCGCGCTCGGGCGCCACGACGACTGCCAGCGGCGGTGGCCGCCCGGCACCCACCCGATGAACAGCAGGCCCAGCGCGACCACGACCGCGCCGGCCACCTGGGTGACCGTGTCCTGGTGGGCCACGAGCCGCCCCACGACGCCGGAGAGCGTGGAGGTGGTGGCGACGAACACGATCGTGAAGCCGACGACGAACAGGACCGCGCCCGCGACCATGCGGCCTCGCCGTCGCTTCGCCAGGTCGACCCCGGACAGCCCCGTCACGTAGCCGAGGTACCCGGGCACCAGTGGCAGGACGCAGGGCGACGCGAACGACACGAGGCCGGCGAGCAGGGCGACCGCCAGCGCTGCGGGCATCGAGCCCTGCAGCGCGATCTCGGCGAAGGAGTCGGCCCTCACGCGCTCTCCCCGAGCGCGGACTCGACGAGGCCCTTCAGCGTGCTGGCGTCGGCGCGGCCGGAGATGCGGCCTGCGAGCCGGCCGGACCGGTCGAGGACGAGGGTCGTCGGCGTCGCCGTCGCCTTGCCCTTCATCTGCAGCAGCACGCTGCCACCGTCCCACCGCAGGGAGGGGTAGGTCAGCCCGAACTTGCGCTGGAACGCCAGGCCGGTCTCCGGGCTGTCGCGGAGGTCGACCCCGACGAACTCCACGTCAGCGTCCTGCAACGACTCCCACGTCTTCTGCAGGTCCGGGGCCTCGGCGTTGCACGGCGGGCACCACGAGCCCCACGTGTTGATGACGACGACCTTGCCCCTCCAGTCGGTCGTGTCGAGGGACGCGCCGTCCAGGGTGGTGCCCGAGACGGCGATCGACGTCGTCCGGTCGGCCGGGGCGATCTGCTCGATCGTGCCGTCGCCCGCGACGTAGCCCTTGCCGCTGCCCTGCTTGGCCTGGGACGAGATGGAGTCGGCGCCGTCCGAGCACGATGCCAACCCCACGGCCACCGTCAGGGCCAGGCCGGCCGCGACCCACGGGCGGGCCCACGAGCGACGGATGTCACGGCTCGGACGTCGGGGGCCTGGCTGGCTCATCACGCACCAGCGACCTTGCTCGCGGACGGCAGCAGGTGGGCCGCCGGCTCGACCAGCTCGATGGAGGTGAGCCGGTCGTCGTCATAGGTCAAGGTGGTGAGGGAGGCGAGGCTGCACTTCCGCTTGCGCGGGTCGTGCCACAGGCGGCGTCCCTCGAGCTTGAGCCGGGCGATCCACACGGGGGACTGGTGCGAGACCAGCACGGCCTCGTGGCCCGCGGCGTCCTGGCGAGCCTGGTCGACCACCGCGAGCATGCGCTCGGCGATGCGCTCGTAGGGCTCGCCCCACGAGGGCTGGAACGGGTTGACGAGCTTCGGCCACACCCCGGGATGGCGCAGCGACCCGTCGCCGACACCGAACTTCTTGCCCTCGAAGACGTTGCCGGCCTCGATGAGCCGACCGTCCGTCAGCACGGGCAGGTCGTGCCGGTCGGCGATCGGCTGCGCGGTCTGCTGCGCGCGCTCGAGCGGCGAGGCCACCACCAGCGTGACGTCGCGGTCGGCGAGGGCGTCCGCGACGGCAAGCGCCATCTGACGTCCCAGGTCGGACAGGTGGTAGCCGGGAAGTCGGCCGTAGAGCACGCCGTCGGGGTTGTGCACCTCGCCGTGCCGCAGGAGGTGCACCAGCGTGCGGCTCACCGGCCGGTCCTCTCGACGGCCGCGGCGGCTCGGGCGGCCGCCGGAAGGGCCGCGACCACCCGGTCGACCGCCTCGTCGTCGTGGGCTGCCGACACGAACCACGCCTCGAACGCGCTCGGCGGCAGGTGCACCCCTTGGGACAGCATCGCGTGGAAGAACGCCTTGAACGCCTCGGTGTCCTGGCGGCGCGCCCCGGCGTAGTCCCGCACGGGCTGGTCGGTGAAGAAGACGCTGAACATGCTGCCGGCGTACTGCACGCAGTGCGGGACGCCGGCGGCGTCGAGGGCCGCGTGCGCCTCCGCGCTGACGCGAGCCGCGACCGAGCGGAGGGTGTCGTACACCGCGTCGGTGCAGCCGCGCAGCGTCGCGAGGCCGGCCGCGGTGGCCACCGGGTTGCCCGACAGCGTGCCGGCCTGGTAGACGGGCCCCTCCGGCGCGAGGTGACCCATGACGTCCGCGCGTCCGCCGAAGGCGGCGGCCGGGAACCCGCCGCCCATGACCTTGCCGAAGGTGAAGAGGTCGGGGGCGCCCGCCTCGTACGGCCCCTCGAGCCCGTACCAGCCGGACGGCGAGCAGCGGAAGCCCGTCATGACCTCGTCGCTCACCAGGAGCGCGCCGTGCTGCCGCGTCACGCGCAGCAGTCCCTCGGTGAACCCCTCGACCGGGGGCACCACGCCCATGTTGCCCGCGGCCGCCTCGGTGATGACGCAGGCGATCTCGTCGCCGTGCTCGACGAAGGCCTGCTCGACGGCCGCGAGGTCGTTGTAGGGCAAGACGATGGTGTCGTGGGCGCTCGCGCCCGTGACGCCGGGGCTGTCGGGCAGCGCGAAGGTGGCGACGCCGCTGCCGGCCGACGCCAGCAGCGCGTCGACGTGGCCGTGGTAGCAGCCGGCGAACTTCACGACCTTGGACCGGCCGGTGAAGCCGCGCGCCAGCCGGATCGCGCTCATGGTGGCCTCGGTACCGCTGCTCACGAGCCGTACCTGCTCGACCGGCGCGACACGATCGACGATCGCCTCGGCCAGCGCGACCTCGTTCTCGCTGGGCGTGCCGAAGCTGAACCCCCGCTCGGCGGCGACGCGGACGGCCTCCACGACGTCCGGGTGGGTGTGCCCGAGGATCATCGGGCCCCACGACCCGATGAGGTCCACGTACTCGCGGCCGTCCGCGTCGTAGAGGTACGGACCCTTCGCCGACACGATGAACCGAGGTACTCCGCCCACCGCACCGAACGCCCGGACCGGCGAGTTCACACCACCCGGCGTGACGCCGCGGGCGCGGTCGAGCAGGGCCGCGCTGGCCGGGGCGTCGTAGGGGTACTGGGGCGTGCTGCCAGGGCTCACCGCACCAGTGTCTCAACTCTTCCTGAACGCCGACGACGAGGGCTACACGCGCTTGAGGCCGTCCGGGTCGAGCCGGTCAGCCACCTTGCCGAGGCTCCGCCCGAGGGCGAGGAACTCCTCGCGAGTCATCGGGTCCAGGAGCGTGGAGCGCACGCCCTCGACGTGGGTGTGGGCCGCCTCCTCCAGCGCCTTGTACCCGCGCTCGGTGAGCTGGCACTGCACGCCCCGCCCGTCGCCGGCGACCGGTCGCCGCACGGCCCAGCCGGCCTGCTCGAGCCGTCGCACCGTGTGCGTCAGCCGGCTGCGCGAGTTGACGACGCTGGCCGCCAGCTCGGACATACGCAGCGCCTTGCCGGGGGCCTCGGAGAGGCGCACGAGGATCTCGTACTCCGGGTGGCTCATCCCGTGCTCTTCCAGGCCTCGGCGCAACGCGTCGTCGACCAGCCGGACAGCACGCAGGTAGCTGCGCCACGCCGACTGCTCCTGCTCGTCCAGCCACCGGGTGCCGCGGTCGTCGTCCTGCGCGTCGTTGCCCCTCGCCATGCTGGTGACCATCCCTCGTGCCGCCCGCCCGCCGGCTCTCGGAGGGTCGTCCCACGTGTGCGCCTGGTGGGGCGCCTGCGCCTCCTATGGTGCCCGTTCCGGGGCTGGGAATGCGGCGACCCCTCCCTCCGTTTGAAGATTCAACAACTACCCGCTAGGGTGTAGTTGAAAGTTCAACGAGCAGAGGAGCAGCGAATGACGACCGTCACCACCCCCGTCACCCTCCCGGGCCTGGACGCCGGCACCTGGGTCATCGACCCGTCCCACAGCGAGGTGGGCTTCGTCGCCCGGCACATGATGGTGAGCAAGGTGAAGGGTCGCTTCGGCAAGGTCGAGGGCGCCATCACCGTCGCCGAGGACGTGCTGCAGTCGTCCGTCGTCGCCACCATCGACGCCAGCAGCATCGACACCCGCGACGAGAACCGCGACAACCACCTGCGTTCGGGCGACTTCTTCGAGGTCGAGACCTACCCGACCATCACCTTCCGGTCGACCAGCCTGCGCCAGTCCGGCGACGACTTCGTGCTCGACGGCGAGCTCACGATCCGCGGCACCACCCGTCCGGTGAGCCTGGAGATGGAGTTCAACGGCGTCCAGCCGAACCCGCTGGCCGAGGGCAAGCCGACCGCCGGCTTCAGCGCCCAGACCGAGATCAGCCGCAAGGACTTCGGCCTCGAGTGGAACGTCGCGCTCGAGACCGGCGGCGTGCTCGTCGGCGACAAGATCAAGATCACGCTGGAGGTCGAGGCCGGGCTCTCCGCCTGACTCGTCCCGGCACCACTCGGGCCGGTTCCCCTCGCGGGGGCCGGCCCGTCGTGCATCCGTGCCGGCACCTGGACCGTAACTTGGTTGACTTTGTGTACGCCTCAGCGGCCGTAGGCGTACACAAAGTCAACCAAGTTACGGAAGGGGGGCTCAGAGGCGGGAGGCCACCTCGAGCGCCCAGTAGGTCAGCACGACCTGGGCCCCCGCCCGCCGGATGGCGGTGAGGGACTCCAGCACGGCGCGGTCGCGGTCGATCATGCCGGCGGCAGCGGCCGCCTCGATCATCGCGTACTCCCCGGAGACCTGGTACGCCGCGACGGGGACCTCGACGGCGTCGGCGACCTGACGCAGCACGTCGAGGTACGGCAGGGCCGGCTTCACCATGACGACGTCGGCCCCCTCGGCGACGTCCAGCCGCACCTCGCGCAGCGCCTCGGTCGCGTTCCCCGGGTCCTGCTGGTAGGTCATGCGGTCGCCCTGCAAGGTCGACTCCACGGCCTCGCGGAACGGCCCGTAGAACGCTGACGCGTACTTCGCCGCGTAGGCCAGCACGAGGGTGTCGTCGTGACCGGCCTCGTCGAGCGCCGCCCGGACGGCGGCCACCTGCCCGTCCATCATGCCGGACAGCCCCAGCAGGTGCGCCCCCGCGTCGGCCTGGGCCAGCGCCATCGAGGCGTAGCGGTCGAGCGTCGCGTCGTTGTCGACGCGGCCGGCAGGGTCGAGGACGCCGCAGTGCCCGTGGTCGGTGAACTCGTCGAGGCAGAGGTCGGCCATCACGACGGTGTCGTCGCCCACCACGTCGCGGACGTCGCGCAGCGCCACGTTGAGCACGCCGTCCGGGTCGTCAGCGCCGGAACCGGTCGCGTCGCGACGCTCGGGGACGCCGAACAGCATGATGCCGCCCAGCCCTGACGCCACCACCTGCTTGCCGACCTCACGCAGCGACGCTCGGGAGTGCTGCACGACGCCCGGCATCGAGGCGATCGGGACCGGCGCGTCGGCGCCCTCCCGGACGAACACCGGCAGGACCAGCTCGGCGGGGTCGAGGCGCGTCTCGCGCACGAGGCGACGCACGGACGCCGTCTGCCGCAGGCGCCGGGGCCGCTGGACGAGCCGACGCGATCCCCCGCCACCCAGCGGGACGCCGTCCTGCGTGGTGCTCACCGTCAGCGCGCCCGACGACGCGCGGCGGCCTTGCGCTCGCTCGGACGGCGGACCGGCTCGCCGGCCTCGACGGCCGCCACGCGCAGCCCCGCACCGAACTCCGCGAGCGCCTCGACCAGCGCGGTCGCGCTGGGCTCGGGCGCGAGGACGTCGACGCGCAGGCCGTGCTCCTCGGCCGTCTTGGCGGTGGCGGGCCCGATGCAGGCGACGACGGTCGACGGGTGCGGCTTGCCGGCGATGCCGACGAGGTTGCGCACCGTGGAGCTCGACGTGAACACGACCGCGTCGAACGCGCCGGCCTTGATCGCCTCGCGCACCGGAGCCGCCGGAGGCGCGGCCCGGACGGTGCGGTAGGCCGTGACGTCGTCGACCTCCCAGCCGATCTGCTGCAGGCCGGCCACGAGCGTGTCCGTCGCGATGTCGGCTCGAGGCAGGAAGACCCGGTTGATCGGGTCGAGCAGCTCGTCGTACGGCGGCCACTCGTCGAGCAGCCCGCGCGCCGACTGCTCGGCCGACGGCACGAGGTCGGGCTCGATGCCCCACTCCCGCAGCGACTCGGCGGTCACCCCGCCCACGGCGGCGACCTTCAGGCCGGCGAACGCCCGGGCGTCGAGACCGAACTCGGTGAACTTCTCGCGGACCGCGCGGACGGCGTTGACGCTGGTGAAGCCCACCCACTCGTAGCGGCCGGTGACCATGCCCTTCACCGCGCGCTCCATCTGCTGCGGCGTGCGCGGCGGCTCGACGGAGATCGTCGGCACCACGTCGCTGACCGCGCCGAAGGCGCTCAGCCGTGCCGTCGTCGTGCCGGCCTGGTCCTTGGTGCGCGGCACCAGGACCCGCCAGCCGAAGAGCGGCTTGGTCTCGAACCACGAGAGCTGCTCCTGCAGACCCGCGGCGGCGCCGACGACGGCCAGCACGGGCCCGGCGACGCCGGCCACCAGGTCGGGGGCTTCGCCCAGCGTGGAGGTCAGCGTCCGCTGGGACGTCGTCGTGCCCTGCGTGGTGACGGCGACCGGGGTGCTGGTCGCGCGGCCGGCCTGCGCGAGGCGCGTGAGCCCTTCGACCACCTCCTGCGGCTCGCCCAGCACGACGACGGTCACGTCGTTCCCGGTCGAGCTCGTCCAGTCGACCTTGGTGTCCCCGGCCGAGACGACGTGCACCGCACGGGACGCCGACGTGGTGAGCGGCACACCCGCGTAGGCCGGCACGGCGCTCACGGCCGAGACGCCCGGCACGACCTCGAACGGCAGCCCGGCCTTGCGACAGGCGAGTGCCTCCTCGGCGAGCCCGTTGAAGGTCCCGGGGTCGCCGTCCATGAGCCGCACGACCCGACGGCCGCCCTTGGCCGCCCTGGTGACCAGGCGCGAGCGGGCGGCGTGGGTGAGGGGCTGCCCGTCCTCGCCGAAACCGGCCTCGAGCACCTCGGCGTCCGGGCGGGCCCAGCGGGCGACGTCGTCGTGCCGCAGCAGCCGGTCGAGGACGACGACGTCCGCCTCGGCGATGAGGTCGACCGCCCGGACCGTCAGCAGCCCGGGGTCGCCAGGACCGGTGCCGACGAAGGCGATGCTGCCGGTCGGGCCCGCCGTGGCGCCGGCCGAGCGTGGCTTCACCGAACGCGACCGGCCGCTGCGGGCGGCCGGCTTCGTGGCGTCGGAGCGTGGCGAGGACGACCGGCTGGCACGCGGCGCGGCCGTCTGGCTCGGCACGCTGCCGTCCGCGACCGCGGGTGCGGCCTGACGGGTGGGAGTCGACGTGAGGGTCACGAGGCACGCTCCGGACTGGGCTCGAAGGGGGACGGCGGTGTGGTCGTGGGCGGCGCCGCCAGGAGCGGCGCCGGTGCAGCGGGGTTCGAGGACCGCTCGACGAGCCGCGCGGCTCCGTCGGCGAGCAGCTGCTCGGCCAGGCGTCGACCGAGGGTGGCAGCGTCGGTCACCGGTCCGGCGAGGGTGCCTCGCAGCACGACGGAACCGTCGGTCGCCGCGGCCACGCCCGACAGCCGGAGCTCGTCGTCGACGACGCTCGCGAGCGCCCCGACGGGGGCCGTGCAGCCCGCCTCGAGGGCGGCGAGCAGCGCGCGTTCGGCGGTGACGGCGGAGCGGGACGGCGTGTGGTCGAGCAGCGCGAGGGCCTCCACGAGCGGCCGGTCGTCGCTGCGGCACTCGACGGCGAGGGCACCTTGGCCGGGTGCCGGCAGCACCTGGTCGGGGGCCAGCACGTCGGTGACGACTCCGACGCGACCGATCCTGAGCAGCCCGGCGTGCGCCAGCACCACGGCGTCCATCGTGCCGTCGGTGACCATCGCGAGCCGGCGGTCGACGTTGCCGCGCACGGGCTGCACGCGCAGGTCCGGGCGCACCGCGAGCAGCTGGGCCTGCCGGCGCGGTGACCCGGTGCCGAGCCGCGCGCCTTCGGGCAAGGTGCCCAGCGTGAGGCCGTCCCGGGCGACGAGCACGTCGCGCGGGTCCTCGCGCCGTGGCACCGCCGCGACGACGAGGCCGTCGACCGGAGCGGTCGGCAGGTCCTTGAGGGAGTGGACGGCGAGGTCCACCTCACCGTCGAGCACGGCCTGCCGCAGTGCGGCCGCGAAGACGCCGGTGCCGCCGATCTCCGACAGGTGCGCGCGGGAGGTGTCGCCGAACGTCGTCACCTCGACCAGGACGACCTCGCGTCCGGTGGCGCGCTGCAGCGCATCGGCGACCGTCTGGCTCTGGGTCGTGGCGAGCGCGCTCGCGCGCGTGCCGAGCCGCAGCGGGGACGTCATGGCGTCACCTCCGCGGGCCCAGGGGCCGCGACGTCGCGGACGTCGGCCGGCGGCACGCTCGCGTCGGGCGCCGCCCGCGGGGTAGCGCTCGGCGGCACGGGCTGCGCCTCGTCGACCGGAACCTCGGTGACCGCGGTGACGTCCTCGAGGTCCAGGTCGAACAGCTCGCGCAGCGCCGCCGCGTACGAGCCTCCGTCCGAGCGTCCGGCCAGCTCCTTCACCCGCACCGTCGGGGTGTGCAACAGCTTGTCGACGACCCGGTGCACGGTGCTCGCCACCTCACGCTGCACCTGCTCGCGGACGGCGTCGTCGACGTCCGGCAGGCGCTGGGCCAGGCGGGCCAGCTCCACCTCGACGAACTCCGCGGCCCGCGCCCGCAGGGCCACGACGGTGGGAGCGACGGCCTGCACCCGCCGCTGGGCCAGGTAGCCGCCGACCTCCTCGGCGACCAGCGCGCGCACCTGCTCGACGTCCGCGCTGAAGTCCTCCTCGGCCAGGTCGCGGCCGAGCCCTTCGAGGTCGACGAGCGTCACGCCGGGCACGTCGCCCGCGCCAGGGTCCACGTCGCGCGGGAGCGCGAGGTCGACGTACAGCTGCGAGCTGGACCGCGCGGCCGCCCCCCGGGCCGCCAGCTCGGCGTCCACGACGTGGCCGACCGCCCCCGTGCACGACACGACGAGGTCGGCTGCCGCGAGCGCTTCGCCAAGCTGCTCGAACGGCACGGCGGTGCCCTCGACGGCGTCGGCCAGCCGCTGCGCGCGCTCGGGCGTGCGGTTCACGATCGTCAGGGACCCGACACCGGCACGGCGCAGCGTCGTCGCGGCGAGCGCGCTCATCGAGCCGGCACCCACGACGAGGACGGACAGGCTCGCCGCCGGCCCGAGGTCGTTCTCGGCCCGACTCAGCGCGGCGCTCACCAGAGATGCGCCGGCATGGTCGATGCCGGTCTCGGCGTGCGCCCGCTTGCCGACACGGAAGGCCTGCTGCATGAGCCGGCCGAGCACCCGGCCGGCCGAGCCGGACTGCTGCGCCGCCTCCCAGGCGCCGCGAAGCTGACCCAGGACCTGGCTCTCACCCACGGCCATCGAGTCCAGGCCACAGGCCACCGTGAACAGGTGGGCGACGGCCCGGTCGGCGTAGTGCACGTAGAGGTGGTCGCGCAGGCCCTCGAGCGGCACCCCGGTCACCTCGGACAAGGCGGCGCTCAGGTCGGCGAGGCCGGCGTGGAAGGTCGCGACCTCGGCGTACAGCTCGACCCGGTTGCAGGTGGCGACCACGACCGTCTCGGCCACGTTCTCGCTGGACCGCAGCGCCGTGGCGACGTCGGCCACCCCCTGGCGGTCGAGGGCGACGCGCTCCAGGAGGCTCAGCGGTGCGCTGCGGTGGGAGACGCCGATGACCAGCACGCTCACCCGGCCACCTCCTCGACCCGGGCCGAGCCTGGCCGCGACGGGGCGCCGAGACCTGCCGACTTGCGCTGCTCGTGGAAGGCGAGGATCTGCAGCTCGGTGGACAGGTCGACCTTGCGCACGTCGACGCCCTCGGGGACGGACAGCACGCACGGCGCGAAGTTCAGGATGCTGCGGACGCCGGCCGCGACCAGCCGGTCGCACACCTCCTGCGCCGGGGCGGCCGGTGTGGCCACCACGCCGATGGCGATCGCGCCCCCGGCCGCCAGGGTGTCGAGCTCGTCGAGGTGCCGTACCTTCAGGGAGGCGACGACCTCTCCGACGACCGCGGGATCGGTGTCGAACAGCGCGACCACCCGGAAGCCGCGCGTGGCGAAGCCGCCGTAGCCCGCGAGCGCGTGGCCCAGGTTGCCGACTCCGACGATGGCGACCGGCCACTCCTGGGTGAGTCCCAGCTCGCGGGAGATCTGGTAGATGAGGTACTCGACGTCGTAGCCGACACCGCGCACCCCGTAGGACCCGAGGTGCGAGAGGTCCTTGCGGAGCTTCGGGGAGTTGACGCCGGCCGCGACCGCGAGCTCCTCGGACGAGACGCTCGTCGTGCCCCGGTCGGCGAGCGCCGTCAGCGCCCGCAGGTAGACCGGAAGCCGGGCGACCGTCGCGTCGGGGATGCCACGACGCCCGGTCTGCTCCTCGGTCACGGTGTGCTCGGCTCCTCGCTCGCGTTGTGGCGCTCTCCCACCCTCTGCCTCCGCCACGACACGGGCAACCTCGCGGCTTAGCAGAAGGCCGCCGTCGCGTGTCACGCGGGGTCAGGGAAGGGGCGAACGCGGTCCACCATAGGCGCTTGTGAACGTGCGCACAAAGCCGTGCTCAGGGGGTGGTCCTGGCGGGAGACGCAGGTCACACGCGTCAGCCCGAGCGGCGACGTCCCCCGCGCACGTCTGGCGACAGCGCTGCCCTCAGCCGCTGCTCGTCCACGCGCCAGAAGTCGTGCTGCTGGCCGTCGACCAGCACGACGGGAACCTGGTCGGAGTACCGCCGCAACAGCTCGGGATCGGCGTCGACGTCCACCTCCGTCCAGGAGGTAGACGTCTCGTCAGCGACGCGGCGGACGACGTCTCTCGCCTCGTCGCACAGGTGGCAGCCCTGCCGTCCGACGAGGACGACGCGCGGCTCGCCCGACCCGTCGACCGCCTCGCTCACGCGAGCAGTCTACGAACATGCCGCGGTTCACGACGATGTGCCAGCCGGGTGCCCATGAGGGGCGGATCCGAGGTCGCCTCCGTGAGCCGCGTCGTGCCAGGTGACAACCGTGGCTCTCGACACAGACGTCTGTTCGGGTCCGTGCCGGTACCGGTGAGCGCGTCGGCGCTGCGGTTGCTGCTGCCCTGGCTGGACGGCCCGACGGGCTTGGCGTCGGATGCCGTAGTGGAGGGTGCGGTGGGCGACGCGGGCGGTCGAGCAGATCGCGGTGCTCGAGCAGCTCAAGGCGGCCGCTGCGGCGCGGCAGGCCCGGCTGAGCGTGCAGTTCGACGCCTCCCAGCGGGCCCGGCAGCGCGCGCGTGGGGTGCCGGCCGCGCAGGTCGGTCGCGGGGTGACCGACCAGATCGCGCTCGCGCGGCGGGAGTCGCCGACGGCCGGGTCGCGGCACCTGGGGTTGGCGAAGGCGCTGGTCACCGAGATGCCGCACACCCTGCACGCGCTGGCCGCTGGCGAGACGAGCGAGTGGACAGCGACGGCGGCGGCGCGCCCCACACCCACCGGCCACACCTACACCTCCACGCCACCACCCCTGCTCGCCGGCGCGGTGACGCCTGCCCGCAGCCGCCCGTCGGACGTCGTCCTTCTCGAGCCACGGTCTTCTGGATAGCCTCAGCCAGCCTTCCGTCGTCCGGCCTAGCGGACTGCGAACCCTTGACCGCGCGAAGCCGTGCTAACCGGTGGACCTGGCTAGGCTGGTCGTATGGGCCCCGATCGGGAGGACGCAGCGCGCGGGTCCGTCGCCGGCCGGGCCCCGACCGCGCGAGACACCGCCCTCGGCATCGGCCACGAGCAGCTCGAGGCCGAGCTGGAGGTGCCGCTCGACCCGACGGCAGCGGCGTTCTTCGACGTCGACAACACGCTCATGCGCGGGGCCAGCATCTTCTACTTCGCCCGCGGTCTGTACCGGCGCGAGTTCTTCACGGTTCGCGACCTTCTCGGCTTCGGCTGGCAGCAGGCGCGGTTCAAGGCCCTCGGCGAGAACCTCGAGCACGTGGAACAGATCCGCGAGAAGGCGCTCTCGTTCGTGGCCGGGCACACCGTGAGCGAGCTGACGGCGATCGGCGAGGAGATCTACGACGAGGTGATGGCCGAGAAGATCTGGCCGGGCACGCACGCGCTCGCGCAGATGCACCTGGACGCCGGGCAGCGCGTCTGGCTGGTCACGGCCACGCCGATCGAGATGGCGGACGTCATCGCCCGGCGTCTCGGTGTCTCGGGCGCCCTCGGCACGGTCGCCGAGCAGGTCGACGGCGTCTACACGGGCCGGCTGGTCGGCGAGCTGCTGCACGGCACTGCCAAGGCCGAGGCGGTCGCGAGGCTGGCCCACAACGAGGGCCTCGACCTGTCCCGCTGCTCCGCGTACTCGGACTCGGCGAACGACATCCCGCTGCTCGAGCTGGTCGGCAAGCCGTGCGCCATCAACCCCGACGCACGGCTGCGTGCCTACGCGAAGAAGCACGGCTGGCCCGTCCGTGACTACCGCACCGGACGCAAGGCCGCGAAGATGGGCTTCCCCGCGCTCGCCGGTGTCGGGGCGGCCGCCGGCGGCGTCGCGGCTGGCGCGGCGCTACGACGTCGGTCACGCTGAGTCCGTGCACGAGCGCCGCGCTCGGACGCTGGTCCCGCCACGGAGGACCGGCGCTGCTGGCGTGCGTGCCCTGCGCCAGCTCGTCGAAGCGCTGTCCGCCGAGTCCACGCTCGTCCCCACCGCCCCCGGCCTGACACCGTCGCACACCTGGTGGTCCGTCTCGGACGGTGCGCACGTCGGCCCTCGTGCGGGCGCCACGAGCCGGGGCAGGGGCGCGACACCGAGCGGCGCCCCCGTCGCGCATCGGAGCAGCTCCGCGTCCGATGCCGAGCTCGACCGCGTCCGCGCGCTGGTCACGCTGGCGCAGCAGGGGGACGGCGAGGCGTTCGCGACGATCTACGAGAGCTACGTCGACGTCGTCTACCGCTACGTCTACTACCGTGTCGGCTCCCACCACGTGGCCGAGGACCTCACCTCGGAGACGTTCGTGCGAGCGCTGCGGCGGCTCGACTCGTACACGTGGACGGGCCGGGACATCGCCGCCTGGTTCGTCACGATCGCACGCAACCTGGTCGTCGACCACGTGAAGTCGTCGCGGTACCGCCTCGAGGTGACGACCGGCGACATGCTGGACGGCGACGAGCGCGCGCCGTCCACCGAGACCGAAGTGCTCGAGCGGCTGCGTGACGAGCGGCTGCTCAGCGCCCTGCGCGGCCTGAAGGCGGACCAGCAGGAGTGCCTCTCCCTGCGCTTCCTGCAGGGGCTGTCCCTCGCCGAGACGGCCGAGGTGATGGGCCGGTCGGCAGGCGCGGTGAAGCAGCTGCAGCTTCGGGCGGTCCGCTCGCTGCACCGGGCGCTGGGCGGTGAGCGTCCGTGAGCCTGCCCGTCGACGCAGCCGTAACCCGCGCCACCTCCGCTCGTTGGACCTGGCGACGGGGTACCAGCAGCCGTGGGGGGTGTGACCGATGAGCGTGAGCCAGACCCTGACACGCCGCCGGGACGCCGACCTGCTCGAACGGGCGCTGTCCGGCGACGCCGATGCGCTGGCCCACCCCCTGCTCGCCGACGACGCGAGCGACCTCGCGGTCCTCGTGCGGCTGGCCGAGGAGCTGCCGCAGCCGGCCGTGTCCCCCGACCCGGCGTTCGTCGCGCGACTGCGCGAGCAGCTGGTCGTCCAGGCGGCACGTCATCCCCTTCCGGCGTCGGTCGAGGTGCGTGCCGCCGAGGTCCCGCGGACGTCGGCGCGCACCGGGCCCAGGACGCTCACCGTGCCGCGGGGCGGGCGGCTCCTCGCGGGGCTGGCCACGATGGCGCTCGTCGTCGCCGTGGTGGTCGGCGGCCTCAGCACCCGCGCCCTGCCGGGCGACGCGCTCTACCCGGTGAAGCTGATGATCGGCGACGCGCAGGTGCGGCTCGCCGGCAGCGACCTCAGCCGAGGCAAGGCCCTGCTGAACCAGGTCGACACCAGGCTGGACGAGCTCGACGCGCTCGTCGCGGCCGGCGACCCGTCGCCCGCGCTGGTCGACCAGACCCTGGCCCGCGCCTCCGACGACCTGGGCGAGGCCCAGCGCCAGCTGCTCACCGACGGCTCCGGCACGCCGGACCCGCGCGCCCTGCAGGCGCTGGCGGACGCCGGCGCCCAGGCGACCGGCCGGCTGGCTGCCCTCCGTGACCGCGTGCCGGTGTCGTCGGTGCCGGCTGTCGACCGCCTGCTCCAGCAGCTGGCGCAGGGCCAGGCGGCGACGCTGCAGCAGCTCGACCGGCTCGTGCGCGCGGGCTCCTGCACGACGCTGTGCAGCAGCATCCGGTCGACCCTCGAGCAGATGGGCGAGCAGCTGTCCCGGCTCCTCGGCGGGCTCGCCGGTGGTCCGGGCGCCAGCGCGCTCGGGGGCACCGTGCCGGGGGTCGGCTCCGGCGCCACGACCGACGGGACGGGTCAGAGCGGCGTGCCCGGCACGGCGCCGACGTCCGTGCCCCGGGTGTCGTCGGCACCGGGCGGAGCTGGCGTCTCGCTGCCCGGCGCGAGCGTCAGCGTCGGGGACGGCGTCACGGCGACGGTGCCGGGACCGACCTTGTCGCTGCCGGGTGCCACCGTGCCGCTGCCCTCGGTGACCGTCGGGCTGCCCGGGCCGACGTCGACCGGGCTCCCCCTGCCCGGGGTCACCGTCCCCGGCACCACCCCCACGGTCGGCGGGGCGACGATCGGGGTCCCCGGCGTCTCGGTCGGCGGCGACTGCGTGCTCGGCCTCGGCGAGCTCTGCCTCGGCGGCTGACGGTGCGCCTCCCACGGTGAGCACACCCCGCCTGGCCCGGCGGCTCGGCACGACCGACGCCGTCGTCATCGGCCTGGGTTCGATGATCGGTGCGGGCGTGTTCGCCGCGTTCGCTCCGGCCGCGGCCGTCGCGGGCACCGGGCTGCTGGTGGGTCTGGCCGTCGCGGCTGCGGTGGCCTACTGCAACGCCACGTCCAGCGCCCAGCTGGCCGCCCAGTACCCCACTTCCGGCGGCACCTACGTGTACGGCCGGGAGCGCCTCGGCCCGTGGTGGGGATATCTCGCGGGCTGGGCCTTCGTCATCGGCAAGACCGCCAGCTGCGCCGCGATGGCGCTCACCTTCGCGGCCTACGCGGTCCCGTCCGCCTGGCAGCGTCCGGTCGCCGTGGCGGCGGTCGTCGCGCTGGCCGCCGTCAACTACCACGGGGTCACGCGGACGGCGCGCGTCACTCGCCTCACGGTCTCGGTGACGCTGCTCGCGCTGGCCGTCATGGTGGGCGTCACCCTGACCGGGCCGTCGGTCGACACGTCCCGGCTGCTGGAGTGGAGCATGACGGACGTCGGTTGGTACGGGGTGCTGCAGTCCGCTGGCCTGCTGTTCTTCGCCTTCGCCGGCTACGCGCGCATCGCCACGCTGGGCGAGGAGGTGCGCGATCCCCGACGGACCATCCCGAAGGCCATCCAGATCGCTCTCGCCGGAACCGTCGCCGTCTACGCGGCGGTCGCTGTCACCGTGATCGCGGCGCTCGGCGCGCCGAGGGTGGCGGCCACCGCCGCACCCCTGGCGGCCGCGGTCGAGGCGGGCGCCTGGAACGGGGCGAGCATCGTCGTCCGGGTCGGTGCCGCCGTCGCCGCGCTCGGGGCGCTGCTCGCCCTCATCGCCGGGATCGGTCGCACCAGCCTCGCGATGGCACGCAACCGCGACCTTCCCGGCTGGCTCGCGGCGGTGCACCCGAAGCACCAGGTGCCGCACCACGCCGAGGTCGCGCTCGCGGTCGTGGTCAGCGTCCTCGTCCTGCTGGTCGACCTCCGCGGCGCGATCGGGTTCTCGTCCTTCGGCGTGCTGCTCTACTACCTGGTCGCGAACCTCTCGGCATGGACGCAGTCCGGTCCGCAGCGCCGGTTCCCGCGCTGGCTCCAGGTGCTCGGCGCGCTGGGCTGCCTGGTCCTCGTCGTGACCCTGCCGTTGGCATCCGTCGTGTCGGGCCTTGCCGTGCTCGGCTGCGGCGTGCTCGTCCGGCTGGCGCGGCTGAGGTGGGCCAGGCACGGCAGTGACGGCGACGTCGGCCTCCCGCGCCAGTAGCGGGATCAGCCGGCGCCGAGCACCGCCCCGGGACGAAGGTCGAGCCGGCGCAGCAGCTGGGCGTTGAGGGCGACCACGACGGTCGACAGGGACATCAGCAGCGCGCCCACCTCCATCGGCAGCACGAAGCCGACCGGCGCCAGCACACCCGCGGCGAGCGGCACGGCGAACAGGTTGTACCCGGCGGCCCACCACAGGTTCTGCTGCATCTTGCGGTAGCCCGCCCGCGAGAGCTCGATGACCGACAGCACCGAGCGAGGGTCGTCCGAGGCGAGGATCACCCCCGCCGAGGCGATGGCGACGTCCGTACCGGCGCCGATGGCGATGCCGACATCCGCCTGAGCCAGCGCGGGCGCGTCGTTCACGCCGTCCCCCACCATGGCCACGGACCGCCCCTGCCGCTGCAGCGCGACCACCTTCTCGCTCTTGTGCTCCGGCCTCACGCCGGCGAACACCTGGTCGATGCCCAGCTCGGACGCGACGGCGCGGGCCACCGGCTCCGCGTCGCCGGTGATCATGACGACGTCGACACCCAGCCGGTGCAGCGCCGCGACCGCGTCGCGTGACTCCGGCCGGACGGCGTCCTGGAGCGCGAGCGCCCCCACGACCTCTCCGTCGACCAGGACGTGCAGCACGGTGGCGCCGGCCTCGGCCCACGGCTGGGTCTGCGGCAGCGGGTCGGCGGCGTGCTCGTGGAGCAGGTAGGGACCTCCCACGGACACCGAGCGGCCCTCGACCGAGGCGGTCACGCCGACGGCTGCCGACGAACGGAACCCCGTAGCGGCGGGGACGGTGAGACGGCGCGACTGCGCCGCGGACACGATCGCGCGCGCCAGCGGGTGCTCGCTGTCGCCCTCCGCCGCGGCCGCCAGCCTCAGCACCTCGTCGTCCTGATCCCCTCGGGACGTCACGTGCGTGACGGCTGGCTCGCCCTCCGTGAGGGTGCCGGTCTTGTCGAACAGCACGGCGTCGATGGTGCGCATCCGTTCCAGCGCGGCACGGTCCTTGACCAGCACGCCGGCGCGCGCGGCCCGCTCGGTCGAGATCGAGACGACGAGCGGGATCGCCAGGCCGAGCGCGTGCGGGCAGGCGATCACGAGAACGGTGATCACGCGCACCAACGCGCTGTCCGGTGCGCCCAGGAGCGACCAGGCCACCGCGGTCACCGCGGCGGCCCCCACCGCGAACCAGAACAGCCAGCCGGCTGCCCGGTCCGCCAGCAGCTGCGCCCGGGTCGACGACGACTGCGCCGCCGCGACCAGCCGCCTGATCCCGGCCAGAGCGGTGTCCTCCCCGACCGCGGTCACCCGCACCCGCAGAGCCGTGTCGGTGGCTACCGTGCCCGCGACCACGGAAGAGCCAGGTCCGCGGCGCACCGTCCGCGACTCCCCGGTGATCATCGACTCGTCCACCTCGGCGGTGCCGTCGACCACCTCGCCGTCAGCAGGCACCCGACCCCCCGGCCGTACGACCACGACGTCACCGAGCCGCAGCTCCGCGGGCGGCACGGGCACGACGTCGCCGTCCTCGAGCCGTTCGGCCTCGTCCGGCAGCAGAGCAGCGAGCGACTCCAGCGCGGACGACGTCTGGGCGAGCGAGCGCATCTCCAACCAGTGACCCAGCAGCATGATCACGATGAGGAGCGCCAGCTCCCACCAGAAGTCCAGGCTGTGGGAGAGCACGCCCAGGCTCGCGCCCCACGAGGCGACGAACGCGACGGTGATCGCCATGCCGATCAGCAGCATCATGCCCGGACGTCGGTCCCGGACCTCGCTGACGGCGCCCTCGAGGAACGGCCGCCCGCCCCACAGGTACATCAGGGTGCCCAGCACCGGCGACACCGCGCCGAGACCCGGCACGTCGGGCAACCGGTAGCCGAGCAGGTCGGCGACCATCTGGCTGAGCAGCACCGTGGGTGCCGCCAGCACCAGCATGATCCAGAACAGTCTCCGGAACATCGCCACGTGGCCACCGTGATCGGCATGGCCAGCATGGCCAGCATGCCCGTGGTCGGCGTCGGTGCGGCCGACGTGGCCGCTGCGCCCCGCCTGCTCTCCGGCGTCCGCGTATGCGGGCAGTGGTTCCGGGCCGTTGTGGTGCTGGTGGCTCGACATGACGTCCGCTCTCGTCGTCTGTGGTGATCAACCCGGCTAACCGGGTACCCCCTGGGGGTATTCCGGAACGGAAGGAGCCGGGGAACACCGACCTAGAAGAACACCGACCGGCGCTGCATGAGGAGGGCGTAGAGGGTCTGCTGGATGGTCTCGCGCACCTGGTCGGTGAGGTCGAACACGACCATGGGGTCGTCCGGGTCGTCCAGGTCGTCCGACGACGTGCCGGAGGCGCCCGGGTCGACGCCCGCGGACGGCCTGTGCGACGTCGTGTCGATCGGTGTCCCGAACTCGATGATCCACTTGCTCGGCAGCGGCACCAGCCCCAGCAGCCCGAGCCAGGGGAACGTCGGCGTGACCGGGAGGTACGGCAGCCCGAGCAGCCGGGCGAGGCTCTTGAGGTTGCCGATGATCGGGTAGATCTCTTCGGCGCCCACGATCGAGCACGGCACGATCGGCACCTTCGCCGCGAGCGCCGCGGACACGAAACCGCCCCGGCCGAACCGCTGCAGCTTGTACCGCTCCGAGAACGGCTTCCCGATGCCCTTGAAGCCCTCCGGCCACACGCCCACCAGCTCGCCGGACCGCAGCAGGCGCTCGGCGTCGGCGTTGGTGGCGAGGGTGGTGCCCGTCTTGCGCGCCAGCTCGCCGACCACCGGCAGCGCGAACACGAGGTCGGCGCCCAGCAGGCGCAGGTGCCGGTGCGCCGGGTGCTCGTCGTGCACCGCGAGCTGGGTCATCACCGCGTCGAGTGCGATGGCGCCGGAGTGGTTCGCGACCACGAGCGCGCCGCCCTCGGCGGGGACGTTCTCGATGCCGCGGACCTCGACCCGGAACCACGACCGGTAGAGCGGTCGCAGCACCGGCAGCAACGCCTCGGTGAGCTCGGCGTCGAAGCCGAGGTCGTCGACCACGTAGTCGCCGGTCAGCCGGCGGCGCAGGAACGCCAGGGCCGCCGCGACCCGGTCCTCGATGTCCTCCACACCGAGGCGTCGGCCTTCCGCGACGACCGCCTCGACGACGGCCTCGACGAGATAGCCCAGCAGGGCAGCGGGCTCCCCGCCGGGACCGGACGACGCGGGCGCGCTCGCCGGCTCCGGCACGGGCTGAGGTCGCGACGGGCGATCGGTCGCGGCAGGCCGGCGAGGACGTCGAGCACCGGACGAGCGCCTCGGGCTCGGCTGTGCCGGCGTCTTCGGCTCGGCCGGGGCCGCAGCAGCGCTGATGAGCGGCGTGCTGCGCCGGCGGGATCGCTCACCAGAGGCGCGCGCCGCGCCGGCCGCCACCGCGTCCGCACCGCGCCGGCTGGGAGCGCCGCTCCTGCGCGGGGTCTGCCGCGCGGCCGACCCTCGCGAGGACGTGATCGGCACGACCCGGCGGGCCGTCGGGTCGTCCGTCACGACGCCCTCCCCGGTCGCGTGACCGCGGCCTCGGCCCACCGCTCGGCGCGCGCGGCGACGTCGCCGAGCGTCGGCAGGCGAGAGCTGGACCGGTCGACGCGCGAGGCGACGAACGACTCGAACGCCTGCCGGGTCGTGTACTGCGGCTCGAAACCGAGGACGTCGCGCATGCGCGTGGTGTCGAGCCCGCGGCCGTACGCGAGGAACTGGATCTGCTCGGGCGAGAAGTCGGCCAGGCGCGAACGGCGGACCGCCTGACCGATCCACCCGCCGGCCGGCATCGGCACCGGCAGGGCTGGCCGACCGGCCAGGCGCAACGCCTGCGACACCGTGACGACACCGTCGCCCGCGACGTTGACGATGCCGACACCACCGCTCACGGTCGCCTTGTGCATCGCGGCCAACGCGTCGTCCTCGTGCACGAACTGGAGCCTGCCGTCGAACCCGAGCACGGTGGGCACGACCGGCAGCGAGAAGTAGTCGGTCATGCCCGTGCGGATGCGCGGACCGATGACGTTCGCGAACCGCAGCATCGACACCTCGACGTCGGGCCGACGCCGCGAGAAGCCGCGGACGTAGCCCTCCACCTCCACCGAGTCCTTGGCGAATCCGCTGCGGGGCAGGGACCTCGGCGCCGTGTCCTCGGTGAACATCGCCGGGTCGCGCGGACCGGAGCCGTAGACGGCCGCGCTGCTCTTCACGACGAGGCGCCGCACCGACTCGGCTCGCTGGCAGGCTGCCAGCAGCTGCATGGTGCCGATGACGTTGATCTCTTTCATCGACGTGCGGCCACCGGCCGACAACGGGGTCGCGATGACGTTGAGGTGCACGACCGTATCGACCTCGGCACCTGCGATCACCTTGGCGATGACGGGGTTGCGGATGTCCGCGCGCACGAAGTCGGCGTCACCGATCGGGCGTGAGGGCGGGACGACGTCGACGCCGATCACCCGGTCGACGCCCGGGTCCTCGCCGACCAGCCGGGCGAACCGGCCCCCGAGGTGGCGCGAGACGCCGGTGACGAGCACGACCTGACCCACGTGCCCCACCATCCCTCGAGAGAGACCGTCCGTCGTCGACGGCGCCGCCGTGCCCTGGCGTCATGCGCGATCCTACGTGGCCGCGTCCCGTCGCAGCAGGCCCTTGGTGGGCCGAGACGCACACGGCCCCTGGTCCTCGCGGGACCGGGAGCCGGGTGTCGTGGCAGCGTGCCCGCGTGGGCGCGCCGGCCTACTTCTTGTTGCGACGCTGGTGACGCGTCTTGCGCAGCAGCTTGCGGTGCTTCTTCTTGGCCATGCGCTTGCGACGCTTCTTGATGACAGAGCCCATGTGTACCTCACGGTCGATGGTGCGGTGGAGAGAGCGCGTCCCGAGGAGGGAGACTCAGCAGCGGGAGTCCGCCGAGCGGACGCGCACGTCGGGGTCTGGACGACCGTGCAGACGCACCACCGTCCGGCGCGGCCATCCTACCGTGCGCAGGACGGAGCGCCGACCGGGCGAGAGGGCACCGGGTGCGATGGGCCGGGACCGGCGTCAGGCGGTCTCGATGAACGACGTCCGCAGGTAGTCGTGGACGGCTTCCTCCGGGACCCGGAAGGAGCGGCCGACGCGCACGGCCGGCAGCTCGCCGGCATGGACCAGGCGGTAGACGGTCATCTTGGACACGCGCATGATCGTGGCCACCTCGGCCACCGTGAGGAACCGCACCTCGCCCAGCTGTCGCTCAGAAGCCATGCTCCACCGCATCTCGTGCGCCGCCGCACGTGTGGCCGGCTTCCCCACCGGCGCACGACCACGTGGGGTGCGGAGCCACACCATAGGGGCTGTTGTGACCCATGGGGAAGTCCGACCACCCTCTCGGCCGATGAAGTCAAGTGCTTGTGCGGGCGTGTCGTCCCATTCGACACCATTGGTGCCGTCTGCGCCAGGGCTCCGCGCCAGCCGTCTCAGCCGAACCAGGGATCGAGGCCGTGCAGCGGGAAGACCGCCTTGCGGGTGCGCATGACCGCTCGGTCGACCGCGTCGTCGGGGTCGTAGCCGACCTCCCACGACCGGAACCACGTGTCGCGACCGTCCCCCATGTGCGCCGGGCCCGGGCGGCCGAGCAGCCGGACGACGTGCTCGCGCCAGGCCTGGGGAACCTCGACCAGCGGGTCGACGGGCGTGTGCGCCGCGACCCCCACCAGGTGCGACCACGAGCGCGGGACGACGTCCACGATCTCGTACCCGCCCCCGCCCAGCGCGACCCACCGACCCCGCACGGACCCGTGCGCCAGCTCGTGCACCATCAGCTGCACCGCACGCTGCGCGTCCACCGACACCGCGAGGTGCGCCAGCGGGTCCAGGAAGTGGCTGTCGCAGCCGTGCTGCGAGACGAGCACGTCCGGCTCGAACGCGTGCACCAGCGCGGGGACGACGGAGTGGACGGCACGCAGCCACGCCGCGTCCCCCGTGCCGGGCGGCAGCGCCACGTTGACCGCCGAGCCCGGCGCGTGGGGACCGCCGACCTCGTCCGGGAACCCGCTGCCGGGGAACAGGACCCGTCCGCTCTCATGGACCGAGATCGTCAGCACTCGTGGGTCGTCCCAGAAGATGCTCTGCACGCCGTCGCCGTGATGGACGTCGACGTCCACATAGGCGACCCGTTCGGCGCCCAGGTCGAGAAGACGCTGGATCGCCACGGCGGCGTCGTTGTACACGCAGAAGCCGCTGGCCCGCCCCCGCATGGCGTGGTGCAGTCCGCCGCAGAAGTTCACGCCGTGGTGCGCCTCGCCTGACCAGACCGCCTCGGCCACGTCGACCGTGCCCTGAACGATCCGTGCGCTCGCCTCGTGCATGCCCAGGAAGGCCGGGTCGTCCTCGGTGCCGAGCCCTCGCTCCTGATCGGCCTCGTCCGGCCGCTCGGACGCGCGCCGGACGGCGGCCACGTAGTCGGCGTCGTGCACGGTGGTCAGCAGGGCGTCGTCCGCCGGTGTGGCCCCGGCCACGTGCACGTGCCGCGGGTCGAACAGGCCGAGCGCGCCGCACAGCCGGGCCGTGAGGTCGAGGCGGAGCGGGGCCATCGGGTGCGTCGGCCCGAAGTCGTAGCGCGTGAAGTCCGGGTCCCAGACGACGCGTGCCTGGACCGGCCGTGCCGCCCCCGACCGGGCCTGGGCTGACATGCGACGAACCTACCCCGGGGTGTCCCGGTCGTGCGCTCACGCCCCGCACGGCAAGATGGGCCGGTTCCAGCATGGAGCACCACCGCTGACGAGTCGCGAACGGAGGCCCATGGGCTCCGCCCTGCAAGAGGAGGCCGACGGGGGCCGGTCCGCGTCCGGGTGGCTGCGGGAGCGGCTCGACGAGGCCGCGAGGTCGTCACCCGCCCGGCTGGCGCTCGCCGTGTTCGCCCTCGTCATCCTGCTGTTCTCGGGCCTGCTGTCGCTGCCGCAGTCCACGGCGTCGGGGCAGCGCGCCCCGTACGCGGACGCCCTCTTCACCGCGGCGTCCGCCGTCTGCGTCACCGGGCTGACCACCGTCGACACCGCGACCTACTGGTCCGGGCTCGGCCAGGTCATCATCATGATCGCGATCAAGGTCGGCGGCCTGGGCATCCTCACGCTCGCCTCCCTGCTGGGCCTGGCCGTCTCGCGCCGCCTCGGCCTGCGCCAGCGCCTCATCGCGGCCAGCGAGACCAAGGCGCTGCGGCTCGGTGAGGTCGGCGCCCTGCTGCGGGCGATCATCATCGCCTCGACGACCGTCGAGCTGAGCATCGCCGTCCTGCTGCTGCCGAGCTTCGTCAGCGAGGGCGAGGGCTGGGGGCCGGCCCTCTACCACTCGCTCTTCTACGGCATCAGCGCGTTCAACAACGCCGGCTTCTCGCTGCACGAGGGCAGCCTGCAGGCCTGGGCGGGCGACCCCTTCGTGCTCGGACCCGTTGCCGCGGGCGTCTTCATCGGCGGACTGGGGTTCCCGGTGCTGCTCACCATCGCGCGCGACTGGAGGCGCCGCGGCCGCGTGCGTCGCTGGAACCTCCACACGCGCCTCACGCTGTCGACCACGCTCATCGTGCTGGGGCTGTCCGTGCTCTTGTTCGGCGCCCTCGAGTGGACCAACCCCGCGACGATGGGCCACATGGACGTGGGCCACAAGGTCCTCACGTCGCTGTTCCACGGCCTCATGCCGAGGTCCGCCGGCTTCAGCACGGTGGACGTCAGCCACATGAACCAGGGCACGTGGCTGCTGCAGGACGTCATGATGTTCATCGGTGGGGGCAGCGCCTCGACCGCGGGCGGCATCAAGGTGACGACGCTCGCCGTGCTGGTCCTCGCCACCGTCGCCGAAGCCCGCGGCGACCGGGACGTGGAGGCGTTCGGCCGACGCATCCCGCCCGCGACGCTGCGCCTGGCCGTCACCGTGCTCCTGGCCGGCGTCACGCTCGTCGTGACCGCCAGCCTGCTGCTCCTCGCCCTGACCGACCGGTCGCTCGACGTCGTGCTCTTCGAGGTGACGTCCGCCTTCGCCACCTGCGGCCTGTCCACCGGACTGTCCGCCGAGCTGCCCGACTCGGGCAAGTACGTCCTCAGCGCGCTGATGTTCGCCGGACGAACGGGCACGATAACCCTGGCGGCAGCTCTCGCCCTGCGCGACCGCCGCCGTGTGATCCGACTACCGGAGGAGCGACCCATCGTTGGCTAACCAGAAGGAGCACAGCGACGCCGTGCTCGTCATCGGGCTGGGGCGGTTCGGGTCGTCCATCGCGGAGGCCCTCGACCGGCTCGGCCACGAGGTGCTGGCGATCGACCGCAACAGCTCGCTCGTGCAGGAGTGGTCGGGGCGCCTCACGCACGTCGTCGAGGGCGACTCCACGAGCGAGGAGGCCCTGCGGCAGGTCGGCGCCGCGGACTTCACCGTGGCCGTCGTGGGCATCGGCACGTCGGTGGAGGCGAGCGTGCTCACCACGGCCAACCTGGTCGACATCGGCGTCCCGCACGTCTGGGCGAAGGCGCTGACCCCGGCCCACGGGAAGATCCTCGAGCGCATCGGCGCGACCAACGTCGTCTACCCGGAGCGCGACGCGGGCGAGCGGGTCGCGCACCTGGTCAGCGGCAAGCTGCTCGACTACATCGAGTTCGAGGACGGGTTCGCGATCGCCAAGATGCGACCGCCGCGAGAGACCCGCGGGTTCACGCTCGCGGAGTCACAGATCCGCGCCAAGTACGGCGTCACCGTCGTCGGCGTGAAGTCGCCCGGCAAGGACTTCACGCACGCGGTGCCGTCCACGAAGGTGTCGGCCCACGACGTGATCGTCGTCAGCGGGGAGACCGCCCTGCTGGAGCGCTTCGCGGCCCGGCCCTGAGCCGGCGGCGTATCAGAGGGTGACCGCGGAGGCGCCCGGGTCGACGCCGAGCGGGATGACCATCGCGACCTCCTCGGTCTCGGGGTCGTTGGTCATCGGGCGACGGTCGTTGCCGGGGCGGAAGCCGTAGCTGCTGAAGAACGCCACGGCCCGGCCGTTGTCGGTCGACACCCAGAGCCGGAGCGCGCGTCGACCCTGACGTCGTGCGTGCTCGGCCGCGGCCTCGGTCAGCTGCCACGCGACGCCCCGGCCGCGCTGCTGCGGGACCACCCACATGCCGAAGAGCTCGGCGACCCCCTCGTCCTCCGCGTCACCGACGGACACGATGCCGACGGGCTCGTCGTCGAGGCACGCGAGCAGCCGGCTGGACCGTGCCAGCCGGAGGCGCCAGAAGTCCTCGTCGTACTCCTGCTCCTCGTCGTACGACGA
The DNA here is from genome assembly GCA_035707965.1 of Actinomycetales bacterium. Classification (GTDB taxonomy): domain Bacteria; phylum Actinomycetota; class Actinomycetes; order Actinomycetales; family Angustibacteraceae; genus DASSTJ01. The sequence continues at coordinate 27,241 of DASSTJ010000060.1, forward strand.
GGCGAACGCGTCCGGCGCGTCCTGAAGCGCAGCCAGCCGGATCTGCCGGAACGCCTGCCAGTCGTCACCCTCCAGTGCCCGCACGGTGAGGTCGCTCATCGGCTCAGACTGCCAGACGGATCACGCCCGTGGGCCGCTCGGGCCTGAGAACCTCCTGTGAGTTGTGCCCCAGCGCGCTGGCTCAGCCCTGGTCGGCGAGCTCCCTGCTGCGGTCGCGCGCGGCCTCCATCGCCGTGAGGAACGCAGCCCGCACCTTGTGGTCGTCGAGCTGGCGCAGGGCCGCCATCGACGTCCCCGCCGGGCTGGACACCTGCTCCCGCAGCACCGTCGGGTGCTCCCCCGTCTCGCGGAGCATCGTGGCAGCGCCGTAGAGGGTCTGGACGACGAGCTGCGTGGACGTCGCCCGCGGCAGGCCCAGCAGCACGCCGGCCTCGATCATCGCCTCGGCCACGTAGAAGATGTACGCCGGCCCGGACCCGCTGATCGCGGTGACCGCGTCGAGGTGCTGCTCGCCGATGCGGATGACCTTGCCGCAGGAGCGCAGCAGCAGCTCGGCCTGGGCGAGGTGGCTCTCGTCGCAGTGCTCACCGCCGCTGATCGCCGCCATACCCTCGTCGACCCGCGCCGGCGTGTTCGGCATGACGCGGACGACGGGAGTCCCGGCTGGCAGGCCGTCCTCCAGCGTGCGCGTCGTGATGCCGGCCGCGAGCGAGACGACCAGGGCGCCTGGCCGCAGGTGCTCGCGGATCTCGGCGAGCAGGCCGGCCATGTCCTGCGGCTTGACCACGAGCACGACGGTGTCGGCGATCGCCGCCGCCTCGGCGTTGTCGAGCACCCGGACGCCGTAGCGGTCCTGAAGCTCGGCGATGCGGTCCTCCCGCCGCTCGCTGACGACGACCTGGTCGACCGGCCGGCCGGCCCGCAGCAGGCCGGAGAGCAGGGTCTCGCCCATGACGCCGGCCCCGAGGATCGCGAGCACCGGCACGTCGGCCGCGCCGAAGTCGTCGTCCGTGCCCGTCCGCTGGCTCGTCGGTTGCGTGGTCACCGGATCAGCCCTTCGTCGCGAGTGCGCGGAGGAAGAACGCCGTGTTCGCCGGCCGCTCCGCCAACCGGCGCATGAAGTACCCGTACCAGTCGTCGCCGTACGGCACGTAGACGCGCATGCGCTCACCCGAGGACGCCAGCCGCACCTGCTCGTCCGGCCGGATCCCGTACAGCATCTGGAACTCGTAGCTGCCCTGCTCCCGACCGTAGCGGCGGGCGAGCGCGGAACCGATGTCGACCATCGTCGGGTCGTGCGTGGCCAGCATCGGGTACCCCTCACCGGCCATCAGGACCCGCGCGCAGCGGACGTAGGAGCGGTCGACCTCCTGCCGCTCGGTGAAGGCCACCGACGCCGGCTCGTCGTAGGCCCCCTTGCACAGCCGCACGCGTGACCCGGCGCCCGCCAGGTCACGGCAGTCTCCTTCGGTGCGGCGCAGGTACGCCTGCAGCACCGCGCCCACGAACGGGAAGTCCCGCCGCAGCTCGCGCAGCGCCTCCAGCGTGTCGTCGGTCGTGGTGTGGTCCTCCATGTCGAGCGTCACCGTGGTGCCGGCCTTCTCCGCCGCCTGGCAGAGCTCACGGGCGTGGTCGAGCGCGATCTTGCCGCCGTCGACGGGTAGCGCCTGACCGAGCGCCGACAGCTTGAGGGACACCTCGGCGCGACCGCCCTGCGCGAGCCCCGCCTCCTCCAGCGCGGACAGCAGCCTGAGGTACTCGTCGCGCGTCGCGCGCGCCTGGTGCACGTCGAGGGTGTCCTCGCCGAGGTTGTCGAGGGTGACGAGCCGGCCGGAGTGCACGATGTCGCTCGACGCCCGGACACCGTCGTCCGTGGTCGACCCGGCGACGAACCGCTTGACGACCGACCGTGTCACCGGGGCGTTCTGCACGATGGAGCGAACCCGGTCGCTCTTCGACATCTGGAGCAGGCTCTGGCGCAGCATGGGCACAGGTTACGGCTCAGGCACCTGCGCCCGGAGGTCGGTCCGCAGGCTGCCCGAGGGACGCGCCGCGCGACCGGTCGCCTCACGGTGTACGCCGTCGCAGCGTCGACGCGGCCGCCGCGATGAACAGCACGATGAACCCGACCACGACCAGGGCGTCGACGACGAGGTCGGCGCGGACGTGGGCATCCGTGGTCAGCTCGCGCATCGCGTCGACGGCGTAGCTGAGAGGCAGCACGTCGGACACCAGCTCCAGCGGCCGTGGCATCTGGTCGCGCGGCAGGAGCAACCCGCACACGAGGAACTGGGGGATCACCGCACCGGGCATGAACTGCACGGCCTGGAACTCCGTCGTCGCGAAGGCGCTGACGAGCAACCCGAACGCGGTGCCCAGCAAGGCGTCCAGCACCGCCACGAGCACCAGGAACCACAGCGGTCCGGCCACGTCCAGCCCGAGCACCCACACCGAGAACGCCGCTGCGAGAACGGCCTGCACCACAGCGAGCAGGCCGAAGGCGAGCGCGTAGCCGCCGATGAGGTCACCCTTGCCGAGCGGCATGACGAGCAGTCGCTCGAGCGTCCCCGACTGTCGTTCCCGTAGCGTCGCCACGCTCGTGACCAGGAACATGACGACGAAGGGGAAGACGCCGAGCAGCGCCGCGCCGACGACGTCGAACACGTGCCCACCGCTGAAGACCCAGGCCAGCAGCCCGATGAGCCCGCACGGGATCACCAGCAGCAGGGCGACGATCCGGGGGTCGTGACGCACCTGCTGCAGCACGCGCACCGCCGTCGCGAACGTCAGTCGGAGACTCACGCCGCGGCCTCCACGAGCCGCAGGAAGGCCTCGTCGGCATCGCGTGCGCCGGTCTGGTCCAGCAGCTCGGCCAGGCTCCCGTCGGCGAGCACCCGGCCCTCGTGCAGCAGGACCAGGCGGTCGCAGCGCGTGGCCTCGTCCATGACGTGGCTCGACACGAGCAGGGTCGAGCCACGGTCAGCGAGGGACCGGAACAGCTGCCAGAGGTCCCTTCGGAGCACCGGGTCCAGCCCGACGGTCGGCTCGTCGAGCACGAGCAGCTCCGGCCGTCCGAGGAGCGCCACGGCGAGCGAGACGCGGGACCGTTGCCCTCCGGACAGGTCGGCCACGACCCGGTCGCCGCAGTCGGCCAGGTCGACCTCGCGCAGCACCCGGGCGACGTCGTCCGCCGGGGCGCCGACGACCGCCCCGAAGTAGCGCAGGTTCTCCGCGACCGTGAGGTCCTCGTAGACGCTCACCGACTGCGTCAGGTAGCCGACGCGCGAGCGCAGCTCGCGGTGCCCTGCGGGCAGGCCCAGCACCTCGACGTCACCAGCGGCGACTCGCTGCGCTCCGACGATCGAGCGCATCAGGGTGCTCTTGCCGCCACCGCTGGGGCCGAGCAGGCCGACCAGCTGACCGGCCGGCACGTCCAGGTCCAGTCGCGGCAGGACCGTTCGACCCCCGCGGACGACATGCAGTCCCCGGCACCGGATCGCCATCGCTTCGGCTCGCACAGCACGAAATCTAGGCGTGGGCGCGATCCAGCGCCGTGAATCGCGCCGAGCGTCGCCAGCGACGTCCGGACGACGGTCAGCCGGCGTCGCCGGACGCGAGGCCGTCGGCGCGCGGAGCACGGCGATCGGCGGGTGCCGTCAGGTTGAGGCGCGCGAAGGCCAGGGACTGAGCCAGGTCGTCCTCGCGCTCGGCCTCGGTGTGCGCCCGCCGGGTGCTGATCTCGACGATCACCTCGCCGTCCCAGTCCTGCCCGGCCAGCCGCTCGAGCAGCTCGGCGCACGGCTGCGTGCCCCGGCCTGGGACGAGGTGCTCGTCCTTGCTGGAGCCGCGCCCGTCGGTGAGGTGGATGTGGACGAGCCGTCTGCCCAGCCGGTCGGCCATCGCGAGCGCGTCGCTGCCAGCCGTCGACGTGTGCGACAGGTCCATGGTGACGTTGCGGTAGTCGTACGGCGTCGGGTCCCAGCCGGGCAGGTAGGCCAGGATCTCGCGGCCACCCGCGCGCCACGGGAACATGTTCTCGACCGCGAGCCGCAGACCAGTTCGCTCCTCCAGCTCGCGCACTCCCGCGACGAACTCGCGCGCGTACTCGCGCTGCCAGCGGAACGGCGGGTGCAGGACGACGGTCCGGGCGCCGACCGCCGACGCCAGCTCGCACGACCGCTCGAGCTTCGGCCACGGGTCGGAGCCGAAGACCCGCTGGGTGATGAGGAGCGTCGGGGCGTGGACCGAGACGATCGGCAGCTGGTAGTGGTCCGAGAGCCGGCGGAGCGCGGAGGCGTCCTGGCTGACGGGGTCGGTCCAGACCATCACCTCGACGCCGTCGTAACCGAGCCGGTGCGCCAGCTCGAAGGCCCGCGCGCAGGACTCCGGGTAGGCCGACGCCGTGGACATCGACACGCGCACGCTCGACACCCGGACGGCCTCGCTCATGCCTCCCAGAGTAGGCACCGGCCGGGTACGTTCGCCGCGTGCGCCGCCCTCCCCCGCTCGCGCGCGGACCCGTCCTCGCCGCGATCATCACGCTGGTCGTCGTGCTCACCGCCACCAGCGGCCGGTACGGCTACCACCGGGACGAGCTGTACTTCCGCATGCTGCGCCCAGCCTGGGGCTACGTCGACCAGCCGCCGTTCACGCCGTTGCTGGCGCACCTGGTGGCGTCCGCGGTCGACGAGGTCTGGGCGCTGCGCATGGCGGCCACCCTGATGGCCGCAGGCTCGGTCGTCGTCGTCACCCTCGTGACCCGCGAGCTGGATGGCGGCCGGGCGGCGCAGACCTTGTGCGCGTGGGGCTACGCGTTCGCCACCGTTCCGCTGCTCTTCGGGCACGTGCTGCTCACCGCCACCGCAGACCTCCTGGTCTGGCCGGCCGTCTCGCTCTTCGTCGTCCGGGCGCTGCTGCGCGCCGAGCCCCGGTGGTGGCTCGCGGCGGGCGCGGTCGCCGGTCTCAGCACGTTCAACAAGCTGCTCGTGGGGCTGCTGGTGCTCTCGCTCGTGGCGGGTCTGCTGGTGGCCGGGCCGCGCCGCCCGCTGATCTCGCGGTGGTTCGTCGGCGGCGCCCTCGTCGCACTCGTGCTGGCGTCGCCGCAGATCGCCTACCAGGCGACCCACGCCTGGCCGCAGCTGTCCATGGCTCAAGCGTTGTCGGACAACAACTCCGGCGACGTGCGGATCCTCATGTGGCCGTTCCTGGCGGTCATGCTGGGCGTACCGCTGGTGCCCATCTGGCTGGCCGGGCTGGTCGCGCTGCTGCGCCGCCCGGGATGGCGACCGGCGCGCTTCCTCGTGCCCGCCTTCGCCGTGCTCCTCGTGCTCACCTTCGTCGGAGGCGGCCAGGTCTACTACCCGTTCGGCCTGCTGGCCGTGCTGTGGGCCGCCGGCTGCGTGCCTGCCGCCGACCGGATGAGCCGGTCCACCCGGTGGCGGCGGGCGACCGTCACGGCGGTGGCCCTCAACGGCCTCGTGTCGTCGGTCGTGGCGCTGCCGCTGCTGCCGCTGTCGGTGCTCGGGGACACACCCGTGCCGGCCATCAACCAGGCGACGAGGGACCAGGTGGGCTGGCCGGTCTACGTGCGACAGGTTGCCGACGTCGTCCGGTCGCTGCCGGCGTCCGAGCGCTCCCGCGCCGCCCTCATCGCCAGCAACTACGGTGAGGCGGGTGCCCTCGCGCGCTACGGGCCGCCCCTCGGGACCACCCGTGTCGCCAGCGGCCAGAACTCGCTGCACGACCAGACCCGCCCTCCGGACGACGCCGACGTCGCAGTCGTCGTCGGCGGCCAGCTGCCCGCCGTGCAGCAGCTCTTCGCCTCCTGCCACGTGATGGCGCGGCTCGACAACGGTGTCGGCGTGGAGAACGAGGAGCAGGGTCAGCCGGTGGCGGTGTGCCGAGGGCCGGTGGCGCCCTGGAGCCAGCTCTGGCCGCGGTTCCAGCACTTCGACTGACGGCACCTATCCTTCTGCGGTGACGCACATCGGCGAGACCCCGCTCGACGTCCCGCGCGTGTGGGTGGAGCTGGTCGACCCCGACACGGCCCAGGACGACGAGCCGCAGGTCTTCCGTTGCGACCTGACCTGGCTGACGTCGTCGTGGACGTGCATCTACGGGCGCGGCTGCCAGGGCATCTACGCGGACCGGCCCGACGACGGCTGCTGCACGCTCGGCGCCCACTTCACCGAGCAGTCGGACGTCGACAACGTCGCGGCCGCGATGACCGAGCTGACGCCGCAGACGTGGCAGCACCACGCCGAGGGCACCGGACCCGACGGGTGGACGGAGCTCGAGGACGGCGTCGAGAAGACGCGCGTCGTCGACGGAGCCTGCGTGTTCCTCAACCGGCGCGGCTTCGCCGGGGGCGACGGGTGCGCCCTGCACCAGCTGGCGCTGGCCAAGGGCGTCGAGCCCTGGACGCTCAAGCCGGAGGTCTGCTGGCAGCTGCCGATCCGGCGCACGTACCGCACAGTGACGCGGCCGGACGAGACGACGTACCTCGAGACGACGATCGGCGAGTACGACCGCCGCGCCTGGGGGCCGGGCGGCCACGACCTCGACTGGTACTGCTCGGGCAACCCCGCAGCGCACGTCGGCGCCCGGCCGGTCTACCGCGCGAACGAGCCCGAGCTGCGCGAGCTCATGGGCGACGCCGCCTACGAGCTGCTCGCCCAGCACTGCGATGCGCACCTGCAGCTGGTCGCCGCCGCCTCGGGGGCCGGTGCTTCCGGACGCCGGCTCCTGCCGCTGCTCGTGCACCCCGCCACTCTCGCCGCCCGGGAGCAGGCGGCCGCCCGCACGCCGACGTCCGGACGGCGGGGCGGCCGGCGCACGCAGCGGTGACCGGCGAGCTGCCGGGCGTGATCCCCAGCCCCAACATCTGGCACCACCCGGCGACCTACGAGGCCGAGAACCGCGGCGTCGACCCGGACGGCGTCATCGACGCGGCCATCGGCGAGATCCGCACGCTCGACGGGGCCGATGTCGTCGACATCGGCTGCGGGTCCGGGTTCCACCTCGAACGGCTGGCGGCCACGGCTCGCTCCGTCGTGGGGGTCGAGCCCCACGCACCTCTCGTCGACCTCGCTCGGCGCCGGCTCGCTGTCCTGCCTGCGTCGACGTCCTCGCGAGTCGAGGTGCGTCACGGGACGGCGCAGCGGCTGCCCGTGCCCGACGCCGGGGTCGACGTGGCGCAGGCCCGCTGGGCCTACTTCTTCGGCCCCGGCTGCGAGCCGGGGCTGCGCGAGCTGAGCCGTGTCGTGCGCCGGGGCGGTGCCGCGTTCGTGGTGGACGTCGACGCCACTCGCTCGACGTTCGGCCGGTGGTTCGCCCGTTCTCTCCCGCGCTACGACGCCGCCGCGGTGGAGCGCTTCTGGTCGCGGCACGGGTGGTCGAGGGAACGGCTCACCATCCGGTGGGCACCGGAGGACCTCGCGTCGGCGGTGCGCATCGAGTTCACCCCGGAGCAGGCCGACCTGGTGCTCGCGGAGGTGTCGGACGACGGCCGCCTCGCGACCGGGGTCGACTACGCCGTCAACCTCTGGTGGCGCCGATTCTGAGCTGTGGCGTGTCGCACCTGCTTGCACCAGCGCCCGTTCACGGGATCATGGGGCTATGAGCACCGAGGCGAGGCACCGCGACCAGACGACCCACGAGGCCAGCGAGACGGCCCTGCCGCTGCGCGCCGACAACCACCCGATCCACACCCAGCCGAAGCCGCCAGCGTCCTCGCTGGTGTCGCTGCTCATCATCCTGGCGGGGTACGTGTTCTCGCTCGCGGCGCCGCTGTTCGTCGTCGGTCCGAACCAGAAGGACGCCCCGACCGACAAGATCTGGACCGCGTTCGCGCTGACCGTGGTCGGCGTTCTGGTCTCCGTCGTCATGTCGGCCATCGAGTACGTGCGCACCAAGAACTGGTCCTGGCTGATGATCGGTATCGTGCCGACGCTCACGCTGCTGATGTGCGGCGCGATCCTGGCGGCCGCGAAGGTCGCCCCCTGACAGTCGACGGTCTGGCGCTCTGACGTCCTGACGGGGCCAGGGCCTGTCGCCGCCTCAGCTGTCGGCGGCGCGACCTACTGTTCGGGACATGAGCTCGTCGTCGTCCGCCCGGTCCTCCCGCAAGACCGCTGTCCCGTCGTTCCGCTGCACCGAGTGCGGCTGGGCCGCGTCGAAGTGGGTGGGCCGGTGCGGCGAGTGCCAGGCCTGGGGCACGGTCAGCGAGAGCGGCGGCGCCCCGGTGCGCACGACGTCGGCCGGTCCGGTGAGCGCACCCGCCGTCCCCATCGGCGAGGTCGACGCCGACCGTGCGCACGCACGTCCCACCGGCGTGGGCGAGTTCGACCGGGTGCTGGGCGGCGGGCTCGTCCCCGGGGCGGTCGTGCTGGTCGCGGGCGAGCCGGGCATCGGCAAGTCGACCCTGCTGCTCGACGTGTGCGGCAAGGCCGGTCGTGACGGTCGCCGCGTGCTGTACGTGACGGGCGAGGAGTCGGCCGCCCAGGTGCGGCTCCGCGCCGAGCGCATCGAGGCCATGGCCCGCACCCTCTACCTGGCGGCCGAGACCGACCTCGGGGCGGTCCTGGCCCACATCGAGCAGGTCCAGCCCGACCTGGTCGTCGTCGACTCGGTGCAGACGATCGGGTCGGCGCAGGTCGACGGAGCGGCGGGCAACGTGGCACAGGTGCGCGAGGTCGCCGCCACCCTGATCCAGGCCGCCAAGTCGCGGGGCATCGCGACCCTCCTCGTCGGTCACGTCACCAAGGACGGCGCCATCGCCGGGCCGCGGGTGCTCGAGCACCTCGTGGACGTGGTGGTGCAGTTCGAGGGTGAGCGGCACTCCCGCCTGCGCCTCGTGCGGGCGGTGAAGAACCGCTACGGCCCCACCGACGAGGTCGGCTGCTTCGACCTTTCGGACGTCGGCATCGTCGGCCTCGCCGACCCGAGCGGCCTGTTCCTGTCGCGGCGGGACGACCCAGTCCCTGGCACCTGCGTCACGGTGACGCTCGAGGGACGACGGCCTCTCCTCACCGAGGTGCAGGCACTCGTCGCGGCGACCACTCTGCCCAGCCCGCGGCGCACCACCTCCGGGTTGGACAGCAGCCGCGTGGCCATGCTCATGGCGGTGCTGCAGCGCCGGGCCGGGCTGCCGCTGCAGTCCTTCGACACCTACGTGTCGACTGTCGGTGGGGTACGTGTGACCGAGCCCGCCGCCGACTTGGCGATCGCGCTCGCCGTCGCCAGCGCCGGGCAGGAGCGGCCGGTCCCGCCGAACCTCGTCGCCGTGGGCGAGGTCGGCCTGGCCGGCGAGATCCGGCCGGTCACCGGGGTGCCTCGGCGACTCGCCGAGGCCGCCCGGCTGGGCTTCGACACCGCGATCGTGCCTCGAGACGCTCTGGGTGCCGAAGCCCTCCCGCCAGAGCTGCGCGTCATCGAGGCGGCCGACCTCGGCACGGCACTCAGCTTCGGTCTGGCGCACCCGTCCTGATCCGGCGCCACGTGCCGTCCTCGCCGCCTGGCTCACGGGCAGGTTCCCTGCCGGGTCCGGTGCGGTTCTGCCGCTACGATCGCTCGTGACGTGGCCGCCTGGTCGCGCGGCGAGCGAGACGAGGTGGGCATGGCGGGGGAGCAGTCGGAGGACGACCTCGTCCGCGCCACGCTGGCCGCCGCCGCCCCCGGCACCGAGCTGAGGGACGGGCTGGAGCGCATCCTGCGAGGCCGCACGGGCGCCCTCATCGTGCTCGGTCACGACCGCACCGTCGAGAGCCTCGTCACGGGCGGCTTCCCGCTCGACATCGAGTTCTCCGCGACCCGCCTGCGCGAGCTCGCCAAGATGGACGGCGCGATCATCTGCGACCGCGACGCGTCGCGAATCCTGCACGCCGCCACGCAGCTGGTCCCCGACCCGACGATCGAGACGGCTGAGTCCGGCACCCGCCACCGCACGGCGGAGCGCGTCGCCAAGCAGACCGGCTACCCCGTCATCTCCGTCAGCCAGTCGATGCGCATCATCGCGCTCTACATCGGGAACCGCAGGCACGTGCTCGAGGACTCGAGCGCGATCCTGTCCCGGGCCAATCAGGCCCTCGCCACGCTGGAGCGGTACAAGCTGCGCCTCGACGAGGTGACCGGCACCCTGTCCGCCCTCGAGATCGAGGACCTGGTGACCGTGCGGGACGTCGCTGCCGTCGTCCAGCGGCTCGAGATGGTGGCGCGGATCAGCGACGAGATCGCGGGCTACGTCGTCGAGCTCGGCACCGACGGTCGCCTGCTCACGCTGCAGCTCGACGAGCTGACCGGCGGCCTCGGCCCCGACCGCGAGCTCGTCGTGCGCGACTACCTGCGCGCCGGCACCAGCGAGGCCGACGTCCACGAGCTGCTCGCTCGCCTGGCCCAGCTGGGTGCCACCGAGCTGCTCGACCTCGCCGCCGTCGCCAAGATCATGGGGTACAGCGTGGTGGGCGACGCCCTCGACTCGGCGGTCAGCCCGCACGGCTACCGCCTGCTGAGCAAGGTGCCGCGCCTCCCTGGCGCCATCGTCGACCGGCTCGTGGACCACTTCGGCAGCCTGCAGAAGCTGCTGGCCGCCAACCTCGAGGACCTCATGGCCGTCGAGGGCGTCGGCGAGGGCCGCGCCCGCGCCGTGCGCGAGGGCCTGTCGCGGCTGGCCGAGTCGAGCATCCTCGAGCGCTACGTCTGATCTCGCCGCACGAGCGCGACCTGCAGGAGCAATCGCGTGCTGGACGCCGGCCGGGTCCCCTCGCCGTCGTTGGTCCTGCCGGGCGGCGGGTCCGCAGCCCCGGCCGCTCTCCTCCAGGTGACGCTCGGCGTACGCGGCCAAGGCGTCAGCACGATCGTCGCGCCGTCGGTACCGCCGTGGCTCGCGCTGAACCGCGGATCGGCGACGTCCGTGTCGCCGAGGCCCAGCACGTACTCCTTCACCGGACGTCCGGACTCACTGCCCGGCGTGCCCGGGATGCCGCTCCGCCACTCGACGTGAGTCGCGCGAGTGACCGCGCCCGCTCGACGCCGTCCGGCCCTTCCACGCCCGTTGGTCCTGCCCCTCCGACGGCGAGCCGACCGGCAGGAGCAACCGCCCGCTCGACGCAGTCCGGCCCTTCCACGCCCGTTGGTCCTGCCCGTCCGACGGCGAGCCGACCGGCAGGAGCAACCGCGCGTGCTACCCGGCCTCGGTCGGCGTGGAGTGATCGATCCTGCTGGACGGGCACAGCCGGAGGCCGTGCGAGGCTGGGACCGTGACGTCGGACGCGCTGCACCGGCCGGTGCTCGACTGGTACGCGACGAAGCAGCGCGTCCTGCCGTGGCGAGCGCCGGACCGCACGGCGTGGGGCGTGCTGGTCAGCGAGGTGATGCTGCAGCAGACTCCGGTGAGCCGGGTGCTTCCGGTGTGGCAGGCGTGGATGCGCCGGTGGCCCGACGCCGTCTCGCTGGCCGGCGAACCCGCCGGTGAGGCCGTTCGTGCGTGGGGTCGGCTGGGCTACCCCCGGCGGGCCCTGCGCCTGCACGCCGCCGCGACGGCCATCCGGGACGAGCACGAGGGCCAGGTCCCCTCGACGTACGAGCAGCTGCTGTCGCTACCCGGCATCGGCGACTACACCGCGGCCGCGGTCGCGTCGTTCGCTTTCGGCGCGCGCCACGTCGTCCTCGACACGAACGTCCGGCGGGTGCTGTCACGGGCGGTGAGCGGCGAGGCGCAGCCGCCACGCAGCCTCACGGTCGCCGAGCGGCGGCTCGCGGAGTCCCTGCTCCCGGACGACGACGCGCCCACCTGGGCGGTCGCCGTGATGGAGCTCGGCGCGCTGGTGTGCACGGCGAGGGCGGCCAGGTGCCTGGAGTGCCCGCTGACGTCGCTGTGCGCCTGGCGGTCCGCCGGCTCGCCGACGTCCGACCAGGCCGGACGTCGGACGCAGCCCTGGCACGGCACCGACCGGCAGGTACGAGGCAGGCTGCTGGCCGTCGCACGAGCCGCCGACCCCGGACAGGCGGTCGACCACGGCCAGCTCGCTACCGCCGTCCCGGACGACGAGCTGCGCGACCCACGGCAGCGCGAGCGCTGCCTCGCCTCTCTCGTCGAGGACGGCCTGCTGGAGCAGTGCGGTTCCGATCGCTACCGCCTCCCCACCTGACAGCGGCATTCCCCACTTCACCAGAAGTGAGGCACGAACTCGACGATGGGTGCACCACTTCTCAACGAGCTGGGGGATCGGCGCCTCGGCAGACGCCATCCCCGCGCGCCAGCTGGCTCATGACAGGGCATCACGTCTCGAGAAGCTGGCCGCAGGGGGGCGCCGGTGCCTCCGGCAGGCGGCGTCAGACGAGCGAGCCCGACGAGATCCGCCCGCGCCCACGAGGTGCACCGACCGAGAGCCGCCAGAAGAGGTCCCGCGTCCGCACGACACCACGACCGGCAAGCCCCGCTCCTGATGAACCGTGGTCAGCGGCGCGGCTGAGATCGCCGTTGCGGACGGTGCCTCACGCAGGAGTAGAGTCCTGCGCTTGTGCCTGCTCTCCTCGCCTTCGCTGCCGCGGGGTTCCGCAGGTACTCGGCGTACCGCAGCGCGAACATCGCGGGCGCGTTCACCAACACTGTGTTCGGCGTGGTCAAGGCCAGCATCACGCTTGCCGCCATCGCCGCAGCGGGTGGTTCGCTGGCCGGCTACGACGCGCAGCAGGGCGCGTCCTACGCCTGGCTGACGCAGGGCCTGATCGCCACGGTCGCGCTGTTCGGCTGGGGGGAGCTGGCCGAACGCATCCGCACGGGTGACATCGCCGTCGACCTCGCCCGTCCCGTCGACGTGCAGCTGTCGTGGCTAGCGAGCGACCTGGGGCGCGCCGCGTTCATGCTGCTGCCGCGCGGCCTGCCGCCGGTGGTGATCGGCGTGCTGTTCTTCGACGTCGGCCTGAGCCCGCACCCGGCGTTGTACGCGCTCGCGCCGGTCAGCATCGCGCTCGCGGTGGCGGTGTCGTTCGCCTGCCGCTTCCTGGTGAACCTGGCCGCGTTCTGGCTGCTGGACCTGCGCGGGGTGCTGACCCTGTACATGGTCGCGTCGAACGTGTTGGCCGGGCTGATCGTGCCGGTGCACTGGTTCCCCGGCTGGATGCGCGCGATCGCCGACGCGTCGCCCTTCCCGTCGATGCTGCAGGCGCCGGTCGACGTGCTCTCCGGGCGGGTCTCGGGATGGCACGCGTTCGAAACGGTTGGGGTACAGGCGTTCTGGCTCCTCGCTGTGCTGGTCGCGGGCCGGCTCGTGCTGCGGCACGCCCTGCAACGACTGGTGGTGCAGGGTGGCTGAACCTCTGACGTCGGTCCGGCGCCGCGGCCTGCGCAGCGACCTCCGCGCCTACCGGGCGCTGCTCGGTTCGCGCCTGCGCTCGCAGACCGCCTACCGCACCGGGTTCGTGCTCGACCTGGTGGGCCAGCTCGGCCTGGCGCTGCTGGAGTTCAGCGAGATCTACGTGATCTTCCACAACATCGACGTGCTCGGTGGGCTGGGCCTCGGCGCGGCACTTCTGGTGTTCGCCCTGGCGAACGTCTCGTGGTCGATCGCCGACACGCTCGTCGGCCACATGGACCGGCTGCCGGTGTTCATCCGGGCCGGCACCCTCGACGCGATGCTGGTCCGTCCGCTGCCGGCCCTCGGACAGCTGCTCACGAGTGACCTGTCGCTGCGGCGGCTCTCGCGGACCGCGATGGGGATCGTGGTGCTCGCCGTTGCACTGCCGCTGGCCGTCGACCACTGGACGCTGCCGAAGGTGGCCCTCCTCGTCGTCGCGCCCCTCGCCGGTGCCGCGATCTTCGCGGCCCTGTTCGTGAGCGCAGCGGGCGCGCAGTTCTGGCTGGTCGACGGCTCCGAGCTCACCAACGCGTTCACCTACGGCTCGTCCTACGTGGCGAGCTACCCGACCAGCGTGCTGCACGTACTCGTACGCACGTTCTTCAGCTTCGTGATCCCGGCGTCCTTCGTGGCCTACCTGCCGGCTCTGGTGCTGACCGAGCAGGCCGGTCCTCCGTGGCTGCCGCAGTGGCTGGGCTGGTGCACCCCGGCCATGGCGGTCGCCGCCTGGGGGGTGGCCCTGCTGTGGTGGCGAACGGGACTGCGGCACTACACGGGAGCGGGCGGATGAGCAGCGGCATGAAGAGCGAGGACGGCGTGAGCGCAGCATCGGAGAACCTGGTCGAGGTGAGTCACCTCAGCCGACGGTTCGTCGTCCGGCAGTCAGCGGGGTGGCTGCGACGGAGCAAGCGCGTCCTCACCGCCGTGGACGACGTCAGCTTCAGCATCCGAGCGGGCGAGGCCGTCGGGTACATCGGCGCCAACGGTGCGGGGAAGTCGACGACGATCAAGATGCTCACCGGCATCCTGGTGCCGACGTCCGGCGAGGTGACCACGTGCGGCTACTCGCCGGTGCGTCAGCGACGCGACCTCGCCCGGCACGTCGGCGTCGTCTTCGGCCAGCGCAGCCAGCTGTGGTGGGACCTGCCGCTCGCCGAGTCCTTCCGCGTGCTCGGTGCCGTGCACGGCATGCCCGACGGCGTGTGGCGGGCTCGGCGCGACGAGCTGGTCGAGCAGCTGGACATGGACTCGTTCCTCGGGCAGCCGGTGCGTCAGCTCAGCCTCGGCCAGCGCATGCGCGGGGAGGTCGCTGCCGCGCTGCTCCACTCGCCTCGGCTGGTCGTGCTGGACGAGCCGACGATCGGCCTCGACGTGCTGAGCAAGGAACGCCTGCGCCAGTTCCTCCGGGCGGAGCGGGCGGCGCACGGCACCACCCTGCTGCTGACGACGCACGACATGGGCGACATCGAGCGGCTCTGCGACCGCGTGCTGGTCGTCGACCACGGGCGCCTCGCCTACGACGGCACGCTGCCCGGCCTGGTGCAGCGGGTCGGCGCGGAGCGGGTGCTCGTCGTCGACCTCACCGAGCCACGCGCGCCGCTGGACGACGTCCCCGGCGCACGGTTGCTCGGCGTCGAGGGCGACGGACTGCGTCAGCGGCTGGCCTTCTCACCCGAGGCCACGACCGCCGCCGCCGTCCTGGCCGCCGTGAGCGAGCGGGCGGAGGTCAACGACCTGGCGGTCGAGGAGCCGGTGATCGAGGAGGTCGTGCGACGGCTGTACCTGAGCCGCGCCTGACGTGACGGCCGACGGAGCCGCGCTCGAGGTTGCCACGCCGGAGCCGTCGCGTCAGCAGCCCGGCACGGTCGCGAACGTGTAGCCCTCGGCGACCAGGCGCGGCAGCACGACGCGCAGCGCGGCGATCGTCTCGGACCGGTCACCGCCTGCGTCGTGCATGAGGATGGTGGCGCCGGGGTGAACGTTCTTCAGGACGGACTGCACGATGTGCGAGGTGCCCGGCTTCGACCAGTCGCGCGTGTCGACGTCCCAGAGCACGATTCGCTGGCCCGCGGCCGCGGCCGCACGACGAACCCGAGCGTCGACAGCGCCGAAGGGCGGCCGCAGGCAGGTCGCGTGCGGACCGCCGCGAATCTGGCTGCGCAGCTGCGCGGCATCGAGGCTGGTCAACCTCTTGTGGCCGTAGGTGTGGTTGCCGATGCGGTGACCGTCGGCCAGGACCAGGGATGGCAGCGTCGGGTGCTCCCTGACCTGCACCCCGAGCTCGAAGAACGTCGCGTGGACGCCGTACTGCCGCAGCAGCGCCAGCACGCGCGGCGTCCACGTCGGGTCAGGGCCGTCGTCGAAGGTCAGGTAGAGCACCCGGGACGACGACATGGTCGGGTCCGACGACGGGACGACCTGCCGGGGCGGTGCGGTCGGCCGTGCGGCGGCCGGCGGAGCGTCGTGACCCGGAAGCGGCGGAGCCTCCAGACCCGGGAGGTCGCTGCCGCGGGCAGCTCCTCGTGGTGGCACGGTGCCGAACGGGTCGCCCGGCGACGAGCCGAACAACGAGTTGGCGGATGCCTCCGGCTGGTCCCCGCGGGCCGTGACGTCCTGGCCCCCCACCAGCACGAGCGCCCCGACGAGCACCACGGCGCACGCCGTGCCCACAGCACGCGCGAGGGACGACAGCCCCCGCTCCCCCTGACGCTGACTCACAGCTGGCAGATCATCCTCGTGTTGCCCAGGGTGTTGGGCTTCACCCGGTCGAGGTCGAGGAACTCCGCCACGCCCTCATCATAGGAACGCAGGAGCTGGGAGTAGACGTCCGGCGTGACCGGCGTGCCGTCCAGCGGCACGAAGCCGTGGCGGGTGAAGAACGGCACCTCGAAGGTGAGGCAGAACACGCGGTTCACGCGACGTTCCCGTGCCTGGGCGAGCAGGCGCTCGAGGATCAGGCCGCCCACGCCGCGCCGCAGGTGAGAAGGGGCGACGGCCAGCGTCCGCACCTCGGCCAGGTCGTCCCAGAGGACGTGCAGCGCCCCGCAGCCCACCACGGCGTCGTCCCGGTCGGCGGCGACGACGAACTGCTGCAGCCCCTCGTAGTACGCGACGGCGTGCTTGGCAACCAGCACACCTCGCCCGACGAGCGGCTCCACGACCGCCCGGATCCCGGGCACGTCGTCGGTGCGGGCCGGTCGGATCGTGACGTCGCTCGTCTGAAGACCGGTCATCCGCGCGTCACCATGCCCCCATCATCGGCGCCGGTGGCCCCGGCCTGAACGCAGGGTCGGCCAGCGAGACGACGTCGGCCAGCGAGACGACCGGGCACGGCGACGGCCCGGCCCCGCAAGGGTCGGGCCGTCGCCGTGTGCTGCTGCTCAGGCCGTCTCTGGCCCAGCGGCAGGGGCCGCCTTGACCAGGGAGACGTCGGGCACGGAGGCCTTCGGCGTGCCGCGGAACGTGAAGGTACGCGCCTTGCCCTCGCCTTCGACGTCCACCACGATGATCGACCCGGCCTTGAGCTCGCCGTAGAGGATCTTCTCGGACAGCACGTCCTCGATCTCCCGCTGGATCGTGCGACGCAGCGGCCGGGCGCCGAGAACAGGGTCGTAGCCCTTCTCGGCGAGCAGCTCCTTGGCCGCCGTCGTGAGCTCGATCGCCATGTCCTTGTCCTTGAGCCGCTCGTCCAGCCGCGCGAGCATCAGGTCGACGATCTGGATGATCTCGTCCTGGGTGAGCTGCGGGAAGACGATCGTGTCGTCGACGCGGTTGAGGAACTCCGGACGGAAGTGGGTCTTCAGCTCGTCGTTGACCTTGGCCTTCATGCGCTCGTAGTTCGTCGAGGTGTCCTGGGCCGACGCGAAGCCGACCCCCTGGCCCTTCGAGATGTCCCGGGTGCCGAGGTTGGTGGTCATGATGATCACGGTGTTCTTGAAGTCCACCATGCGGCCCTGCGAGTCGGTCAGGCGACCGTCCTCGAGGATCTGCAGCAGCGAGTTGAAGATGTCCGGGTGGGCCTTCTCGACCTCGTCGAAGAGGACCACCGAGAACGGCTTGCGCCGCACCTTCTCCGTGAGCTGGCCGCCCTCCTCGTACCCGACATAGCCGGGAGGCGAGCCGAACAGCCGGGAGACGGTGTGCTTCTCGCTGAACTCGCTCATGTCGAGCTGGATCAACGCGTCCTCGTCACCGAACAGGAACTCGGCGAGCGTCTTGGCGAGCTCGGTCTTTCCGACACCGGTCGGCCCGGCGAAGATGAACGAGCCACCCGGACGACGCGGGTCCTTCAGGCCCGCACGCGTGCGGCGGATCGCCTGCGACAGCGCCTTGATGGCGTCGTCCATGCCGACGATGCGCTTGTGCAGCTCGGCCTCCATGTTGAGCAGACGCGAGGACTCCTCCTCGGTGAGCCGGAAGACCGGGATGCCCGTGGCGGTGGCCAGGACCTCGGCGATCAGCTCTTCGTCCACCTCGGCGACGACGTCCATGTCGCCCGCCTTCCACTGCTTCTCGCGCTCGGACTTCTCGGCGAGCAGGCGCTTCTCGGAGTCCCGGAGGGCCGCCGCCTTCTCGAAGTCCTGGGCGTCGATCGCCGACTCCTTCTCCCGGCGCGTGGACGCGATGCGCTCGTCGAACTCGCGCAGGTCCGGCGGCGCGGTCATGCGACGGATGCGCAGCCGGGCGCCGGCCTCGTCGATCAGGTCGATCGCCTTGTCGGGCAGGTAGCGGTCGTTGACGTAGCGGTCGGCGAGCGTGGCGGCCGACACCAGCGCGGCGTCCGTGATCGAGACGCGGTGGTGCGCCTCGTACCGGTCCCGCAGGCCCTTGAGGATCTCGATGGTGTGGGACAGGCTCGGCTCGTTGACCTGGATCGGCTGGAAGCGACGCTCGAGCGCCGGGTCCTTCTCGATGTACTTGCGGTACTCGTCGAGGGTCGTGGCACCGACGGTCTGCAGCTCGCCGCGGGCCAGCATCGGCTTGAGGATCGACGCGGCGTCGATGGCGCCCTCCGCCGCACCGGCCCCGACCAGCGTGTGGATCTCGTCGATGAACAGGACGATGTCGCCCCGGGTGCGGATCTCCTTGAGCACCTTCTTCAGGCGCTCCTCGAAGTCACCGCGGTAGCGGCTGCCCGCGACGAGAGCGCCCAGGTCGAGCGTGTAGATCTGCTTGTCCTTGAGCGTCTCGGGTACCTCGCCCTTGACGATGTTCTGCGCCAGGCCCTCGACGACGGCCGTCTTGCCGACGCCCGGCTCGCCGATGAGGATCGGGTTGTTCTTGGTGCGGCGGGACAGCACCTGCATGACCCGCTCGATCTCTTTCTCACGTCCGATGACCGGGTCGAGCTTGCCCTCGCGAGCGGCCTGCGTGAGGTTGCGGCCGAACTGGTCGAGCACGAGCGAGCCGGACGGCGTGCCCTCGGCGGGGCCACCGGCGGTCGCGGGCTCCTTGCCCTGGTACCCGGACAGCAGCTGGATGACCTGCTGGCGGACGCGGTTGAGGTCAGCGCCCAGCTTCACGAGCACCTGGGCGGCGACGCCCTCGCCCTCGCGGATGAGGCCGAGCAGGATGTGCTCGGTGCCGATGTAGTTGTGGCCGAGCTGCAGCGCCTCGCGCAGGCTCAGCTCGAGGACCTTCTTCGCACGCGGCGTGAACGGGATGTGGCCGGACGGCGCCTGCTGGCCCTGCCCGATGATCTCCTGGACCTGCTCGCGGACGGCGTCGAGCGAGATGCCGAGGCTCTCCAGAGCCTTGGCGGCGACGCCCTCGCCCTCGTGGATGAGGCCGAGCAGGATGTGCTCGGTACCGATGTAGTTGTGGTTGAGCATGCGGGCCTCTTCTTGCGCCAGCACGACAACCCGACGGGCCCGGTCGGTGAACCTCTCGAACATCTGTGCTCTCCTCGCGAGCGGTCTGTCAGGAGCGGGACTCTCCCCTCCCTTCGACCACGACTGATGCTATCCCCCGTGGTCCGACACCCACCTGTTGTGAACAGACCCCGCGAGTGGCTCTGGCGAGGCCGTCCGTCCCGGTCCTATCGGCATGTGGATGACCCACCTGGACCTGCGGATGTCGTACCAGTCCCAACCCCTCCCCCGGGTCCGGTGTTCCGCACGCCGACCGCGTTCGCCCAGCGCGGAACCGGGAAACCCGCGGCGTCCCCGGACCGCCCGGACACGTAAGGGTGCGCAACGACGATCAAGCATGCTGGACCGCGGCAGGAGCACGATCGTCACGTGACGGATCCCGACCGGCTTCGCGGCATCCTCGACCTCGTCGAGGAGAGCCTCGACGAGCCCGACCTGGCGGCCGACGAGCTCGCCCGGCGCGCCTACCTGTCCCGCTTCCACTTCGACCGCCTGGTCACGGCCGCGTTGGGCGAGCCGCCGGGGGCCTTCCGACGGCGGCTGCTGCTCGAGCGTGCCGCGTACCGGCTGCTGTCGACGTCCACGCCCGTGATCGACGTGGCCACGGACAGCGGCTACTCCTCCGCCGAGGCCTTCACCCGGGCGTTCGCCCGCGCCTACGGCCGCCC
>DASSTJ010000061.1:0-14336 GCA_035707965.1 Actinomycetales bacterium
CACGCCCTGCCGGCCCTGCCACCCGAGCGACCGCCGCTGTCCAGGGCTCAACGGCTCGGTCGTCAGCACGTGGTCCCAGACCGGGACGACGTACGGCCGGTAGCGCCTGACCGGCGACGGGAAGGCGTTGGTGCCGAGCACGACCTGCCGCGCCCGCACCGAGCCGGACGGTGTCCTCGCCAGCACCCGGTCGCCCAGGTCGAGCAGCTCGAGCACCCGCGTGGACTCGTGCAGGCGCCCGCCGAGCCGCTCGACGGTGTCGGCCAGCCCCCAGGCCAGCCGCGCCGGGTCGAGCATGGCCACCCCCTGCGGGTCGTAGAGGCCACCCAGGTACGTCGGGGAGTCGACCAGCGCACGGGTCTGCGCGGCGTCGAGCAGCTGCAGGTCGAGACCGGACTGCCGCGCCAGCTCGTGCTCCTCGCGCAGGCCCTCGACCTGCCACGGCTGTACCGCCACGTCAAGCTCACCCGTGCGCTCGAACGCGCAGTCGATGCCGTAGCCGCGCACCGTCTGCTCGAGCTCGTCCAGGTTGCGACGGCCCAGGCGCAGCAGCGTCGGCATCTCGTCCGGCCACCGCTCGAAGCCGTTCGACAGCCCATGCGTCAGGCTGGCGGCGCAGAACCCGCCGTTGCGCCCCGACGCGGCCCAGCCCACCCGGTGACCGTCCAGGACCAGCACATCCCGCGCCGGCTGCTCCTCGAGCGCCAGCAGCGCCGTCCACAGGCCGGTGAAGCCGGCGCCCACGACGAGCAGGTCGACCTCGACGTCACCGTCCAGCGCCGGCCGCGACGCGGGGCGCTGGGGCTGGTCCAGCCAGTACGGGGTCGACGCAGCGCCCTCCAGCCTCACGCCCCTCACGACGCCCTGCTCTCCGGCGCGGCTCACACCGCGGAGCGTCGCCGCCTGCTGCTGACGAGCTGTCCACCGCCCACGGCGATCAGGGCCACCAGGAACATGACCGTGCCGATCACGTTGATCTGCACCGGAGTTCCGCGCGTCGCCGCACCCCAGATGTACATCGGGAACGTCACCGACGACGAGCTCGCGTTGAAGTTGGTGATGATGAAGTCGTCGAACGACAGGGCGAACGAGAGCATCGCGGCCGCGGCGATCCCGGGAGCCACGAGCGGCAGCGTCACCTTGAGGAACGTCTGCACCTCGTTGGCATACAGGTCGGCCGCCGCCTGCTCGAGCCGCGGGTCGAGGCTGGCGATGCGCGCCTTCACCGTCACCACGACGAACGACAGGCAGAACATGATGTGGGCGATGAGGATCGTCCACTGGCCGAGCGGCATCCCCATGCCCACGAACAACGTCAGCAGGCTCGAGCCCATGACGACCTCAGGGGTCGCCATCGGCAGGAAGATCAGCAGGTTCGTGGCGGCGCGCCCACGGAAGCGGTGGCGCGCCAGGGCGAAGGCTACGAGCGTGCCGAGGATCGTCGCGCCGATCGTCGCCATGACCCCGATCTTCAGGCTGAGGCTGAGGGACGAGCACATGCCCGACGCACCGCAGGGATGTGTCCAGGCGTCGAACGAGAACCGCGTCCACTGGTAGTTGAAGCGGCCGTTGGGCTTGTTGAAGGAGAAGATGATCACGATGATGTTCGGCAGCAGCATGTAGGCGAAGGCCGCGGCCGCGATCAACGCGATGATGTTGTGCCGCACCCACTCCACCGGCGTGCGCCGACGCAGCGGCGCGGGTCTCGAGCGCGGGGTGCTGCGCGTCGGCTTCTCGACTCCGGACTGCACGGCCATCAGACGAGCTCCTCGGTTCCGGCCCGGCGCACGTACACGGCGACCAGCACGACGATGGTGATCATGAGCACGAACGACAGCGCAGCCGCTGTCGGGTAGTCGAGGACGCGCAGGAACTGGCCGTCGATGACCTGGCCGATCATCGTCGTGTTCGTGCTGCCCAGCAGCTTCGAGTTGATGTAGTCGCCGCAGGCCGGGATGAAGGTGAGCAGCGTGCCCGCGACGAGGCCGGGCATCGAGAGCGGCAGCGTGATCTTGCGGAAGGCCGTGAACGGCGACGAGTACAGGTCGCCGGCCGCCTCCAGCAGCCGCTGGTCCACGCGCTCCAGGCTGGCGTACAGCGGCAGCGTCATGAACGGCAGGAAGTTGTAGGTGAGACCGCAGATCACGGCGAACTTGCTCGCCATGAGCTGGTCGTTGCTCGTCAGACCCAGGGACTGCATGACGTCGATGAGGTGGGTGGCCTGGAAGAACTTCACCACCGGGCCGTTGTTCGTCAGGATCGTCTGCCACGCCAGGGTGCGGATCAGGAAGCTGGTGAAGAACGGCGCGATCACGAGCACCAGCAGGATGTTCTTGAAACGCCCGGCCTTGAAGGCGATCGCGTACGCCAGCGGGTAGCCGATCAGCACACCGAGAACGGTGGCGGACGCGGCGTACCCGATCGAGCGGGTGAACTGCGGCCAGTAGGCCTGCAGGGCGTCGACGTACGTCTGCACGTGCCACGTGAGCGCGTAGCCCTGCTCCAGAGAGCCGGTCTGCAGCGAGGTCGACGCCAGGAACACCATGGGGATGGCGAAGAACACGCCGAGCCAGAGCATGCCCGGCAGCAGCAGCAGGTAGGGCGTCTTGCTGCTCCTCTGCGACGCCGTGGTCCTCGCCCCTGTCTGCGAGCCAGGGGCGACACCATGAGCCATCGCGCTCACGAGGCCGCCCCGGCCGGGACCGGCTCGTCCTCGAGGTCCTCGCCCGCGTGCGCGTCCTGGTCGGCGTCGAGGGCGAAGCCGTGCTCGGGAGCCCACTGCACCGTGACCTCCTGACCCGGTCGCAACGGCGCCGTGCCGTCGTTCTGCTGCACCACCGTGATCTCCTGGTCCCACGGCAGTCGCACGAGGTACTGCGTCGAGACGCCGGTGAACGACGCGTCGGTCACCGTCCCCGAGAGCTCGTTCCCCGACGCGACGGCCGCCGCCTCGGACACGATGCGCAGCTTCTCGGGACGGACGCCGAACCAGACGGCGCCGTCCTGCGACGCGCAGCGCGACCGCAGCACGCGCATGGAGCGACCCCGCACGTCGACGACGACGTGGTCGCCGTCGCTGCCGGTGACCGTGCCGGGCAGCAGGTTCGACTGTCCCAGGAAGTTGGCCACGAACGTGGTGCGGGGACGCTCGTAGAGCTCGGCCGGGTCGCCGAGCTGCTCGATCACGCCCGCGTTCATCACGGCGATGGTGTCGGCCATGGTCATGGCCTCCTCCTGGTCGTGCGTGACGTGGACGAACGTCAGCCCGACTTCGAGCTGGATGCGCTTGAGCTCGATCTGCATCTGCCGCCGCAGCTTCAGGTCGAGCGCACCCAGCGGCTCGTCGAGCAGCAGCACCGAGGGCCGGTTGACGATCGCCCGAGCGAGCGCGATGCGCTGCTGCTGGCCGCCGGACAGCTGCCCCGGGCGGCGGTTCGCGAGCTGCGGCAGCTGCACCAGCTCGAGCGCCTCCATGGCGGAGGTGCGGGTGTTCTTGCGGCCCCGGCGACGCAGACCGAACTCCACGTTCTCGACCACGGACAGGTGCGGGAACAGCGCGTAGCTCTGGAACACCGTGTTCACGGGCCGCTGGTACGGCTTCGTCAGCGTGATGTCCTGCTGGCCGATGAGCACCTGGCCGGCCGTCGGACGCTCCAGCCCGGCCACCATGCGCAGCGTCGTCGTCTTGCCGCAGCCGGACGGCCCGAGCAGGGCGAAGAACGAGCCCTGCGGGATGGTGAGGTCGAGGTCGTCCACCGCTGTGAAGCTGCCGAACGACTTCGTGAGCCCCACGAGCCGCAGGTCGCTGTCAGCCGTCGCCGGTCCGCTGTCGTCGGGTCGGTCGCTGCGGTCCTTCTGCTGGATCATCAGGGGGTGCTCCGTCATCGGGTTCAGGCGCCGATCAGCGACTGGAAGGCCTGGTTGTACTTGGTCTCCTGCTCCTCGGTCAGGGCCATGAAGCCGTGCGAGCGACCCATCACCTCGGCGTCCGGGAAGATCAGCGGGTTCTTCGCGACGTCCGGATCGCTCTTGAGCAGCGCCTCCTTCGCCCCCTTGACTGGCGCGATGTAGTTCACGTAGTCCTCGACGTCGGCCATGATGTCGGGCTGGTAGTAGAAGTTGATGAGCTTCTCGGCGTTCTTCTTGTGCTGTGCCTGGTTCGGGACCACGAAGTTGTCGGACCACAGCATGTGACCGGTCTGCGGCAGCACGTACGCGAGCGCCGGGTTGTCGGCCTGCAGCTGGACGACGTCGCCCGTCCAGGCGAAGCACGCTGCGATGTCGCCAGACGCCAGCGGCTTGCCGTAGTCGTTGCCGGTGAAGCCGCGCAGCTGTCCGGCGTCCTTCGCCTTCTGCATCTCGCTGATCGCGGCGTCGAAGTCGGCATCCGTGAACTTCTCCGGGTCCTTGCCGAGCGCGAGCATGACGAGGCCCACGGTGTCGCGCATCTCGGTGAGCAGCGTGACCTTGCCCTTCAGGGACGGGTCGGTGAGGAGCTGGTCGACGGACTCGATCTTCTTGCCGCCGGTGGCCTTCGGGTTGTACGCGATGCCCGTGAACCCGCTCTGCCACGGCACGGAGTAGACGCGACCGGCGTCGAACGGCACGTTCTTCAGGCTGTCCTCGAGGTTCGCGTCGACGTTCGGCATGTTGGCGTGGTCGAGCTTCTGCACCCAGTTCAGCCGGATGAAGCGCGCCACCATCCAGTCGGTGCTGCACCAGACGTCGCGGCCGGTGTCCTGACCCGCCTGCAGCTGCGGCTTGACCTTGGCGAAGAACTCGTCGTTGTCGTTGTAGTCCTCGGTGTACGTGCACGTGATGCCGGTCTGCTGCTTGAACTTCTCGAGGGTGGGGTGCGCCTGCGTCTTGTCGTCGACGTCGATGTACTCCGGCCAGTTCGACCAGATCACGGTCTTGTCGGTGTCGGACCTGTCCTGCGCGGCCTTGTCGGACGGCTTGATCTTGGACGCCGTTCCCGACGTGCCGCAGGAGGCCACCACGGACGCGACTCCCGCGGCCCCTACGGTGGACAGCAGCGTCCGCCGGCTGAGCAGCCCGCGTGCGTACGCGACCGAGGCGACGTCGATGGTCGGTCGAGGGGTCATGTCGTGGTCCTTCCAGGTGCGCACCCGTGGATGCGAGCTAGGTGTTGGGTGTGGCCGGGGTGGCGAAGACCGTGCGGTGCCACGGCTTGCGGGCCACACCGGTGAGGTCGGTCATCACGTGCTTGATGGTCGTGTACTCCTCGAGGGAGTACGTGCTCATGTCCTTGCCGAAGCCGGAGGCCTTGACACCACCGTGCGGCATCTCGCTGACGATCGGGATGTGATCGTTGACCCAGACGCAGCCCGCCTGGATCTGCCGGGTGGCGCGGGTCGCGCGCACGACGTCCCGGGTCCACACCGAGGCCGCGAGCCCGTACGGTGTGTCGTTCGCGAGGGCGATGGCCTCGTCGTCCGTGTCGAACGGCGTCACCGTCAGGACGGGGCCGAACACCTCGTCGCGCCAGATCGCCATGTCGGGGGTGACGTCGCGCACGAGCGTCGGCTCGTAGTAGGACCCGTCCGCGAGGTCGCCGGCCGGCGCGCGACCGCCCCGGACCACGACGGCACCCTCGGCGCGGGCGTGGTCGACGTGGCTCGCGACGCGCTCCCGGTGCGTCAGGGAGATCAACGGCCCCTGGTCGGTCGCCGGGTCGTACGGGTCGCCGAGCCGGACGTTCGCCATGACGTCGGCGACGCCCGAGACGAACGCCTCCAGCAGCGAACGGTGGACGATCGCGCGAGTCGCGGCCGTGCAGTCCTGGCCGGTGTTGATCAGCGCCCCGGCGACCGCGCCCTGCACGGCCGCGTCGAGGTCGGCGTCGCCATGCACCACGAACGGCGCCTTGCCACCGAGCTCGAGGTGCACGCGCTTGGCGCTGCTCGCAGCGAGCGCCATGACCCGGCGGCCGACCGCCGAGCTGCCGGTGAACGAGACCATCGCGACGGCCGGGTGGCTCACGAGGCGCTCGCCGACGTCCACGCCACGACCCGTGACGACGTTGACGACACCGTCCGGGATGCCGGCGCGCTGAGCGGCCTCGGCCATCATCAGCGAGGTGAGGGGCGTGAGCTCGCTCGGCTTGAGCACGATGGCGTTGCCGGCGGCGATGGCCGGCAGGACCTTCCAGGCCGCCATCTGCAGCGGGTAGTTCCACGGCGCGACGGAGCCCACGACACCCACCGGCTCGCGGCGCACCGCGGACGTGTGGTCGGGTGAGTACTCGCCGCTGGCGCTGGCGCTCAGCAGCCGCGCCGCGCCGGCGAAGAACGACGTGTTGTCCACGGTGCCCGGCACGTCGAACTGGGTGGACAGCCGGATCGGCTTGCCCGTCTGCGAGGTCTCGGTGCGAGCGAGGTCGTCGGACACCCCGTCCAGCTCAGCGGCGAGCCGGTGCAGGGCGGCCGAGCGCTCCGACGGGGGCAGGGCGCCCCACTCTCGCTGCGCCTCGAGGGCGCACCGGACCGCGTCGTCCACGTCGTCGACAGTCGCGAGCCGGTCGGTGCTCACCACCTTGCCCGTCGCCGGGTCGAGCACCTCGTCGACGGCGCCGTGACCCGACCGGCGAACGCCGCCGACCCACTGGTGTCCCGCCTGGTCCACGTCAGTCCCTTCGCTCAGCCGTCGCTGCCGCGACGAGAAGCGAGGCGATCCTCGCATGGCACCCGCCCCACAGCAAGGCTCTTCAAGGGATTCCGTCGTGCCACACCCTGCGTCGCGACGAAATCGTGACCGAAGTCCGTCTTTCACTATCGGTGACGTCCGACAACGTGACACACTGCGGCCCGGCGCCGGCTCTGACATCCTGCCGGTGCCACGGGACGTCCGCTGACACGGTGACAGGCGGGCCCCGGTCGTTCCGCCCACTGAAGGAGGCGACGTGCTGCCGACAGTGGCAGAGGTGCTCGCGCTGCCGGCGCTGGCGGCAGGCGGCCCCCGCGTGCTCGCCGGCGAGGACCACCTCGACAACCCGGTGCGATGGGCGCACGTCGCCGAGATCGCCGACATCTCCGGCCTGCTGCGCGGCGACGAGCTCATCCTGACGACCGGGGTGGCCCTGCCCCGGACGGACGACGGGCTCGGCGGCTTCGTGCGCGAGCTGGCCGAGGTGCCGGTCGCCGGCCTGGTGGTCGAGCTCGGTCGGACGTACGCCGGACACCCGCCCGCCGCAATGGTCCGGGCCGCACGCCAGGCAGGTCTCCCCCTCGTCGCGCTGCGGCTCCAGGTGCCGTTCGTCGAGGTCACCGAGAGCGTCCACAGCCTGGTCATCGACGGCCAGCTCGCCCAGCTGCGCCGGGCGGAGGCCCTGCACGACACCTTCACCGAGCTGGCCGTGGAGGGGGCGGACGTCGCCGAGGTCGTGCGGCAAGCCGCTCGCATGGCGGGCGCCTCCGTGGTCCTGGAGACGCTCGGCCACCAGGTCGTGGAGCACGAGCCGCTCGGCGAGGACGCAGCGCGGCTGCTGCACCGGTGGACAGCCCGCTCCCGCGCCGTCCGGGTGCCCGGCCGGTCGGGCCACGACCCGGCCTCCGGCTGGCTCGTGGCCACCGTCGGCGCCCGCGGCGACGACTGGGGCCGCCTCGTCCTGGTGCGAGGGCCGGGAGAGCCGCCGCAGCCGCAGGACCTCATGCTGCTCGAGCGCGCGGCGACGACCCTGGCGCTGCACCAGCTGATCGCCCGGGACCGGGAGGGGCTGGAGCGCCAGACGCACCGCACGCTCATCGCCGCGCTGCTCGACCACGCGCACCCGCACGCCGAGATCGGCCTGCGGGCGGGCGCGCTCGGCGTGACCCTCGAGGGGCGGCGACTGGTGGGGGCGGTGGTGCGCCCGCGCACGGTGGCCAGCACGTCGCTCTCGGCCCAGGCCCGCATGCGCGACCTCGCCGACGCCGTCGCGCAAGCCACGCGCACGGCCGGGGTGGCGGCGCTGGTCGGCACGCTCGACGACCGCACCGTCGGCGTGCTGGCGGCCCTCGAACGCCGCGACGACGACACCGTCGTGCTGGGTCGCGTCGCAGCCGCGCTGAGCAAGGTCATGGTGACCCGTCCGCCAGGCACGGAGACCGACCTCGTCCTCGCCGCTGGATCCGTCGTGGCCGGCCTGCGTGAGGCCCGTCGGACCGTCCTGGAAGCCGGGCAGGCTGCGGACGCCGCCGCCCACCTGCCGCCGACTCCCCACTTCGTCCGGATGCCGGAGACCGGTCTGCGCGGGCTGCTCAGCCTGCTGCGCGGCGACGCGCGGGTGGCGACGTTCGTCGAACGCCAGCTAGGGCCGCTGCTGGAGAGCGACCACCCGGGCGGGTCCGGAGACGGGCGCCGCAGCCGCCTCGACGCCGAGCTGCTCCCGGTGCTGCGGGCCTATCTCGCGACCGGCCGCAACAAGTCCCTGACGGCGGCCGAGCTGCACCTTTCTCGGCCGGCCCTCTACGACCGCCTGACCCGACTCGAGCAGGTGCTCGGTGTCGACCTGGACGACACCGAGACCTGCCTCGGGCTGCACGTCGCCCTGCTGGCGGCCGAGGTGAGCTGACCGCTCACCGGGGGGAGGTCAGCCCTCGACCACCGAGGCGTACTGCTGGGTGAACGTGCGGTCCTCCTCCTCGGTGAGGTCGCGCTGCACCTTCAGCCGCTTGCGGGTCTCGTCGTCCGGAAACACCAGCGGGTTGTCGGCGAGCTCAGGGTCGACGTCCGCCATCGCCTCCTGCGCACCCTTGACCGGCGACACGTACTGCACCCACGCGGCGAGCTCCGCGGCGACCTCGGGCTGGTAGTACCAGTCCACCAGCTTCTCGGCATTCGCCTTGTGGGACAACGGTGACGGAAGCATGCAGTTGTCGGACCACAGCTCCGCGCCCTCCGGCGGGATCACGAACTGCAGGTCGGGGTTGTCCAGCTGCAGCTGGAGGATGTCGCCGCTCCACGCGAAGCAGGCTGCGATCTGTCCCTTGGCGAGGCTCGCTGTGTAGTCGTTGCCCGTGAACGCCCGTACCTGGCCCTTGGACACCTGTTGGCGGAGGAAGTCGAGCGCCGTGGCGAAGTCGTCCGCGCTGAAGGAGGCGATGTCCATGCCGAGCCCCATCATCAGCAGCGGCATCGTCTCCTTCATACCGGAGAACAGCGTCACCTTGCCCTTGAGGTCGTCGGCGAAGATGTCCGTCACCTCACGGATCTCCCGGCCGACGAGCGTGCGGTTGTACGCGAGACCGGTCATGCCGGAGGCCCACGGGATGCTGAACCTGCGGCCCGGGTCGAACGCGACGTCGCGCAGCTCGGGCAGCAGGTTCGCTGCGACGTTCGGCATGGCCGCCCGGTCGAACTCGCTCACCCAGTGCTGCCGCATCATGCGGGCCGACATCCAGTCGCTGACGACGAACAGGTCGCGGCCGATCGACTGACCGTTGCTGGCGGCCGGCCGGATCTTCGCGAAGAACTCCTCGTTGTCGTTGACGTCCTCGGTGTAAGCGACGTCGATGCCGGTGGCGTCCGTGAACGCCTTCAGCGTCGGCCGGACGCTCTCGTCGTCGTCCGACACGTCGACGTACTGAGGCCAGTTGGAGAACGTCACGACCTTCTCGGACGACGAGAGGTCGGGGGCAGTCGTCCTAGCGACCGACCGCGCAGTCCCCTTCGTGCCGCACGCGGCCAGCAGCGCCGACAGGCCGACACCCGCAGCGCCACCCAGCACCGCGCGACGGCTCGGGCCAGCTGCCCGGCGGTGGACGTCCGTCAGGTTCAGGCTGTCCGCCATGTCAGGAGTCCAGGTTGGCCATGACGTGCTTGATGCGGGTGTAGTCCTCGAACCCGTACATGGACAGGTCCTTGCCGTACCCGCTGTGCTTGAAGCCGCCGTGCGGCATCTCGGCGACGAGCGGGATGTGCGTGTTGATCCAGACGCAGCCGAAGTCGAGCTTGGCGCTCATGCGCATCGCACGGCCGAAGTCCTTGGTCCACACCGACGACGCCAGGCCGTACTGCACGCCGTTGGCCCAGGCGAGCGCCTCGGCCTCGTCGCTGAACCGCTGCACGGTGATGACCGGGCCGAAGATCTCGTTCTGGACCGCCTCGTCGTCCTGCTTCAACCCGTCGACGACGGTGGGTTGGTAGTAGAAGCCCTCCATGCCGCTGACGCGTGCCCCGCCGGCGGACACGCGCGCGTGGTCGGGAAGGCGGTCGATGAAACCGGAGACGTGCTTCATCTGGTTGGCGTTGTTGACCGGACCGAGCAGGGCGTCGTCGTCGTCGGGCAGGCCCACCTTCGCGCCTCGGGCCTGCTCGGCGAGCGCAGCCACGAAGTCGTCGTGGATGCCGGGGCCGGCCAGCACCCGCGTGGCGGCGGTGCAGTCCTGCCCGGCGTTGAAGTAGCCGGCCACGGCGATCGCCTCGGCGGCGGCCTCGAGGTCGGCGTCGTCGAACACCACGACCGGCGCCTTGCCGCCGAGCTCGAGGTGGACGCGCTTCACGTCGCGCGATGCCGACTCCGCGACCTGCATGCCCGCGCGGACCGAGCCGGTGATCGACACCATCGCCGGGGTCGGGTGCTCGACCAGCGCCCGGCCGGTGTCCCGGTTGCCGGTCACGACGTTGAGGACGCCCGCGGGAAGGAACTCGGATGCGATCTCGGCCATGAGCAGCGTGGTCTCGGGCGTCGTGTCGCTCGGCTTGAGGACCACGGTGTTGCCCGCCGCCAGCGCCGGGGCGAACTTCCAGACGGCCATCATCATCGGGTAGTTCCACGGCGTGACCTGGCCGATGACCCCGACCGGCTCCCGCCGGATCCACGAGGTGTGGCCCGCCAGGTACTCGGCGGACGCGCGTCCCTCGAGCACCCGGGCCGCCCCGGCGAAGAAGCGGATCTGGTCCACCATGGGTGGGATCTCCTCGCTCGCGGTGAGCGCGAAGGGCTTGCCGGTGTTCTGCGCCTCGAGCTTGACGAGGTCGTCGGCCCGGGCCTCGATGGCGTCGGCGATCTTGAGCAGCGCCGCCTGACGCTCGCTGGGTGTGGTCTCGCGCCACGTCTCGAAGGCCGACGCGGCAGCGGCGTAGGCCCGGTCGACGTCCTCCGCCGAGGACGCGGGCGCGGTGGCCACGACCCGGCCGGTGGACGGGTCGACCACGTCGAGCGTGGTGTCGCCGGCCGCGTCGACGTACTCGCCGCCGACGAAGTTGCGCAGCTGGCGGGGCTGGGTGCTGGTCAGGTCGCTCACGAGGGCTCCTCGGCAGTGGGGGCGTCACCGCGACCCTACCCACAACGTGGGCGGTATCGACAGTGTGAGCTGCTTCAATCATTGGATTTCGTGTTGAGAAGTCATCTGAACGACGGATTCGCTTGCAAACGACGCCGTGACAAGGGAGGATCCCGGCGTGACCTCACGTGAGCGTGGCGCCTACGTCCTCGACGACGTCTCGAAGCGCATCATCGAGCAGCTGCAGGAGGACGGTCGTCGCCCGTACGCGGCGATCGGCAAGGCTGTCGGACTCTCCGAGGCGGCCGTGCGCCAGCGGGTGCAGCGGCTGCTCGACGCCGGCGTGATGCAGATCGTGGCGGTCACGGACCCCTTGCAGGTCGGCTTCAGCCGTCAGGCCATGATCGGCGTCCGCGCCGAGGGCGACCTCAAGGCTGTCGCGGACGCGCTCGCCGCCATGCCGGAGGTCGACTACGTCGTCGTCACGGCCGGCTCCTTCGACCTGCTCGCGGAGGCGGTCTGCGAGGACGACGACGCGCTTCTCGAGATCGTCAGCAGCCGCATCCGCACCATCCCGGGCGTCCGCAGCACCGAGACGTTCGTCTACCTCAAGCTCCGCAAGCAGCTCTACAACTGGGGAACCCGATGACCACCACACCGCAGAACATCTCCACCGCCGACGAGCCCGGCACGACGCCTCGCGGCACCCACCGGGAGGATGCCGCCCGCGACCACCTCTGGATGCACTTCACCCGCCACTCCGTGTACGAGGAGGGCGGCCACGTCCCGATCATCACCAAGGGTGAGGGCGCCTACGTCTTCGACGCCCGTGGCAAGAAGTACCTCGACGGCCTCGCCGGCCTGTTCACCGTCCAGGTGGGCCACGGCCGCACCGAGCTCGCTGAGGCTGCCGCCAAGCAGGCCAAGGAGCTCGCGTTCTTCCCGCTGTGGTCGTACGCGCACCCGATGGCGATCGACCTCGCGGAGCGGCTGGCGCACGAGGCGCCCGGCGACCTCAACCGCGTCTTCTTCACCACCGGCGGCGGTGAGGCGGTCGAGAGCGCCTGGAAGCTGGCGAAGCAGTACTTCAAGCTCGTCGGCAAGCCGACCAAGCACAAGGTGATCAGCCGCAACGTCGCCTACCACGGCACGCCTCAGGGCGCTCTCGCCATCACCGGCATCCCCGACGCCAAGGTGCCCTTCGAGCCGCTCGTCCCGGGCGGCCACAAGGTGCCCAACACCAACCTGTACCGGGCACCCGAACACCTGCGGGACGACCCCAAGCAGTTCGGCCGGTGGGCGGCCGACCGCATCGCCGAGGCCATCGAGTTCGAGGGGCCGGACTCCGTGGCGGCCGTCTTCCTCGAGC
This sequence comes from Actinomycetales bacterium, assembly GCA_035707965.1. Classification (GTDB taxonomy): domain Bacteria; phylum Actinomycetota; class Actinomycetes; order Actinomycetales; family Angustibacteraceae; genus DASSTJ01. Next base: position 12,595 of record DASSTJ010000061.1, read on the forward strand.
CGGTGCAGAACTCGGGTGGCTGCTTCCCGCCACCGCCGGGGTACTTCGAGCGCGTGCGGGAGATCTGCGACGAGTACGACGTCCTCATGGTGAGCGACGAGACGATCTGCGCCTTCGGCCGCATCGGCGAGATCTTCGCCTGCAAGGACTTCGGCTATGTGCCCGACATCATCACGACGGCCAAGGGTCTGACGTCCGCCTACAGCCCGCTCGGCGCCATGATCGCCTCCGACCGGCTCTTCGAGCCGTTCAAGAAGGGCACCACGTCGTTCCTGCACGGGTACACCTTCGGCGGCCACCCGGTGTCGTCCGCCGTCGCGATGGCGAACCTCGACATCTTCGAGCGTGAGGGCCTCGTGGACCACGTGCACCAGAACGCACCGGCGTTCCGGGCGACGCTGGAGAAGCTGCTCGACCTGCCGATCGTCGGCGACGTGCGCGGCGAGGGCTTCTTCTACGGCATCGAGCTCGTCAAGGACAAGCAGACGCGCGAGACCTTCGACGAGGACGAGGCCGAGCGCCTGCTGCGAGGGTTCATGTCCAAGGCGCTGTTCGATGCCGGGCTCTACTGCCGCGCCGACGACCGGGGCGACCCGGTGGTCCAGCTCGCGCCGCCGATCATCATCGGGCAGGCGGAGTTCGACGAGATCGAGCAGAAGCTGCGTGGGGTGCTGACCGAGGCCTGGTCGCGCCTGTGACGACTCCGCGATGAGCGGTTCACGTCGTCCGCTCCCCCGCACGCAGGTGCGCCGGCTCCCCGCCAAGCAGGTGCACGACCGTGAGGTGCTCGACCAGCTGATCGACGAGGCGCTGGTCGGTCACCTCGCGGTCGTGGACGACGGGCAGCCGTTCGTGCTGCCCGTCGCGGTCGTCCGTGACGGCGACCGGCTGCTGCTCCACGGGTCCGCCGCGTCCCGGCTGTTCCGCGCGCTCGCTGCGGGCGCACCGACGTGCCTGACGGTCACGCTCGTCGACGGCCTGGTACTGGCTCGCAGCCAGTTCGAGTCGTCGATGCACTACCGCAGCGCCATGGTTCTCGGCACCTGCGACGTCCTGTGGGGTGAGGCCAAGGCGACGGCGATGCTGACCCTGACCGAGCGGCTCATGCCGGGTCGGGGCCAGCACGCGCGAGCCGGCTCGGACTCCGAGCTCGCCGCCACGACGGTGCTCTCGCTGCCGCTGGACGAGTGGTCGGTGAAGGTGTCCGACGCACCGCCGGACGACGCGGAGGACGACCTCGACCGACCGGTGTGGGCGGGCGTCGTGCCCCTGCGGCGCGCGTGGGGCGCGCCGGTACCGGCACCGGACCTGCGCTTCGACCTGCCCGTGCCCGCCTACGTCGGCGCCTGGCGACCCCGAGGATGACGTGGGAGACCTGCGGATGAGGGAGAGGTCCACATGAGCGACCCCCGCTCCGGGACGAACGGCCGCTCCTACCGCTCGTTGTCGCTGTGGCACTCGACGCTGCCGCCGCAGGACGACCTGCGGCGGCGACCAGCCCTCGACGGCGACACGACGGCCGACGTGTGCATCGTCGGGGCCGGCTACACCGGGCTCTGGACCGCTTACTACCTGAACCGTCTCGACCCGTCGCTCGACGTGCTCGTGGTGGAGGCTGAGACGGCCGGGTTCGGCGCCAGCGGCCGGAACGGTGGTTGGTGCTCCGCGCTGCTGCCGCAGGGCGTCAGCACCATCGCGCGCGCCCACGGCCGCGAGGCCGCGCTCGCCATGCGTCGCGCGAT
>DASSTJ010000062.1:0-4716 GCA_035707965.1 Actinomycetales bacterium
CCGCGCCAGCCGCGCCGAGCAGATCGCGATCGCCGAGAAGGTGCTGGACCGGCAGGGTTGGGGCGCCTGGCCCGCCTGCTCCCGCAAGCTCGGCCTGACCCGCGCCGACGCGAGCGGCAGCTCGGTGAGCCGCTCGACGACGCGCACGGCGATCACGAAGAAGAAGGCCACGAAGAAGGTCACGAAGCGTTCGTCCCGCACGGCCGCCAAGAAGCGCGCGACCAGCACGGCGGCGTACGGCTCCTACGTGGTCCGGGCCGGCGACTCGCTGAGCGCCATCGCCCACCGCAAGCACGTCCGCGGCGGGTGGCAGGCCCTGTACCAGGCCAACAAGGGCAGCATCGGCTCGAACCCGAACCTCATCCGGGTCGGGCAGCGGCTGCGCCTGCCGCACTGACGAGCGGTACCCCGCCGACCCCGCGACGGCCCCCAGCAGCGGCTGGGGGCCGTCGCGGCGTCGTCGGGCCTTCTACACTCGCCAGTCGTGCACCGTTACGACGCCGACACCGAGGCGCTGAGCCAGGCCATCCTCGAGTACGCGCAGCACCGCCTGCGCCTGGACCCGGTGCCGCTCGACGGCCCACGCACGCCGGCCGAGCTGGCGGAGGTCGCCGGCGCGACGATCACGTCGGACGGTCTCGGTGGGCTTCAGGCCCTCCGGCTGTTCGCCGACGAGCTGGCACCGGCGTGCATCTCGGTGGACCACCCCCGGTACCTCTCCTTCATCCCGTGCGCTCCCACCGAGGCCAGCTCGCTGTTCGACCTCGTGGTGGCGGCGTCGTCCATCTACGGCGGCTCGTGGCTCGAGGGCGCCGGCGCGGTCTACGCCGAGAACGCGGCGCTGCGCTGGGTGGCCGATCTCGCCGGCCTGCCGCCAGAGGCCGGCGGGGTGTTCGTGCCGGGCGGCACCGTCGGCAACCTCTCGGCCCTCGTCGCGGCGCGCCACGCGGCACGCACCGCGCACGCCGGCGACCTGCCCGCGCGCTGGAAGGTCGCGGCCACCACGCAGGCGCACTCGTCGATCAAGAGCGCCTGCGACGTGATGGACGTCGACTTCATCGGCGTCCCCGTCGACGAGCACGGCAGGCTCACCGGCGAGAACCTGCGCGCGACCCTGGACTCGGTCGGGACCGACGGACTGTTCGCCGTCGTGGCGACGGCCGGCACCACGAACTTCGGCATCGTCGACGACCTCGACTCGGTGGCGGCGGTCTGCGCCGAGCTCGGCGTCTGGTTCCATGTCGACGGCGCCTACGGCGGTGCGGGGCTGGCGGCGCAGAGCATCCGGCACCTGTACGACGGTGTCGAGCGGGCGGACTCGTTCATCGTCGACCCCCACAAGTGGCTGTTCGCGCCGTTCGACTGCTGCGCCCTGCTGTACCGCGACCCGATGGTGGCGCGGGCGGCCCACACGCAGAACGCCAGCTACCTCGACGTCCTCACCGAGAGCGCCGACTGGAGCCCGGCGGACTACGCCGTCGGCCTGACTCGTCGTGCCCGGGGCCTGCCCTTCTGGTTCAGCCTGGCCACGCACGGCACCCGGGCCTACGGCGAGGCGATCGAGCGCACGCTCGAGGTCGCTCGGTTCGCCGCGACGGAGATCGAGCGCCGCGAGTACGTCGAGCTGCTGCGGCAGCCGGACACCTCGGTGGTGGTCTTCCGCCGCATCGGCTGGACGCCGCAGCAGTACCAGGTGTGGTCGGACCGGCTGCTGCTCGCGAACTTCGCGTTCGTCGTCCCCACCTCGCACGAGGGGGAGACCGTGACGCGCTTCGCGATCGTCAACCCTCGGACGACGGAGGCCGACATCTCGAACATCCTGGACACGATGGCATGAGCTCAGGGCTCGACGAGCACGTCCGTGTGCGCCGGTCAGGTGAGCGGGCGCGGCAGAATGACACCGGTGTGGTTCGGCAGGTAAGGTGGCCGAGCAGTTGCCGTGCAGCCAGTCGAACCAAGGCAGGAGCCGATCATGGACGTCGCCGCCGACCCGACCGCAGGCCGCCACGCCGGCTCGCCGTCCGGGAGTGGCCTGTCCGACCGCGAGAAGGAGCTGCTGGCGTTCGAGCGGCAGTGGTGGAAGTTCGCGGGCGCCAAGGAGCAGGCGATCCGCGAGCTGTTCGACATGTCCTCGACGCGGTACTACCAGGTGCTCAACGCGCTGATCGACCGCACGGACGCCCTGGAGTTCGATCCCATGCTGGTCAAGCGGCTGCGTCGCATGCGGGCGTCGCGCCAGCGCGCGCGCTCGGCGCGCCGACTCGGCATGCAGGTCTGAGCGACCACACCAGCCGGCCCGCGGCCCTGAGTCCTTCGGTCCCGGCATGAGTGACCCTCGTACCGACCCCGCCCGCGCGCTGCCGTCCCGGACGGGCGCCCACCGGCCGCGCCGAGGCGCCTGGCGCGATCTCGTTCCCACGGTGGCTGTGCTGCTCGCCGTCGTCCTCATCGGCCTCGGCGCCTGGGCGCTGACCCGCTCGACAGCCTCGACGATCACGCCCAGCGGCTCGGACGACGGCGGGTCGGCGCCGCAGGCCACCGTGCCGACAGCCCCCACGACGCCGGCCAAGGGCGGCTCGCCGTCGCCGACGTCGTCCCGCGGCCCCAGCTCCCCGGCGTCGCCCTCGAGCAGCCCGGCCAGCACCGTGGACCACAGCATCCGGGTGACCGTGCTCAACGCGACGCGCACGAGCGGTCTCGCGGCCAGCGTCGCGGCGACGCTGCGATCCGCTGGCTGGACGGTGCCGACCACGGACAACTACCGCAAGAGCCAGCCGCCGACGACGGTGTTCTACGCTCGCGCCGACCAGGGCGCGACCGCGCGGGCCGTCGCCGACGACATCGGTGGTGACCCCAAGGTCCAGCAGAGCAGCGAGTTCGGCTCCGACCGGATCACCGTCGTCATCGGGTCGGACTACTCCGGCTGAGCGTCCCTCGACGCCCGGTCCAGAGGTGGCCCGGCCCAGAGGAGGCCCGGCCCAGAGGAGGCCCGCCCCAGACGACAGCCGGCTCCGACGTCAGACGATGTCGCGCGTGGGCGGCCTCGGTGGTCCCGGCGCCTGGTAGCCGCCGTCGGCCAGGCCGGCTCGCACCTCGAAGACGTTGCGCAGGGCCATATTGCGGCACCGCAGCCACGACCACAGCGAGGCCAGCCCGTACGCGAGGGGAAAGCCGAGGACGCCGAGAAGGCTCGCCCACTGCGCGCTGTGGCGGGACTCGTGCGTGAGGAGGCGGGGTCGCTCAGCCAGCTGCTCGTCGTCCAGCCGCAGCAGGATGACGTCCCCGATGGTGACGGCCGAGGCGCGGGGAGCAGGGAAGCCGGACCGGTAGCCGGCGGCGACCCTCGTGCCGTGCGGACCGGGGCGCAGGTGGGCGTGGCCGAGCCTGGCGAGGAGCAGTCCGAGCGGCGTCGCGAGCGTGATCACGTTGACCACCTGTCGCAGGCGGTCGACCCCTCGCACGGGTGCCTCGTCCACGCGCTCGACGGTACTGCGGGCGGCCCCGTCCGCGGGAGCCTTCAGCGTCGCTGCGCCCTGCGCGAACGGGCACGCACAGCGGAGCCTGCGGCATGTGCACTGGAGCCTCCGGCATTTGCACTCCGGGGGGTCGAGTGCTAATCATGGGGCTAGCACTCGCGAGCCAGGAGTGCCACACACGTCGACCGGTCCGGTGAGGCCCGACGGCGCCGCGTGACAGGAGCGCGGAGCCCCGGGTCGTCCGTCGCGGGCACCGCTCGGTCACCACCACCCGCTTACGGGAGGAACCACCCAGCATGGCCAAGATCATCGCCTTCGACGAGGAGGCTCGGCGCGGTCTCGAGCGGGGCATGAACGTCCTCGCCGACGCCGTGCGCGTCACCCTCGGCCCGCGTGGCCGCAACGTCGTCCTGGAGAAGAAGTGGGGCGCTCCCACGATCACCAACGACGGTGTGAGCATCGCCAAGGAGATCGAGCTCGACGACCCTTACGAGAAGATCGGTGCGGAGCTCGTCAAGGAGGTCGCCAAGAAGACGGACGACGTCGCCGGCGACGGCACCACCACCGCCACCGTGCTCGCCCAGGCGCTGGTCCGTGAGGGCCTGCGCAACGTGGCCGCCGGTGCCAACCCGATGGCCCTCAAGCGTGGCATCGAGCAGGCCGTCGAGGCCGTCTCGGAGCAGCTGCTCGCCTCGGCCCGTGAGGTCGAGACGAAGGAGCAGATCGCCGCGACCGCCGGCATCTCCGCCGGTGACCCCTCGATCGGCGAGCTCATCGCCGAGGCGATGGACAAGGTCGGCAAGGAAGGCGTCATCACCGTCGAGGAGTCCAACACCTTCGGCCTCGAGCTCGAGCTCACCGAGGGTATGCGCTTCGACAAGGGCTACATCTCCGGCTACTTCGTGACCGACCCGGAGCGTATGGAGGCGGAGTTCGAGGACCCGTACATCCTCGTCGTCAACTCCAAGGTCTCCACGGTCAAGGACCTGCTGCCGCTGCTCGAGAAGGTCATGCAGTCCGGCAAGCCGCTGGTCATCATCGCGGAGGACGTCGACGGCGAGGCCCTCTCGACGCTCGTCGTGAACAAGCTGCGCGGCACCTTCAAGTCCGTCGCGGTCAAGGCTCCGGGCTTCGGTGACCGCCGCAAGGCCATGCTGCAGGACATCGCGATCCTCACCGGTGGCCAGGTCATCAGCGAGGAGGTCGGCCTCAAGCTCGAGAGCGCGGGTCTCGACCTGCT
>DASSTJ010000063.1:0-2896 GCA_035707965.1 Actinomycetales bacterium
GTGCCGGTCGAGACCTGCCCGATCGCGTACGCACGGGTCCAGGCGGTGCCGGTGACGGCGGCCCGGTGGCCGGGGGTGGACGGCGTGGACGTCGTCTCGGGCACCGACCCGGACGACGTGGTCGTGGTCGTCCACGGTCCCGCCGAGGTGGCGCTGCAGCGGGCGCCGCGCGGTGTGGCCCTCGTCGCCGCCGACCAGGGACGCCCTGGTCGGCGCGCGCCGGCTGCCGCGCCGTCGCCGCTGCGCGGTCGCGGCTGGGTGCGGCAGACCGTGCGGGTCGGCGCCTGGGAGCGTGATTTCCGCGTGGCTGGCACTGGCTTCTGGCAGGTGCACCCCGGTGCCGCGTCGACGTTCGTCGAGGCGGTGCTCGACGCGTTGGCGCCCCGGCCGGGGGAGCGCGTGCTGGACCTGTACGCCGGCGCGGGCCTGTTCGCGGCGGCGCTCGCCGAACGGGTGGGGCGAAGCGGTGAGGTGGTGGCGGTCGAGTCCGACGAGAAGGCTGTCCGCGACGCGCGGCGCAACCTCCACGACCTGCCTCACGTGCGGCTGGTGCGCGGTCGGGTCGACGCGGTGCTGCGGGGCAGAGTCGCGCCCGTCGGCTCGATCCCCGACCGGTGCGACCTCGTCGTCCTGGATCCGCCCCGTACCGGCGCTCGGGCGCCTGTGGTGCGGGAGGTCGCGCGCCGTCGTCCCCGGGCCGTCGCCTACGTGGCCTGCGACCCCGCCGCCCTCGCGCGGGACGTCGCGCTGTTTGCCGAGCAGGGCTACCGGCTGCAGCGGGTGCGCGCCTTCGACGCCTTCCCGATGACCCAGCACGTCGAGTGCGTCGCCCATCTGGTAGAAAGTATCTCGACGTCAAGATAAAGTAGTCCTGGTCCTCGTGGGAACGACGGAAGGAAACGTTCGTGAGCACAGACAGCTTCGGCGCCAAGGGCGTCCTGGAGGTCGGCGGGCAGACGTACACGATCTACCGGCTGAGCGGGATCGAGGGCGCCGCAGACCTGCCCTTCAGCCTCAAGGTGCTGCTCGAGAACCTCCTGCGCACCGAGGACGGCGTGAGCACCACGGCCGAGCACGTGCGGGCACTGGCCGGCTGGGACCCGTCCGCCGAGCCCGACACCGAGATCCAGTTCACCCCCGGCCGGGTCCTCATGCAGGACTTCACGGGCGTGCCGTGCATCGTGGACCTGGCCACCATGCGCGAGGCGATGCGCGACCTCGGCGGTGACGCCAGCAAGATCAACCCGCTGGCGCCCGCCGAACTCGTCATCGACCACTCCGTCATCGCCGACCTGTTCGGCACCGCCGACGCGTTCGAGCGCAACGTCGAGTTCGAGTACCAGCGCAACGGTGAGCGCTACCAGTTCCTGCGTTGGGGCCAGACGGCGTTCGAGGACTTCAAGGTCGTACCGCCCGGAACCGGCATCGTGCACCAGGTCAACATCGAGCACCTGGCCCGGGTCGTCATGACGCGCGCCGCCGACGGCGATGAGGTCGTGGCCTACCCCGACACGTTGGTCGGCACCGACTCGCACACGACGATGGTGAACGGGCTGGGCGTCCTCGGCTGGGGCGTCGGCGGCATCGAGGCGGAGGCCGCGATGCTCGGCCAGCCGGTGTCGATGCTCATCCCGCGCGTCGTCGGCTTCAGGCTGACCGGCTCGATCTCCTCCGGTGCGACCGCGACGGACGTGGTGCTCACGATCACCGAGCAGCTGCGCGAGCACGGCGTCGTCGGCAAGTTCGTCGAGTTCTACGGCGAGGGCGTGGCCGCGGTGCCGCTGGCCAACCGCGCGACGATCGGCAACATGAGCCCCGAGTTCGGCTCCACGTGCGCGATCTTCCCGGTGGACGACGTCACGCTGGCATACCTGCGGCTCACCGGCCGCAGCGAGGAGCAGGTCGCGCTCGTGGAGGCCTACGCGAAGGAGCAGGGACTCTGGCACGACCCGAGCGTGGAGCCACGGTTCTCCGAGCACCTCGAGCTCGACCTGTCCACGGTCGTGCCGAGCATCGCCGGACCGAAGCGCCCGCAGGACCGGGTCGTCCTCACCGAGGCCAAGGACTGCTTCCGCCGCGCGCTGGTCGACTACGTGACGGACGACTACGCGATCGAGAAGGGCAAGGTCGACGAGGCGTCCAAGGAGTCGTTCCCGGCGAGCGACGCCCCCGCGATCGCCGGGGGTCAGGACCCGGCTGACCAGCCGCACGACCACGACCACTCGCCGATGAGCGACCGGCCCCGTCGTCGGGTACCGATCACCCTGGCGGACGGGCGCAGCTTCGAGCTGGACCACGGCCACGTCGCCATCGCCGCCATCACGTCGTGCACCAACACCTCGAACCCGTCGGTGATGATGGCCGCCGCCCTGCTGGCGAAGAAGGCCGTCGAGCGCGGCCTCGCCAGCAAGCCCTGGGTCAAGACGACGCTGGCTCCGGGCAGCAAGGTCGTCATGAACTACTACGAGAAGGCCGGCGTCCTGCCGTACCTGGAGAAGCTGGGGTTCAACCTGGTCGGCTACGGCTGCACCACGTGCATCGGCAACTCGGGCCCGCTGGCGGACGAGATCTCCGCAGCGGTTCAGACCGAGGACCTGGCGCTCGTGTCGGTCCTGTCCGGCAACCGAAACTTCGAGGGCCGCATCAACCCGGACACGAAGATGAACTACCTGGCGTCGCCGCCGCTCGTGATCGCCTACGCGCTCGCCGGCACGATGGACTTCGACTTCGACAGCGAGCCGCTCGGCCAGGACGAGAGCGGTCAGGACGTGTTCCTGCGCGACATCTGGCCGACCCCCGAGGACGTCGACCAGGTCGTGTCCACGTCGCTGACGCAGGACATGTTCACCAAGGACTACGCCGACGTCTTCGCGGGCGACGAGCGTTGGACGTCGCT
>DASSTJ010000064.1:0-17105 GCA_035707965.1 Actinomycetales bacterium
CACGACCTGTCGTTCGTCAAGAACGGCAAAGGGCAGAGCGCCGTCGACAACGTCGTCCTGACTGTCCTTGCGTTTTGCCCCGACGTCGGTCAGGGCGACGCCAACGAGGTCTCGCTGGCGCTGTCGACGTCCATGGACGCACCTGAGGGCGGGTCGGCTGCTGAGAACGGCTGGCCGTGGCCAGCGAGCGCCGAGGCCTTCCCAGGTGGCGTCCTGCTCCATCCATAGCGCAGGTCCGGTCGACTTGATTTGCGACACGACCGGTCGGCGTCCTGATCTTGCTCGGCGCGCACGCGATCTTGCTGATCGGCGCGCCGGTCGAGTCCTGCTCGCCTTGGCCTTCCAGCGTCAGGGTGTGATCATCGGCGCCCAGGTCAGCCCAGTCCTCGTCGAAGATGTTGCAGATGTCGAGCGACGTGGCCAGATGCCACTTCGTCGAGGTCCCTCACCGCGTCCGATCCGGCCCGACCGCAGCACGCGGTGAGCGTGGGTCCGGACAGGCTGACCGTCAGGAGGCGACGGGTCACAGGCCGGCCTTATTCACGCCGTAGACCGCCTGGGCGTGGGTGAAGCCGCTGCCGGCGGACGACTCAAGCTGCTGGATGAGTCCGCTGCGGGAGAAGTGCATCATCTCCAGGTACTGCTTGGCGGCCTTGGCCGCCTGCTCGTTCCAGTTGACCTTGATGTGGTCGACGGCGTACGTCGCATCGTGCAGCGAGAAGCCGCTGCCGGCGTCCGAGTGCAGCTGCTGGATGAGGCCCTTGCGGCTGAACGGCTGGAAGTCCAGGTAGTCCTGCGCCGCGCCGATTGCCTGCTCCTCGCCTGCGGTCAGCTTGTGGGTCGGCTTCGGCTTCGGCGTGGCCTTCGTCGGGGTGGACGAGGGCGATGGAGCCGTCGTGGTGGTCGAGGACGACGAGGCCGAGGAGGGCGTGTCCTCGGCGACGGGCTGCTGCTCCGCGGCCGAGGTTTGGCTCGAGCTCGGCTTGCCTTTGGCCGTCGTTGCGGTGTCGTCGCTATTGCCGCCGATCGCACCGAACGCGCCAAGGATGATCAGCACGGCGAGGGTGATGGCCCACCAGCGCTTGTAGAACGGCTTCTTCTGCTTCGGCTGCTGCGCGGGCACCGGCAGCGGCTCCCAAGTGCCGTTCTCGCTGAGCCGGTGGCCGTTCTCGACGTCGCCTGGCCGGTACTGCCGTGGGTTCTCGGACATGCGGGTACTCCGGTTCACATAGGGGGGACCTCGGTCGAGGTAGTGCCGGCACGACGACGGTTGCCTCGGCGAGGACGCTAACCACCGGATCGGCGGTTCGAGGGTGATGCTGAGAAGAACCTGGGCAGCGGGCAGCGCCAGACGTCGCCAGACCAGGGCTTGAACGTCACCATGACGCCCCTCAGGGCCCGGTCCTTCTACGAGGCAGTACAGGCCCTCCCTCGTTTCGATCGTGCACAGCCTCGTGGCGCTCGGCGCCACGCAGCACAAGTTCCGGGTCGCCGCTGGGTCCCGAGGGCGTCGATTCCGGCGCCGGACATTCGGTGACCGTTGGACGGATGTTGGATGACCGTTGACAGCTGATCTCTTCGGAAGCAAGGGGCCCGGACACCTCGGTGTCCGGGCCTCTTGCTCTGCTGCCTGACCAGTGCCGTTCAGTCGGTCGGCTCACGAGCCCGGGAGACGCAGACGACTCCCGCGTAGCCGTCGGGCGTCAGAGGCCGACGACCCATTCCGCGTAGAACAGTCCCAGACCGGCGACGACGCAGATCCCGCAGAGGATCCAGAAGCGGATCGTGACGGTGATCTGCTCCCAGCCGAGCATCTCGAAGTGGTGGTGGATGGGGGTGATCAGGAAGAGGCGTTTGCCGACGCCGCCGTTGCTCCGCTTGGTCATCTTGAAGTAGCTGACCTGCAGGATGACCGACATCGTCTCCAGCACGAACAGCCCGCCGAGGACGACCATCAGCAGCTCGGTGCGCGTCATGATGGCCAGTCCGGACAGCGCGGCTCCCAGTCCCAACGAGCCCGTGTCGCCCATGAAGATGCGCGCCGGTGCCGCGTTCCACCAGAGGAAGCCGAAGCAGGCGGCCGCCACGCAGGCGGCGACGACTGCCAGGTCGAGTGGGTCCCGCACCTCGTAGCACTTGCTTGACGCCAAGGTCTGGCAGTTCTGGTTGAACTGCCACACGCTGATGAGCACGTAGGCGCCGAACACCATGACACAGGCACCCGCCGCTTGGCCGTCCAGACCATCGGTGAGGTTCACGCCGTTGCTGCCGGCAGTGATCATCAGGTTCGCCCAGAGCACGAACAGGATGACCCCGATGACCGGACCCAAGACCGCCAGGTCGACCCAGGTGTCGCGGATGAAGGAGATGTGGAAGCTGGCGGGGGTGATGCCGTTGCGCGGGAAGTTCGTCGCCAGGATCGCGAAGACGACCGCCACCACGGTCTGACCGATCAGCTTCTCTCTCGAACGCAGGCCCAGCGACCGTTCCTGTCGGATCTTGGTCCAGTCGTCGAGGAAACCGACGAAGCCGATCCCCGTCATGAGGAAGAGCACGAGCAGGCCCGAGACGCTGGCGGCGCTCCACGTCAGCAGGTGAGCCATGCCGTAACCGAGTGCGGTGGCGGAGATGATCACGAGGCCGCCCATCTGCGGCGTGCCTCGTTTGACGTGGTGCGACGTCGGTCCGTCGTCACGGACGAACTGGCCCCAGCCCTTCCTCGTCGCCAACCTGATGTATGCGCGCGTGCCGAGCAACCCGACGAGCAGGGAGACCACGGTGCCGATCAGGACGAGCCTCACGAGGAGGCCGCTCTCGTCAGAAGCCGGCGGCGCGTCGTCGATGAGGACGGCATACGACGGTCCGTTCTGTTGAGGCGGGGCTGGCCGATCGAGGACAGCCCGGATCGCGCCGACGTCCGGCCACCTCTGGCGGTCGCTACACGGTAGGGCGCAGCAAACCGCGTAGCCGGTCGACCCGCCGACGAGACCGAGACCGGAGAGCGACGGCGGGGTGACCGCTCGGCGGCGCCACGCAAGTTACTCTTGGGTAGCCGAACGAGCCCCGGAGGTGCGGTGAGCAGCCTGACACCCACGAGCGCGACGCTCCACGGGCACGACCTGTCCTACGTGGACAGCGGCGCGGGCCCGGCGGTCCTGTTCGTCCACGGGCTGCTCGGCTCCCACCGCAACTGGGTCGACCTCATCGACCGGTTGGACGACGCCCATCGCGTGATCATCCCGGACCTGTTCGGCCACGGTGCCTCCGCCAAGCCGGTGGGGGACTACTCCCTCGGCGCGCACGCGGCCACGCTGCGGGACCTCCTCGACCGCCTAGAGGTGGAGCGCGTCACCCTCGTCGGGCACTCGCTCGGCGGGGGCATCTCGATGGAGTTCTGCTACCTGTTCCCTGAACGCGTCGAGCGGCTCGTGCTCGTCGGCAGCGGCGGGCTCGGTCGTGAGGTCAATCTCCTCCTGAGATCGGCGACCTTGCCCGGTGCGGAGCTCGTCCTCCCCGTCATCGCCTCGAGCTGGGTGCTGGGACGGGTGCAGAGCGTCGGCCGGATCCTGGGCAAGGTCGGCTGGAGACCCGGCTCGGACCTGAGCGCCGTGTGGGAGGGGTTCACCTCACTCGGCGACGCGGACAGTCGTCGGGCGTTCCTCGCAACGACGCGTGCGGTCATCGACGCTGGTGGTCAGAGCGTCAGCGCGCACGACTTCCTGCCCGAGGTCAAGCCGCTGCCCACGCTGGTCGTGTGGGGCACCCGCGACCGGATCATCCCGGTGTCGCATGCGACCACGGCACAGGACGCCATCTCGGGCTGCCGGATCGAGCTGTTCGAGGGAGCCGGGCACTTCCCGCACCTGGAGCAGCCGGACCGGTTCGCCGAGGTCGTGCGGGACTTCGTCAACCACTCCTGATCGCCGTCCGCCGCACGCCTCGTCATGGACCGGTGACCTCGGGGTCCGGAGAGCGCTCGCGCCGGATGCCGGGTGCCGGGTGCCTCAGCGGGGGAGCGCTCCGTCGCCCAGGCCGAGCGCTGCACGGGCAGGCGCGCTGTCGACGCGGGCGTCGTCGCACGTGAGCTCGAGCAGCGAGTCGACCTCTTCGGCGCACGCCGGACACGCCCGCAGGTGCGCTCGCAGCCGGGGCAGCTCCTCGACCGGTCGGCTCGTCGCCACCAGCTGGTCGACGACGACGTCCATGAGGTGAAAGCAGTCGTCGCAGGACAGCCACGGCTCTGCCGGGGTCGTGAGCAGCCGAACCTGGTCAGCGGACGGCCCGACGGACATCAGCTGTTCCCCCCGTCATCGAGGTAGCCGGCGGCCCGGAGGTACGCGCGGATCCGCGTCCGGGCCAGGTGCAGGGTCTTGTAGAGCGCGCCGCGCGTCGTGCCTAGGCGCTCCGCCAGGACGTCGATGGGAACCAGGTCGATGAGCAGCGCCACGGCGATCTTGCGCTGGTAGCCGGTCAGCGCCAGCTCCATGGCCCGGACGACGGCGCCGGCCAGGTCGCTCGCCACCGCCTCGCCCTCAGGTCCATCGCCGGGTTCGGTCCAGGTCGCCGTCCCGTCGAGGCTCACCTCGCGTCCCGCCCACGCCTGGCGGCGCACCTCCGTCGCAGCTTGGAGGATCGCGAACTTGTAGGCCCACGTGGTGAACCGGCTGCGGCCCTCGAAGGTGTGCAGCTTGGTGAGCAGGACGGTGAGCGCCTCGTCGGCGGCCGTCTGCGCGATCTCGTCGCACCGGTCCGGCCCCAGGTCGGTGATCAGGCCGTGCATCCGGCGCACCTGGTGCCGGGAGGCACGCAGCATCAGCCCGTGAAGCTCACGAAGCGCCTGCTGCTCGCAGGCGCCGCCTGCGGTCAGAGCCGCCGGCCAGTCCACCGCCGTCCGGGACTGGTCGGCGACCATACCGGCCTCGACTGGCTGGATGACCTCCGCCGGTCGGGGCACGACCCCCACCCGCGCTCCGCCGGGCTCGGTGACGGTCACCACGGCTCCAGGTCGGCGTCAACCGGGCCGAGGATCCGGGCGGCGAGCCGTGGCTCGCAGCCCCGGTCGACCAGCTGAAGCAGCGCGTGGACATCGACGTCCGCGGACGCCAGTGCCTGGGCGAGGTACGGCTCGAAGCCGGCCTCGAGCAGTCGGCACCGCCGCCACGTCGTCACGTCGACCGAAGGTCCCCGACCGGTGCAGGACCGCGTCATCTGGACGTCGTGCGTGCTCATACCTGGTTCGCTTGCTGCCGGGCCACAGGTCTTACCGAACGCACGACGTGCGGTAAGACGCGGCGGCACTGCGACGCACACACCATGGCGGTCCTCTCCGGGCTCAAGCATCGGCGTCGACCGACCACCGGTCAACCGTCCGACTGCCACCGACAGGAGCACCACCATGACCGCTGATCTGGTCCGCCGCAGGCGGCTCGTCGTCCTCGTCCCTGTGAGCCTGGTCGCCGCCCTGCTCAGTCTTCTCGTGTGGGGGTTGCGTGCCCCGAACGCCGACGCGGTGTCGCTGACGGCACATGGCCACCACGACATGCAGCCACCCCGAACCGCCGCGCAGCAAGCCTTCCACGACCAGATGCGCAAGCTCTGGGAAGACCACGTCACCTGGACGCGGCTCGCGATCGTCGAGTTCGCGGACGGCTCCGCCGGCTTCCCGGAGACGGCCACCCGGCTGCTGCGCAACCAGGACGACATCGGTGATGCCGTCAAGCCGTTCTACGGCAAGGCGGCCGGTGACCAGCTCAGCGCGCTGCTGCACGACCACATCACCATCGCGGTGGAGGTCATGCAGGCCGCGAAGTCGGGCGACACCGTGGCCTTCGACGACGCGAAGAACCGCTGGTACGCGAACGCGAACGACATCGCGGACTTCCTGGCGAAGGCCAACCCTCGGTTCTGGCCGAAGGCACTGATGCGCGACGACATGCGCGTCCACCTCGACCAGACGTTGACCGAGGCGGCCGACGAGCTGTCCGGTGACTACGCCGGCAGCGTCGCCGAGTACGACGAGGTGCACGCGCACATCCTCGACATGGCTGACATGCTCTCCGCCGGGATCATCGGCCAGTTCCCGCACCGCGTGCGCTGAGTTCGGCGGCGCGCCGAGACTCGAGGGGCGGCCCGGCCGGTCCGCCGGCGGGGCCGCGACGCACGTCATGACACGGACGGCGGCTGAACCCGAGCCCTTGACGATGCGTGGGTCGTAGCAGGGACCCGCCCCTCCGGCGGGACGCTTCGAGAACGGAGAAGGTCATGTGGATGCGCATGGTCGCGGCCGCCGCGGTCCTGGTCTCGGCGGCGGTGCACCTCAAGGTCTGGATCGACGCCTACCACGGCGTCAGCGTGATCGGGCCGCTGTTCTTGCTCAATGTCGTGGCAGGGGTCGTCATCGCCGTGCTGCTGGTGACGTGGCGCCGCTGGGTGCCGCTGTTCCTCGCCGCCGGCTTCGGTGGGACGACGCTGCTGGCGTTCGTGATCGCCGCGACCGTAGGACTGTTCGGCGTGCACGAGATCTGGGTGAGCACCACGGGTATCACGGCCGGCGTCGCGGAGATCGTGGCTCTCGTGGCCAGCCTCTGGGAGCTGCAGCACGAGTACCCCTGGCGTGCTGAGGGCGGCCTCGCCGAACGGCTCCACCTGCGGCACGCAGCCGTGCACTGAGACCGGTCAGAGCCGCTCCATCCGGGTCCAGCCGCTCCAACCGCGCTCACGCAGCAGAGCGAGCAGTCGTTCGCCCCGCGGGTCGAGCTCGACCACCAGAGCGTCGAGCAGCTTGACGAACGGCGTGTCGTCGAACGCCGCGTCGGGATGGTCGAGCTCGCCTCGCCCCGCGGCCTCCTCGACGATCGCCACGAGCAGGTCGACGGCCTCCTCGACCCGCGGGTCGTCGTCCTGGTCGCTCTCGAGCACCTCGCCGAGCAGCTGGTAGAGCCGGATGTTCTTCGGGTCGTCCAGCTGGGCCCACTTCGCCGGCATCCACTCGGCCACCCGGTCCGGCCAGCGCGCCGCGATGAGGATCCAGCCATCGCGCTCGCCCTGGACCATGCGCTCCGACACGCCGAGCTCCCGCAGTCGCTCGAGGTAGGCCACGACGTCCGGCGGGAGAAGCAGACCGTCCCCTGCCGCCAGCTGCGCGATCTGGCTGCGGTTGGCCTGCAACCGCCGGATCTCACCGCGCAGCCGTCGGTCGATGTCCGTGACGGCGGCCGCGAACGTCTCCTCGTCTGCCTCGAGCAGCTCGCCGACCCGTGACAGGGGTACGCCAGCGTCGGCCAGCGTGCGGATCTTCGTCAGCCGGACGACGTCCGTCGCGCCGTAGGAGCGATACCCTGACGCATCGCGCTCCGGCTCGGGCAGCAGGCCGATCTGGTGGTAGTGGCGCACCGCCCGCACCGTCACACCGGTGTAGGCGGCGAGCTGGCCGATCGTCAGCATGGTCTCGTCGGCACGTCCGCGCCCCGCCCTTCACGTCGCCTGAGGACGGGCGAACAACCGCCGCGCCCACCAGAAGGACAGCACACCGATCAGCAAGCACCAGCCCACGGCCCACCAGGCGTCGCTCCCGGGGGAAGCGCCGCCCATCCACGCTCGCAGGGTGTCGATCATCGGCGTGAACGGCTGGTGCTCGGCGAACCACCGCAGACCGACCGGCATCGAGCCGGTCGGCACGAAGCCGCTGGAGAGGAAAGGCAGGAACATCAGCGGTAGCGGCGTGTTGCTCGCCGTCTCGGCGTTGGGCGCCGCGAGGCCGAGCCCGACGGTGAGCCACGTCAGCGAGAGCGTCATGAGCAGCACCAGCCCGGTCACTCCGAGCCAGCCGAGAATCGTTCCTCCGCTGCGGTAGCCGAGCAGGAGCGCGACGGCCAGGACGACGACGAGCGCGACCACCGTCTGCACCACGGCGCCGAGCACCCGTCCCGCGAGCACCGCCGACCTCGCGATCGGCATCGTGCGGAAGCGGTCCACGATGCCCTTCTCCGTGTCCAGGGCGATCGTGTACGTGGTGCTGAGCGAGACGGAGGCGATGGTCATCACCACGATCGCCGGCATGATGAACCGCAGGTAGTCGCCACGGCCGTCACCGCCACGGATGCCGGGGCCCATCGTCCCGCCGAAGACGTAGACGAAGAGCAGCATGAAGGCGAGGGGCTGGGCGATCAGCATGAGGGTGAGCGACCGGTAGCGCACCATCTGACGCAGGTTGCGTCGCAGCATCGTCCAGCTGTCGCGCACTGGTCGGGGGCTGGTGAGAGCGACCGCGGTCATCGGACGGCCTCCGGCTTCTCGGTGGGCAGGACGGGTCGGACGGCGTGACCGGTGAGGGCCAGGAAGACGTCGTCGAGGTCCGGGGTGCGCACCTCGAAGCTCACGACCGACGCCCCGTCGAGCTCGGTGACCAGCGACTGCAGGCACGCGAAGTCACCCTCGTAGGGGACGGTGAGCAGCAGCGCCGCCTCGTCCACGCCCGCGTTGCGGACTCGGCCTGCCGCGGCCGCGAGGCCGGACGGCGAGGTGAACGTGATCTCCACTCGGCCCCCGGGGACCAGGCGCTTGAGCTCGGAGGGCGTCCCTTCCGCCACGAGCCGCCCCTGGTGCAGCACACCGACCCGGTCAGCGAGCTCGTCTGCCTCCTCGAGGTACTGCGTGGTGAGGAAGATCGTCACGCCGTCCGCCACCAGCTCGCGAACCAGCCGCCACAGCTCTCGGCGGCTGCGCGGGTCGAGGCCCGTCGTCGGTTCGTCGAGGAACACCAGGCGAGGCCGGCTCACGAGGGTCATCGCGAGGTCGAGACGGCGCTTCATGCCCCCGGAGTAGGTCGATGCGCGACGGTCTGCTGCGTCGTCCAGGTCGAACCTGGCCAGGAGGGAGGCGACGCGACGGGCCGACTCGGCGGACCTGAGATGGGCCAGGTCCGCCATCAGACGCAGGTTCTCGCGCCCCGTGAGGAGCTCGTCGATCGCCGAGAACTGACCGGTGACTCCGATGGACCGGCGAACGTCGCCGGCGTCGCGGGCGACGTCGAAGCCCGCGACGGCAGCTCGGCCCGAGTCGGCCGGGACGAGGGTGGACAGGATGCGGACGACGGTGGTCTTGCCGGCGCCGTTAGGGCCGAGCAGGGCGTAGACGGTGCCCGTCGGGACGGTGAGGTCGAGGCCGCGCAGGACGTCGACGTCGCCGTACGACATCGCGAGTTCGGAGACCTCGACCGCGGTGGGGATGCTCATGACGGCAGCGTGCAGGGTTGACGCTGCGTCAGGGTCAAGTCGCGCCGGAGCCGAAGGCCGCGAGGAACCGGTCGCGGAAGGCGTCCATGGGCCAGACCGGTGCGGTCGGCGACGGGCGGAGTCCTGGCTGCCAGCCCCACCCGGCGATGCGGTGCAGCACCGCTGGGTCGCGCGCGATCACGCTGACGGGCACGTCGTGCGAGGCGTTCGCCCCCGACACCACGGTGGCCGGCTGGTGGTCGCCAAGGGCCACGACGACGAGGTCGGGGTCGGAGGACTGCCGCACGAACGACACGAGCGCGTCGAGCGAGTAGGCGATCGACTGGGCGTAGGCGCGGCGCACGTCGACGGGGTGCTGCCAGACGACCGCGGGGGACTGACCCTGCGCCGGCATGGGGTCGAAGACGGAGCCGTTGCCGACGGCGTCCCAGGGCACCATGCGAGGCAGCGGTGCCCACGGCGTGTGGCTCGACACCAGGTCGATCTCGGCCATGACGGGCGGCCGGTCGCGACGGTCCAGCTCCAGGCGGCCGAAGGCGGCGAGGGTGTACTGGTCCGGCATCGAGGCGTAGCTGAACGACGGGCCGGCGTAGCCGACCCCGTCGCCGCCGTAGACCTTGTCGTACCGGTAGAAGGTGCTGCCGTCCGGCCAGGCGCCCCGGTTCGAGGGGACGTCGGCGACGGTGCGCCAGCCCGCCTGCCCGAACGCTCGGCTGAGCGTCATCCGGTCCGTGCGCATGAGCGCGTCGTAGCGTCCCTGGGTGTCCACCCACATCCCCGACTGCAGCGTGGCGTGAGCGAGCCAGCTGATCCCGCCGAACGTCGGTGACGTGAGGAACCCGCTGCGTGCCGAGTAGCCGCTCGCGCGCAGGCCGGCGGTTCCGTGGTCGAGCGTCCGGAGCACCGGTGCGGACGTCGGGCCCTCCAGCGCCACGCGGCCGTAGCTCTCGACGAAGACGAAGAGCACGTCCTTGCCGTGCAGGCCGGCGAGGAGGCCGTCTGGCGACACGTCCTGCAGCGGGTCGCTGCTGGCGGCCAGCGCGAACCGGCGACCATCGTGCACGCTGGACTCGATCTGCCGTGCGTGCTGGACCGCGAGCCGGACCGTACCCGCCGCGGCGACCGGCGCACCCGGCCGAGCCTCGAGACCCAGGTAGGCGGACGTCGTCCACACCGCTGCCAGCACCGACGTCGCCAGCAGACCGGCACCCCGCCGTCGCGACGCCACACTCGCGAGGCGCCGGAGGGCGAGCGGCAAGAGCACGACGAGGGTGACCGCCGCCAGCGCGGTGGCGATCAGCAGCGCGAGCGTGCGGCCGTGCCCCAGGGACTGGCGCAGCAGCCCGTCGAGCGAGCGCGCGTAGGTCCAGTCGGTCAGTGGCTGGAACGGCCGACCGAGCGCGAGCTCGAAGCCGACGTCGAGAGCGTGCACGAGAACCAGGACGGCGAGAGCGGCTCCGACGGTCGTCGCTCCGGCCGACCGCAGGCGACCTGGCAGCACGAGGGCGAGGAGGAGCAGCGCGACGGCCTCGATCGGCACCTGCTCCAGGACCCATGCACCCGTGCCCGGGCCGACGCCCGGTGCGAGCAGGGCCGACCACACGAAGACCGCGGCCGACGCGGTGACGACCCAGGGCGGCACCCGACGGCTTCGCGTCGCGGGACGACGTCGCCAGAGCCATATCACCTCGCGGCCGAACGACTCCGCGAGCAGCGCCAGAGCGATCCCGACGGCGAGGGCTGCGACCCCCGTCGGCACTACCTGCGCCGCAGCCGTCGTGAGCACGACGCCCTCGACGGCCGCGACGACCTTGCACCAGTACCGGGTGGGCGCGGGGCCGCGCAGCCACGGGGCGACGACCTGGGCCGCCAGCAGCAGGTACCGCGCAGCCCCGATGAGGAGCACCCACGCGCCGAGCTGGCGCGAGACGTCGATGCTGAGCACCAGGATGAGGAGCGCGTCGACCTCCATGTCGAAGCGCGCGCCGAGTGCCGACGCAGACCCGGTACGACGCGCGACGCGCCCGTCGACGTTGTCGAGCACGAGCGCGACGGCTGCCAGCGCCACCATCGTCCAGCGCGTGGCTCCCAGCGGCGAGCTCAGGGCCAGCGCCGTCACACCGCAGACGAGGACCGCCCGAGCCAACGTGATCCGGTCGGCGGGCCCGAGAGGCCGCTGGGCACGCAGCAGGCCCACGCTCAGCAGGCCGGTGACGACCGCCGCCGCTGCGACACCGCAGAGCCAGCCGGAGCGCGCGAGTCCGACCGTGGACCCCAGCGCAACGAGCAGCGCACCGGTCCCGGCGAGCCCTAGCACCGGGCCGGCCTGAACCCAGCGCGCTCCCTGCGCGTGAGATGAGTGCACGCCCTCTAGCACGGTGCGGCTGGCACTCTGGTTCGATCAGCTCTCGCCGCCTGACCCGAGACGGAGGCACCAGTGGCGCAGGCCCGTGCGTTCTGGCTGCGCGAGCCCGGCGTGGGCGAGATCCGGCCAGCCAGCCTGCCGGTAGTCGGACCAGCCGACGTGCTGGTGCGCACCCGGGTGACGGGCATCAGCCGGGGCACCGAGGTGCTCGTCTTCCGGGGCGGTGTGCCACCGGACCAGCACGACGTCATGCGCGCGCCCTGGCAGGAGGGCGCCTTCCCCGGACCTGTGAAGTACGGCTACCTCAACGTGGGGGTGGTCGAGCAAGGGCCGCCAGACCTGCGCGGCCGCACCGTGTTCTGCCTCTACCCGCACCAGACGCGGTACGTCGTACCCGCTGAGGCCGTCGTTCTCGTGCCGGACGACGTCCCGCCGGCCCGGGCGGTGCTCGCCGGCACCGTCGAGACGGCTGTCAACGCGTTGTGGGACGCCGGTCCGTTGGTGGGCGACCGCGTCGCCGTCGTGGGCGCCGGCATGGTGGGCTGTTGCGTCGCCCGCCTGCTGCGGGGCATCCCCGGTGTGCAGGTGACGCTCGTCGACCCGGACCCCAGCCGCGCCGCTGCTGCCGCGGCTCTCGGTGTCGAGCTCGTGCGGCCCGACGAGGCGGTCGGTCCGTGCGACCTCGTGGTCCACGCGAGCGCGACCTCGTCCGGGCTGCGGCTGTCGCTGGAGCTCCTGCGGTTCGAGGGCACGGTCGTCGACCTCAGCTGGTACGGCGACCGCGACGTCACGCTGTCGTTGGGCGGGCGGTTCCACTCCGGTCGGCTGCGCATCCAGGCGAGTCAGGTGGGTGCCGTGGCGGCGGCGCGCCGGGGGAGCAGGTCCCACCGCGACCGGCTGGCGCTTGCGCTCGACCTGTTGCGCGACAGCGCCTTTGATGCGTTGCTGTCCGGCTCGTCACCGTTCGAGGAGCTGCCGGACGTCATGGCCGCGATCGCTGACGGCCGACTGAGCGCACTCTGCCAGACGATCACCTACGACGAGGGGTAGCCGCATGTTCAGCGTGACCGTCCGCGACCACATCATGATCGCGCACAGCCTGCAGGGCAGCGTGTTCGGACCGGCCCAACGCCTGCACGGGGCCACCTACCTCGTCGACGCCACGTTCCGTCGTCCGGACGTCGATGCCGACGGCATCGTGGTCGACATCGGTGCGGCGACCGAGCAGCTGCGGTCGGTGCTCGAGCCCCTGAGCTACCGCAACCTCGACGACCACCCCGACTTCGGCGGCGTCAACACCACCACCGAACGACTGGCGCAGGTGATCGCCGACCGGCTGGGGGAGCGCATCCTCGCCGGGGACCTCGGTGCCAGCGCCCGGGGTGTCACCTCGATCGCGGTCACGTTGCGGGAGTCGCACGTCGCCTGGGCCACGTACGAGCGCGACCTGTGAGACGCGTGCACGTCCTGCTCCCCGAGGGGATCGATGACGTCGACCGACGCAGTGGTGGGAACGTCTACGACCGCCGGGTCTGCGACGCGCTGCGCGGCCTGGGCTGGGACGTGCGAGAGCACGAGGTTCCGGGCGCCTGGCCGAGACCGACGCCGCACCTGCGCGGTCAGCTGGCGTCTGAGCTCGTCGAACGTCGGGACGGCGACCTGGTGGTCGTCGACGGTCTCCTGACGGACGGTGGGGTCGACCTCCTGCTGGCTCACGCCAGACGACTGCGGCTCGTCGTCCTGGTGCACCTGCCGGAGGGGGTCGCTCGCGGGGCTCCGGAGGGCTCGGAGGCCGCGTTGCTCAGCGCTGCGGCGGCCGTCGTCGCGACCAGCGCGTGGGCGCGGGGGTGGCTCGTCGAGACCTACGGCCTCGAGGAGCGACGCGTGCACATCGCGGAGCCCGGGGTGGACGAGGCCGATGCCGCGCGAGGTACGACGACCGGTACCGAGCTCCTCTGCGTCGCCGCCGTCACGCCGCACAAGGGCCAGGACGTGCTGCTCGCGGCGCTCGGCGAGCTGCGCGAGCTGCCGTGGCACTGCCTCTGCGTGGGTTCCACGAGCCGAGACCCGACGTTCTCCGCCGCGCTGGTCCGGGAGGCGAAGGCGCTGGGGCTGGCCGACCGTTTCGTCCTGGCCGGGAACCGGTGCGGCACAGACCTCGCCGCCGCGTACGCCGGTGCCGACGTCCTGCTGCTGCCCTCACGCGTCGAGACGTACGGGCTCGTGGTCACCGAGGCGCTGGCGCGGGGCCTGCCGGTCGTCGCGTCGGACGTCGGCGGTGTGCCGGAGGCGCTGGGGACGGGTGCTCGCGACGTCCGGCCGGGACTGCTGGTGCCGCCGTCAGACGTGGACGGGCTCACCGAGGCGCTGCGGTGCTGGCTCGTCGACGCCGGCCTGCGAGAGCGGCTCCGTGCCTCCGCCGCGGAACGACGCTTGACGCTCCGCAGGTGGACGGCGACCGGGGAAGCGTTCTCGCGCGTGCTGGAGACCCTCGAGGACGCGGCGTGAGGGCCCAGCCTCGAGTGCGGCGCTGGCTCGTCGTCGGTACACCTCGTCCTGAACCGCGTCGCGAAGTCCCGCGTGGTGGGGGAGAGGGCGGGCCGGCCGGGGAGGAGCAGTCGATGCGTTCGAGCCAGCGGTGGCGGTGGCCACGCATGCTCGGTGGCCTCGCCATCGTCGTGACGGTGCTGCTGGCATGGGGCCTGCGTCCGTTCCACGAGGCGGCGCGCAGGATCGACCTTCCACTGCTTCTGCTGGCACTCGGCATCGGTGCGGTGACCACCCTGTTCGCCGCCTGGCGTTGGACGCTGGTGGCCGCCGGGCTGGGTGCTCGCCTGCCGCTTTCGTCAGCGGTGGCGGGCTGCTACCGGTCGCAGCTGCTCAACTCCACGCTGCCGGGTGGCGTCCTGGGTGACGTGCACCGCGGCGCACGGCACGGGCCGCCCGCCGACGGCGCCGGCCTGGGACTGCGGACCGTGTGGTGGGAGCGCACCGCTGGCCAGCTGGTGCAGGCCGGGGCGACGGTGGCAGCGGTGCTCCTCGTGCCGACGGCGCTGCGGCCGCCCCGCCCTGTCGTCCTCACCATCGTCGCGGGGATTGCGGTGCTCGTCGCGGTGGCGGCGGTGCTTCGACGCAGGGACCGCGCTCCGTCGCCGGCCCGCGGTGCCGTACGGGTCGTCATCGCCGACGTCCGGCACGGTCTTCTCGGACCGGCGTGGCCCGGTGTGCTGCTCGCCTCGGTAGTGATCGTGACCGGGCACTGGCTGACGTTCGTCCTGGCGGCTCAGGCGGCAGGTTCGACGGCGTCGGTCAGGACGCTGCTGCCGACGGGCCTGCTCGTGCTCGTGGCGTCCGCAGTGCCGCTCAATTTCGCTGGCTGGGGTCCGCGGGAGGGCGGTGCCGCAGCGATCTTCGGCGCGGCCGGCCTCGGTGCGTCGGATGGTGTGACGGTGGCGGCTCTCTACGGACTCCTGGCGCTCGCCGCGACGGCGCCTGGCCTTCTGGTGCTCGTCGTCGACGCTTGGCGCCGTTTCGTCGGGCGTGAGCCCGCTGGATCGCCCTGGGCGATTCGGGGACGCGTTCCGGTCCCTGTGCGCGCGGGCGGTGGCACCCGTGGGTGAGCGTCCCTACACGGTGCTCAGCGCCAGCATGTCGATCGACGGGTACCTCGACGCGGGGCCGGGGGAGCGGTTGCTGCTGTCGAACGCTGCTGACCTGGAGCGGGTCGACGGCGTGCGGGCGAGCTGCGACGCGATCCTTGTGGGCGCGGCCACGGTCCGGAACGACGACCCGCGGCTGCTCGTCCGCTCGGAGAGGCTGCGTCGCGATCGGCTTGCACGGGGGCTGAGCGCGTCGCCGACCAAGGTGACGGTGACGGCGACGGCAGATCTCGACCCTCGCGCGCGCTTCTTCACCAGGGGAGAGGTCGACAAGCTCGTGTACTGCCCGAGGGGAGTGGTGGCCGCTGCTCAGGAGCGCCTCGGGGCGCTGGCGACCGTCGTGGCGGCAGGGGACGAGCTCACCGCGAGGGACGTCGTCGGCGACCTGCACGAGCGCGGCGTCCGTCGGCTCATGGTGGAGGGAGGTGGGCGCGTGCACACGCAGTTCTTGGCGGAGGACCTCGCCGACGAGCTCCAGCTGGTCGTCGCGCCGTTCTTCGTCGGGGACCGGCAGGCGCGGCGCTTCGTCGAACCCGGGACGTTCCCGTGGTGCCCGGGGCGGCGAGCCCGACTGGCCGAGGTGAGGCAGATCGAGGACGTAGCCCTGCTGCGGTACGCGTTGTCGCCGCGTTTCGAGCCAGACGAGGTCGGTACGTCGTGATGTGCGGTGGCACCTGACACACAGCCGCCCGTTTGGCCCTTCACAGTTTCCGGTGAGGTTCATAAGCTGCGCGAGTGGCCTACTGGTGGGTGAACCAGGGCGGCACCTACCAGCATGAGGTGCCGGGCGGCTACATGTGGTCACCACAGCGCAACAACAACGGGGCGTACAGCCAGTACTACGAGAACATGCGGCGAGTTGAGCCGGGTGACGTGGTGGTGTCCTACGCCGGCGGAGAGATCTGTGCGCAAGGGATCGCCCGGACAACCGCGTACGAAGCTCCAAAGCCCGTGGAGTTCGGAGCGGCCGGGGATGTGTGGGCCGACCTCGGTTGGCGAGTCGACGTCGACTTTCAGGAGATCCCGAGGCCGAAGCGGGTACGCCCCAAGGACTACAAGGACGAACTGCTGCCACTGGCGCCGGAGAAGTACTCGCCCATGCAGAAGAACGGTAACGGCTTCACCGCGTATCTGTTCGAGCTGCCTGAACCGTTCGCGCTGGCCCTCCTCAGCAAGATCGACTCAACAGTCGAGCAGCAATTCGCGCAGGAGCTCGTGGCGCATGGCGAACGCCTCCAACGCCTTGGTGAAGATCGAGTAGAAGCGTTTCTCCGGCGGTCTGCGCTCGAGGCAACGGAGAAGGAGGCGCTCATCGCCGCCAGGCGTGGTCAGGGCCGCTTCCGGGAAGGCGTTTCCTACGTCGAACCGGAGTGCCGCTTTACCGGGGTGAGGAACCCGGCCCTGCTCTTGGCTAGCCATATCAAGCCGTGGTTCAGGTGCCATACGAACGGGGAACGGCTCGATCCCTTCAACGGTCTGATGCTCACCCCGACGTTCGACCGGCTGTTCGACCGCGGCCTGGTGACGTTCTCCTCGGACAGTCGGCTCGTCGTTTCCCCGTCGTTGCCTCGTGATGACATCCAGAAGATCCACATGGACCCGGCGATGTCGACGCCACGCTTTCGCCCGGAGCAGCAGTCGTACCTCGCGTACCACCGAGAGCACGTCTTTCGTGCCGCATAGCACGCAGTGCGCCGCTCAGCTGGCTCAAGTCTCGTGCGTTCCCGGTCGACCTGGGACCGAGTCCTGACTGGGAGGGAGCTGGCGTGCCGGTCGGTGGTGGCGCGGAAGAGCAGGTGCGGCGACTTGAGCGCGAGGTGGCGGAGGCGCGTCGCGTCCTCGCGTCGA
>DASSTJ010000065.1:0-78566 GCA_035707965.1 Actinomycetales bacterium
GGGGGGGGGGGGGGCGGGGGGGGGGGTCAGGGGAGACGTGCCTGTCAGCGGGTTGCGCCGGCGGCCGGGCTAGGTCTGGGCGACGAGGTCGCCGGCGGGCGCTTCGTCACGGGTGAGCGTGCGCGTGCGTCGGTACCGGCCGGACAGCCCGCGTGAGACGACGAGCCGCTGGACGAGCGCGAGCGCGAGGTCGGTGGCCATCGCGAGCGCGGCGACCAAGAGGGCACCGGCCACCATCTTCGGGTAGAGCTGCTGAGCCTGCCCGTCGAAGACCATCCGGCCGAGACCGCCGAGGGACACGTAGGCCGCGATGGTCGCGGTCGCGATCACCTGGAGCGCCGCGCTGCGCAGGCCGGACATGATGAGCGGCAGCGCGCAGGGCAGCTCGACCCGCAGGAGCACCTGCCGGCCGGTCATGCCCATGCCGGCCGCGGCGTCGCGCGCGGCCGGGTCGACGTTCTGAACCCCGGCGTAGGTGTTGGACAAGATCGGCGGGATCGCCAGCAGCACCAGCACGATCTCGGACGGGACGAGGTAGGCGGCGTCGCCCTTGCCGTGCACGTGCGGCGAGATCAGCACGACGAAGAAGATGAGCAGCCCGATGGTCGGCAGCGCTCGCAAGGAGTTGGCGAGGCCCGCCACGGCGGTGGTGCCCCTGCCGGTGTGCCCGATGTAGAGCCCCAGCGGGAGCGCGATGACGAGCCCGATGAGGACGGCGATCGCGGAGTACTCGACGTGCTCGAGCAACCGTGCGGGGATGCCCTCCGCACCTTGCCAGTGGGTGGGGTCGCGGAAGAAGTCGATGACGCGGGCCATCATGGCGTCGTCACCGCCCTCGTCCAGGGCGTCAGCATGCGGGTGACCACGACGACGACCAGGTCGAGCAGCATGGCGAGCGCCACGCACAGGACGATCCCGATGACGATCGGCACGAAGTAGGCGAGCTGGAAGCCGATCGTGAAGAGCTGCCCGAGCTCGGGGACGCCGATGGTGGCCGCCACCGCGACGAGGCTGACGTTGGACACGACAGCGACCCGCAGCCCGGCGGCGATGACGGGGACCGCGATGGGCAGCTCGACCGCGAAGAGCCGCTGCAGCGGGCGGTAGCCCATGGCGCTGGCCGCCTGCGTGACGTCGTCCGGCACCGCGGCGAGCCCGTCGGCCACGACCCGGACCAGCAGCGCGACCGTGTAGATCGTCAGCGCGACCGCGACGTTCAGGGGGTCGAGGATGCCGAGGCCCAGGATGCTCGGGAGGATCACGAACAGAGCGATCGACGGGATCGTGTAGAGCAGCCCGGACAGCGTGACGAGGGGTGCGTACGTCCAGCGGAAGCGGCGGGCGACCCAGCCGAGCGGCAGGGAGATGAGCAGGCCGAGCACGACGGGCACCACGGACAACCACGTGTGGTACCACAGCCACAGGCTGATCTCGTGGCTGTTCTGGTCGAGGTACCGCAGCCAGCTCACGTGCTCACTCGACTGCCGCTGTCACGCTCGGTGGTCGCCTGCGCCTCGATCGCCGCCACGACCTCGGTAGCGGTCACCGTGCCGAGCAGCCGGCCCTCGTCGTCCACCACGACGCCGCGACCCGACGGTGACGACAGTGCCGCGTCGAGCGCCTCACGGAACGACCCGCCCTGCGTCGCCAGCGTGCCACCGCGGTGCACTGCCGCCTGGTCGATCAGCCCGGTCGGCGGTGCCGTCAGGTCGAGCCATCCCTGCGGCTGCTGCTCGTCGTCGACCACCAGCAGCCAGCCGCCAGCAGCCTCGGCGACGGCGCGCGTACCCTCGACCGACGTCAGGTCGACGCCCAGGCGCACCGTGGGCTCCGGACGCGTGGTGAGCGGGGGCGCCTGCTCGAACTGGAGGGCGCGGTAACCGCGGTCCCGGCCCACGAACGAGGCCACGAAGGCGTCGGCCGGACGGCTCAGCAGCTCGGCCGGCGAGGCCAGCTGGGCCAGGTGGCCGCCGACCCGCAGCACCGCGACCTGGTCGCCGAGCTTCACGGCCTCGTCGATGTCGTGCGTGACGAACACGATGGTCTTGCCGAGCTCGGCCTGAAGTCGCAGGAACTCGTCCTGCAGCTGCGCGCGAACGATCGGGTCGACGGCGCTGAACGGCTCGTCCATGAGCATCACCGGGGGGTCGGCGGCGAGCGCTCGCGCCACCCCGACCCGTTGCTGCTGCCCGCCGGAGAGCTGCGCCGGGTAGCGACGGGCCAGCTCGGCGTCGAGACCGACGCGCTCGAGCAGCGCCATGGCGTCGCTGCGCGCCTGACGCCGGCTCTGCCCCAGCAGCAGGGGCACGGTGGCCACGTTGTCGACGACCGTGCGGTGCGGGAAGAGGCCGGCGTGCTGGATGACGTAGCCCATGCCCCGGCGCAGCTCGGACGGTGTGAACGTGCTCGTGTCGCGGTCGTCGAGCCAGATGCGGCCGGACGTCGGCTCGATCATGCGGTTGATCATGCGCAGGGACGTCGTCTTGCCGCACCCGGAGGGGCCGACCAGGACCGTGATCTGGCCGGACGGAGCCACGAGGTCGAGCTGGTCGACCGCGACGGTGCCGTCGGGGTAGGCCTTGGTGACGGACTCGAACCGGATCAATCTGCTCACCTCCTGCTCGATCGGGCGGGCGTGCACTGATCGGACCGCGGAACCACCCTACGGGGACCCCCCGACAAGCGATCAACTCGTCGGTCGCGGCGGGGCGGTGTGCGTGCCGTCGAGGCGTCGGTCATCGTGGGCGTCGTGGAGAGCAGCAAAGGCGTCCCGCGACCACGTCCCGTCCTCGTGCTCGACGGCCGCTCGCTCACGTGCGCCGACGTGGTGGCAGCCGCGCACGGCCGTCGGCAGGTGGAGCTCGCCGACGGCGTCCTCGAGCGGGTCTCGGCGGCCCACGAGCGGTCGGTCGAGCTCGGAGCGAGCCGGCACGTCTACGGGCGGACGACGGGGGTCGGCGCCAACAAGGACGTCACCGTGGGCGACCCTGGGTCGGCGCACGTGCTGGCCCTGCTGCGCAGCCACGCGACGACCTCCGGCCGAAGGCGCTCGGACGAGCGGGTCCGCGGCACTCTGGTGGTCCGGCTGCACCAGCTCGCGGCCGGCGCCAGCGGGGTGAGCGCCGAGGTCGTCGAGGCGTTGCTGGGCATGGTCGCCGCTGACGCGCTCCCCGTCGTCCGCGAGCTGGGCAGCGTCGGCACCGGTGACCTGGCACCGCTCGCCGCGGCCGCGCTGACGCTCAGCGGCGAGACCGTCACCAGCCCGCCGGTGCCGCGGACCGTCGCCTTCACGGTCCACGACGCACTGCCGTTCCTCAGCAGCAGCGCCGCGACGGTCGCGGACTCGGCGCTGGCGCAGCAGCAGCTCGACCGCCTGGCCAGGGCGGCCGTGGTCGTGGCCGCCCTCACCTGCACCGCGGTCGGTGGCAACCCCGAGGCCTTCTCGGAGCCGGTCGAGGCGCGGTCGCCGTTCGCGGGGGCGCGTCAGGTGTGCCGCTGGCTGCGGAGCCTGGTCGACACGTCGCTGCCGGGACTGCGCCTCCAGGACCCGTACGGCCTGCGCACCCTGCCGCAGGTGCACGGCACGCTCGTCGACGCGCTCGACCACCTGGCGGCGGTGATCGAGGGAGTCGCCAACCATCCCGCCGAGAACCCGATGGTCGTCGTCCACGACGGTGCCGTCGACCCGGCACGCGACATCCCGCACAACGGGGCGTTCGCGCTGGCGCCGCTCGCCACCGCGCTCGACACCGCCCGCAGCGCCGTCGTGCAGGCCGCCCAGCTGTCGCTCACCAGGCTGACGCTGCTCGACGACCCCGCCTTCACCGGTCTGCCGCCGTTCCTGTCCGACGGCACCGCAGGCTCCTCCGGGGTCATGCCCGTGGAGTACGTGGCCGCGTCGGCCCTGGCGCAGCTGCGCCTGGTCGCCACGCCCGTGGCCACGCAGACCGTGGTCCTCTCTCGAGGTGCCGAGGACGACGCGAGCTTCGCCTCCACCGGCGCGCTCGCCGCTCTGGACGCCGTCGGCGGCGTGCGCGCCGTCCTGGCGTGCGAGCTGGTCGCCGCGGTGCGGGCCCTGAGGATGCAGCGCTCCGCCGACCCTCCGCGGACGCCGGTACCGCCGTCCTTGCAGCGCGTGCTGGACAGCTGCCGCTCGCTGCCGGACGACGTGAGCGACCGCGACCTGACGGGCGACCTGGACGTCGCGGCCGGCCTGCTGGACGGCCTCGCCGGCCTCCTGCCGCCCGCCGGTAGGGTCGACGCGAGATGAGCGAGCAGCAGCAGGAGGCGTCCCAGCCCACCGACGACGTGCAGCAGGCTGAACGGCTGGCGGCGCAGCTCGATGCGCCGCCGGTACCAGGGCACCTGCCACCCGCCGAGGCCGCGCCGGCGCCCTACGTGACCGTCGTCCTACCCGCCTACAACGAGCAGGACCACGTCCTGGCCGAGGTAGAGCGCATCTGCGCCACCCTCGACGCCAGCGAGCTGACGTACGAGGTGCTCGCCATCGACGACGCCTCCACCGACAGCACCCTGGCGGTGCTGCGCGAGGCGGAGGCCCGCTTCCCGCACGTGAAGGTGATGGCCTTCCGGCGCAACGGTGGGTCGGGCACGGCACGACGCATCGGCACCACGGCCGCCCGCGGAGAGATCGTCGTCTGGACCGACGCCGACATGACGTACCCGAACGAGCGCATCCCCGAGCTCGTGCGGGTGCTGCGGGACGACGAGACCTACGACCAGGTCGTCGGCGCCCGCACGAGCGAGGAGGGCACGCACAAGATCCTCCGCGTGCCCGCGAAGTGGCTGATCCGCAAGGTCGCCGAGCGACTG
Source organism: Actinomycetales bacterium (assembly GCA_035707965.1). Classification (GTDB taxonomy): domain Bacteria; phylum Actinomycetota; class Actinomycetes; order Actinomycetales; family Angustibacteraceae; genus DASSTJ01. The sequence goes on from DASSTJ010000065.1 coordinate 4,834, forward strand.
ACGAACCAGCGCATCCCCGACCTCAACTCGGGTCTGCGGGCCTTCCGCCGCTCCGTTGCGCTGCCGTACCTGCGTCTGCTGCCGCCCGGGTTCAGCTGCGTCACGACCATCACGCTGGCGTTCCTGTCGAACCAGCACGACATCCGCTACGTCGAGATCGACTACGCCAAGCGCGCCGGGGTCAGCAAGTTCCACTTCGTGCGCGACGCCTACCGCTACATCCTCCAGGTGCTGCGGATGGTCATGTACTTCGACCCGCTCAAGGTGCTGATGCCGCCGGCGCTCTGGCTCGTCGCCATCGGCCTCGTCAAGGGCGTCGTCGACATGGTGCGGCACCCGTTCTACTTCCCGGCGAGCACGGTGCTGCTCGTCGTCACGGGCGTCATGGTCGGCTCGCTCGCGCTGCTGTCGGACCTCGTCGTCCGGTCCCGAGACGGGGTCTAGCGCGGTGCGGGTGGCCGTCGTCGGCCCCACGCACCCCTTCAAGGGTGGCGTGGCCGCGCACACCACCGAGCTCGCCCACCGGATCGCGGCCGCGGGGCACGACGTCGACCTCGTGTCCTGGTCCAGGCTCTACCCGACGCTGCTCTACCCGGGAGAGCAGCAGGTACCGAACGGCGACCCGGACGTGCCGCTGTTCCGGCGCACGACGCGCCGGCTCTCGTGGGCTCGTCCCGACTCCTGGCTGCGGGTCGGGCGTCGACTGAGGGGGTACGACCTGGTGGTCGTCGTCCACGTCGTCCCTGCCGTGGTACCGGCCCACCTGGTGCTGCTGCGTGCGCTCGGACGCCGACCTGGCCGTCCGCGCACCGCCGCGGTCGTGCACAACGTGCTGCCCCACGAGCCGCACCCGGGTGCGCGAGGGCTGGTCCGGCGCCTGCTGCGCTCCGTCGACCGAGTGGTCGTGCACTCCGCCGAGCAGGCGCAGCTCGCACGTCGACTCGCGCCCGGCGCCGACGTCCGCGTCGCCGCGCTGCCACCGCACCTGCCCGGCGGCGAACCGGTCCAGCGTCCCCCGCACGCCGGTCCGACCCGGGTGCTGTGTCTCGGCATCGTGCGCGACTACAAGGGGGTCGACCTCTTGCTGGAGGCGCTCGCCGACGTCCCGGGACCGACCGTGACCGTCGCCGGGGAGCTCTGGGGGGAGGCGGGACGTCGGGTCCGTCGCCTGGCGGACGACGCGCGGCTGCGCGGCCGCGTGACGGTCCTCGAGGGCTACGTGCCCGCGGCGCGGTTGGCGCCCCTCCTGGCATCGCACGACGTGCTGGCTCTGCCGTACCGGTCGGCCACCGGCTCGCAGAACGCCCTGCTCGGCCGCCGTCACGGGCTGCCGGTCCTCGCCACCCGCACCGGCAGCTTCGCCGACGAGGTGCGCGACGGCGTGGACGGTCTCCTCGTCGAGCCCGGCAGCGCCGAGGCGCTGCGCGGCGCGCTGCAGCGCCTCGTCGACCCCGCCCTCGTGGCGACGCTCCGCGAGGGTGTGGAGGCTCCTGACCTCGACGGCCCGTGGGACGCCTACCTCGACGCGCTGCTGGGGTCCGCGACGGACTCCGCGCCGTGAGCGACGCCGGCCGCCGCCGGCGGCTGCTCGGTGCCGCTCGGCTGCTGCTCGCCGCCGGCGTCGTCGTCGCGGTCGTGTGGGCGCTGGCAGGCCAGTGGGACGACGTCCGGGCCGACCTGGCGCGCGTCTCGATCGGTGCGTTGCTGCTCGCGTTCGCCCTCGCCCTGCTGAGCCTGGTCTTCACGCTGCTCGGATGGCGTGCCCTGCTCGCCGACCTCGGCTCGCCCCTGCACGTGGCACCGGCGTCCGGCGTGCTGTTCGTCGGCCAGCTCGGCAAGTACGTCCCGGGCAGCATCTGGACCGTCGTCGCGCAGGCGGAGGTGGCAGCCCGTCTCGGCGTGCCGCGCCGCCGCTCGGCCGTGGCCGGGCTGCTGTCAGTGCTGCTGTCGGCGCTCGCAGGGCTGGGCATCGGCGTCGTCGCACTCCCCGGCCTGCTCGACGCGGGCGGCAGCCGCTGGTACCTGCTGCTCCTGCTGCTCCTCCCGCTGGGCGCGGTCGCGCTGCACCCGCGGGTGCTCGGGCCGCTGGTGCGGCTGGCGTTCCGGCTCGTGCGCCGCGACCCCCCGGAGAAGGACCTGTCCGGCCGGGCGATCGCCGTGACCGCGGTGTCGTTCGTGGTCGCGTGGCTGTGCCTCGGCCTGCAGGTGTGGGTGCTCGTCGTCGACCTCGGGGGCGACGCGGCCGACGCCGTCGTGCCCGCCGTGTTCGGCTACGCGCTGGCCGCGTCGGTCGGCATGCTGGCCGTCTTCCTGCCTGCCGGCGTGGTGCTGCGCGAGGTCGTGCTGGTGCTGCTGCTCGAGGGAACCATGGGCCGCACGGCGGCCACCGCCGTGGTGATCCTGTCGCGGTTCGTCGTCACGGTGAGCGACGTGGTGGCGGCAGGAGCGGGCTGGGCGTACGCGCGCAGCCACCGCCTGCTGGCCCGCGACGGTGCCGGCCGGACGGGCGCTGGCTAGGCTCGACCGGTGGCTCAGGTACCCCGTCAGGCGCAGCTCGCGTACTCGGAGCAGATGGCCGCCATGCGCGACGAGGAGGGACGCCGGCGCAAGGCCGCCAAGATCCTCGCCGTCCTGCGCCACGTGCTCGGCACCTCGGACGACGCCCCGCTGGGCGGGCTCACGGTCGCCGACATCGGGTGCTCCCAGGGTTACATCGCCGACGAGCTCGCGGCTGCGGCGGCCGGCCGCGTCTACGGCGTCGACATCGACGTGCCTGGTCTCGCGGTCGCCCAGCAGCGCTTCGGGCAGCAGGTGCGGTTCGTCTGCGCGGCGGGGGAGCGGCTGCCGTTCGCGGACGCCTCGCTGGACGTCGCCGTCCTCAACCACATCTACGAGCACGTCGTCGACGCTGACGCGGTCGTCGCGGACCTGCATCGGGTGCTCAAGCCCGACGGCCTCCTCTACCTCGGCCTCGGCAACCGGCTGGGTGTCATGGAGCCGCACTACCGGCTGCCGTTCCTCTCCTACCTCCCGCCCGCGGCGGCCGACCGGTACGTGCGCGCGTTCGGGCGCGCCGACCACTACTACGAGCGCTTCCGCACCCGTCGAGGGCTGCGACGCATGCTGGCCGGCTGGCACGTGCTCGACTACACGCTGCCCGTGCTGGCCGACCCGACGGCGTTCGCCGGGGACGACGTGGTGCCAGGCGCGGTGGGTCGCCTGCCGGAGCGCGTGCTCGCCGCGGCCCTGCCCGTCGTGCCCACGTACGTCTGGGCGGCGAGCCCGTCACCGCTGCGAGCCGCCGGTCCCGCGCTGCGCGTCGCGCCCCGGGTCGTGGCGACGCCCGCGCAACCGGCTCCCTGATCTTCTCAAGAGGCGCGCGTCACAGCCGATGCAGTTCTCAGGAGCCGCCAGACAGGCGGCCGTCGGCAACCCTCGACGGAGAAACACATGCGTCGCGTCTCACGCCTGCAGTCCTGCCCCGACTCGGGTCAGGCCAACGGGGCGGTCCTGTTCGGCTCGCTGGTCGCCACGCAGGTCCTGCTCGTCGCCACCGCCGTCATCGGCTTCGTCCAGGGGCAGACGCTCTTGGCGGTCCTCACGCTCGTCGGGGCGCTGAGCAGCGGCTACGTCAGCTGGCGGCTGTGGACGCGGTGGCTGCGCCCGATCGCCGAGGTCACGAGCTTCGCGGCGCAGGTGGCTGACGGCGACCTCACCCGCTCGCTCAGGGACGTGCACGCCGGCGACCTGACCCAGCTGGCCAAGGCCGTGGAGGCGGCGGCTGACCGCATGCGCGGCGTCGTCCAGGTGATGATGGACTCGGGCACGTCCCTCGACTCCGCGGCGCAGCTGCTCGCGGAGGCGAGCGGGTCGATGGAGTCCAGCTTCGCCGAGACCAGTGGCCAGGCGTCCGCGGCCAGCGCGAGCGCCGAGCAGGTCTCGCACAACGTCACGATGGTGTCGACCGCGTCGGCCGAGCTCACAAGCTCGGTGACCGAGGTCTCACGCAGCACCCACGAGGCCGCCGCGGTGGCCGACGAGGCCGTTGCCACGGCCGAGCACACGTCCGAGGTCATGACCCGACTCGGCGAGTCGTCGGCCGAGATCGGCAACGTCGTCAAGCTCATCACGTCCATCGCCGCCCAGACCAACCTGCTGGCGCTCAACGCGACCATCGAGGCGGCACGCGCGGGCGAGGCGGGCCGAGGCTTCGCGGTCGTCGCCGGCGAGGTCAAGGAGCTGGCTCAGGAGACGAGCCGCGCGACCGACGACATCAGCGAGCGGATCCAGGCGATCCAGAGCGACACCCAGGGCGCTGTCGAGGCCATCGGCCGCATCCGGGAGGTCATCGAGCGCATCGCTGGCTACCAGACGACCATCGCCGGCGCCGTCGAGGAGCAGTCGAGCACGGCCGCCGAGATGAGCCGCAGCCTCGACGAGGCCGCGACCGGGTCCGCCCACATCGCCGGTAACGTCGGTGGTCTGGCGACCTCCGCCGAGACGGCCCTCAGCCAGCTCAGCCGCACGAAGGGTGCCGCCAGCGAGCTGGTCAAGGTGGCGCAAGACCTCCGTGAGGTGGTGCGCCCTTTCACCTGCGCCGCGCCGAGCTCCGGCGCCACGAGGTAGGCGCCTCGGGAGGCGTGGCGCTCGAGGTGCCCGGCGTCGTCACGGTCAGCCTGGAGCCGCGGCTGCGCACCGTCGTGGTCCGCTGGTTGCGCTACGACGACTTCGCGGTCAAGCCGGCGCTCGAGCAGCAGCTCGCCCTCATCGTGCAGCACCGGCTGCGCAGCGTCATCGTCGACTCGCAGGAGGCCGTAGGCACGTACTCGCCGGCCATGAACCGGTGGATCGGCACCGACTTCGTGCCGCGCATGCAGGGCACCGATGTCCAGCTGCTCGTCACCGTCGTCCCGCGCAGCTCGCTCGCCGCGATGGCGAACAAGGAGTGGCAGGACAGCGGCCAGCAGTCCGGGATGCGGATGGCCGAGGTCGGGTCGATGTCCGAGGCCGAGCGGCTCGCTCGCGAGGTCATGGACGCAGCCACGGTCTGAGCTGACGCGCTGCGACACGCGGCCGGGACGACGACGCCCCCGCCGGCGCCCCCCAGCGGCACCGGCGGGGCCGTCCTCGGGCCGGCCTGACCTCATCGCACCGTCACACCACCACCGGTACGCGTCCGGTGGTCGTCGCGTGCCCGTCGCCGGCGTCGGTGGCCGGCTCCGCGGACCGATCCGAGCTGTCCGGCGTGATGCGGTACCCAGCCGCCGGGTGGTCGGGGAGCGGGCGGGCGTGCCCGGCGCCGAACAGGCGCTCCCGCAAGGTCTCGCCGGGCACGTACGAGGTGCGGTAGCGGCCGCGCCGCTGCAGCTCGGGCACCACCAGGTCGATGAAGTCCACGAAGGTGCCGGGGGACAGGTGCTGGATGAGGTTGATGCCGTCGGCGTCGGTGGTGTCGACGAACTCCTCGATCCGGTCCGAGACCTCTGCCGGAGTCCCGTAGATGAAGCGGTTGTCGTTCTCCGGACGTGACAGGTGCTGCACCAGCTCACCGACCTTCTTGCGCTCGGAACCTTCGGCCCACATGCGCTCGAACGTCTGCATGGCGTCGCCGCCCTTGTACTCCAGGTAGGAGTCCGTGTCGTCGCCGGACAGGTCGATGCCGGCCCAGCCGCTGAAGAGCACGAGGTGCCCTTCGACGTCCCGGTAGTCCTGCAGCAGCGCCACCTTGTCCTCAGCCTCGGAACGGGTCGGCGCGACGACGACCTCGGCGCCGACGAAGGCCTTGACGTGGTCGGGTGCTCGACCGGACTCCACCGCCAGCCGGCGCAGGTCCGCGATCTCCTCTCGCGCCTGGTCGTCGTCGCGAGGCAGCAAGAAGACCGCCTCGGCGTGCCTGGCGGCGAAACCCTTCCCACGGCTGGAGGTTCCGGCCTGGTAGAGCACCGGAGTGCGTTGCGGCGACGGCTCGGACAGGTGCGGTCCGGCGACCTGGTAGTACTCGCCGTGGAACCCGATCTCGTGCACCTTGTCGGGATCGGTGTAGACCAGTCGCTCCGCGTCCTGGACGACCGCGTCGTCCTCCCAGGACCCCTCGAGCAGCCGGTAGACCACCTCCAGGTACTCGTCGGCGATGGCGTAGCGGTCGTCGTGCTTGACCTGCTCGCTGAGCCCGTAGTTGAGCGCGGCGTCGGGCAGGTAGCCCGTGACGATGTTCCACGCCAGCCGCCCCCGGGTCAGGTGGTCGAGCGTCGACAGGCGGCGCGCGTGGCCGAACGGCGGTTCGTACGTCGTCGTGGAGGTGACCGCGAAGCCCAGGTGCTCGGTGACGGCCGCCATGGCGGGTACGACCAGCGTCGGGTCGATGTTGGGCACCTGCATGCCGGCGCGCAGAGCCGCACGACGGTCGCCCTTGTACGTGGTGTAGGTGCCGACGACGTCGGCCAGGAAGACCGCGTCGAACAGACCGCGTTCGAGCACCTGGGCGAGCTCCGTCCAGTAGGTCAGGTCGGTGTAGTCGGTGCGGCGGTTGCCGGGAAGGCGCCAGAGGCCGTGGTTGATGTGGCCGGGAGTGGCCATCTCGAAGCCGTTGACGTGGATGAGCTTGGGCATGGAAGGTCCTTGTCGGTCGGTGAGTCGGGCGATCGAAGGTCAGGCGGTCAGGCGGTCAGGCGGTCACGAGACTGTCCCCGTGCTCGGCTCGAGTGCTCGATGCCCCGCGGTGCTCGCCCAGGAACGTCTCGACCGTGCGGCGCAAGGACTCTCGCGTCTCCGGGTCGGTCACGCCGCGGTCAGGTCCGTCCTTCTGCAGGTGGGTGTCCAGCACGAACCGGCCAGGCACGACGTGGCGCGGGCAGAGCGACTGGAGCACCGGTCGCAGCGCGTAGTCGATGGACAGCAGGTGCGCGATCGTCCCGCCGGTGGCGAGCGGTAGCACCGTCTTGCCGTCGAAGGCCTTCTGCGGCAGCAGGTCCAGGAAGGTCTTCAGCACGCCGGAGTACGACGTCTTGTAGACGGGGGTCGCGAGGACGACCGCGTGGGAGAGCTCCACCTCCGCGAGTGCGGCCCGCACCGCGTCGTCCGTGGTGTCGGCGTGGAGCAGCGCCTCGGCCGGCAGCGAGCCGACGTCGAGGCGGACGGCGTCGTGGCCGGCCTCGGCGACCAGCGTCGCGACGTGGTCGAGGAGAGCGGCCGTGCGGGACGGCCGTGACGGGCTGGCGGAGACGAGCAGGATCGATGACATGGTTCCCCCGGGAGAGGCGGGACGAGGGGAACTTGGTCAACCTTGTGTACGGCAAGAGCAGGTCAGGCGTACACAAAGGCAACCAAGTTCCGCGGCTGGCGGTGGCGGGTGAGGAGACGAGCGCGGGTCGGACGGGTCAGAGGTCCTGACAGCGCATGCCGCGGTGCCGGCAGAGATCGATGTGGCGACGACGCACCAGGTTCACGGGTCCTCCATCGGTCCTGGCGGTAGCACCTGTCCGCAGGGTGCGGATGGTTGCTGCGACGTCGACGAGCCAGGTCTCTCGGTCGCTCTGGATGGGATGCGTCGATCTGACCGCAGCCCGCCGGGCGTGTCAACGCCTGAGCGGACCGTCTCAAGATCCGATACGCGACCGCGGCCTGCGACACTGGGCGGGTGAGCCGTGAGTACGTCTGGCGACCGCCGTGGCCCGTCCACGTGCACGTGGTGCTCGGCTCGCTCCAGCGAGGGAGCGGCGACCCGGCCTACCGGCGTGAGGCCGACGGGACCGTGTGGCGCACGTGCCGCACGCCGGAGGGGCCGGCGACGTTGCGACTTCGCACGAGGACGTCGGACGGCGAGGTGCTGGCCACCGCGTGGGGCGCCGGCAGTGAGTGGGTGCTGGCGCGAGTGCCCGACCTGCTCGGCGCGGCCGACGACCTCGCTGGCTTCGAGCCGCGGCACGAGCGGGTGACCGCCGCCTGGCACCGGCACCCGCACTGGCGGCAGGGCCGCACGAGTCTCGTGGTCGACGCGCTCGTGCCGGCGATCGTCGAGCAGCTCGTCACGGGTGCGGAGGCATCTCGCGGCTGGCGGCTGCTGCTCCACCGCTTCGGTGAGCGGGCTCCCGGGCCCGCGGGCGAGGCGGGCATGCGCGTGACACCGACGCCCGCGCAGTGGGCGGCGGTGCCGTCGTGGGAGTGGCTGCGTGCCGGCGTGGACGGCAAGCGGTCAGGTGCCGTCGTCCGGGCCGTTCGGTCGGCCGGCCGGCTCGAGCAGACGGTGGGGCAGCCGTCAGCATCCGTTGACCGCGCCCTCCAGTCCCTGTCGGGAGTAGGCGTCTGGACGTCGGCGGAGGTGCGCCAGCGAGCCCACGGCGACACGGACGCCGTCAGCTTCGGGGACTACCACGTGGCCAAGGACGTCGGCTGGGCGCTGACCGGCTCGCCGGTGGACGACGACGGGCTGGCTGAGCTCCTGGAGCCGTACCGGCCGCACCGCTACCGCGTGCAGCGGCTGCTCGAGCTGGACGGCGCGTGGCGCCCACGGCGTGGACCGCGCATGAGCGTGCGGACGCACCTGCCGGTCAGCCGGTCGCTGCGTCCCGCCCCGTGAGCGAGCGTGGCGCGAGCATGACGTCGGCGACGGCCTTCGCTCTAGCGAAGGCCGTCGCCTACGTCTGCGTCCCGCACGGTGACCGTCGCCGTGTGGTGCTCGACGTCGTAGCGGACCGCGCCGGCGAGGTCCTCGGTCCAGAGAGCGGCGAGCAGCCGGGTGACCACCACGCCGGCGGTGAATCCGTCGGGGGCCACCACGACGACGGCGCGGCCGTCGCCCGACACGTCGCAGCGCAGCGACTCCTGGTGCCGCGGAGCGACCGCGGCAGCCACCTCGACCGCCCGGGCCACCTTGTGCCGCAACGGTTCTGAGGTGACGGACGGCGGTTCGACGGCGTCCGCCGGCACGCCGAGCGCTTCACGCACCGCCTCGACGTGGCCGAGCCGGAACCAGTCGGAGCCTCGGTCGCGGAGCAGCTCCGCTGCGCCGGCCCCGTCGTCGTCCAGGACGAACGCGGAGAGACCGCGGACGATCGCCGCCGGCATGCCCTCGACCTTGCCCTTGACCAGGTCCGCGAGCGCGGCGACCTCGTCGGCCACAGCGCGCTCGGTCACCTGCAGCACCGTCCCGGCGGTGTCGGTGGTGCCGCGCAGGTCGTCGAGGACGCGCAGCCCGGCGCAGCCGAGTGCGAAGTCCGTCTGGCCGACGCGCCAGGCGCGTCCGGCGGTGTCCGAGACCACGACGCCGATGCGGGGTGCGCCCAGCTCCCGCAGCCTGGCACGCAGAGCCCGTGCGGCACCGTCGGGGTCGCGCGGGAGCACCAGGGTGGTGCCGGGCTGCGTGTTGGAGGTGTCGGCACCGGCCGCGGCCATGACCGGGCCGGCCGCGGACTCCACCACCTGGGCGAGGCCACGTGGCGTGCGGCGGGAGGCCACGACCCGCACCGTCTCGGCTGCGACGACGGCGTCCCTGGTCGCCACCGCGACGTCCGGCTGCGCAGGTGCCGCGAACGGCCGCAGGCGCCGCGCCGCCGGCGCGTCCGGACTGCGCACCACGAGGCCCGCCGCCTTCGAGACGACCTTCGACGAGACCACGACCACGTCGCCGTCCAGCAGCTCGAGACCGGCGTTCTCGCAGGCGCGCACCAGCAGCCCCGCGAGGTCGTCGCCCGGCACTACCTCGGGCACCCCCGGTACGCCGACCGCGCCGACCGACGGCGGCGGCTGGGCGTCCCTCGCTCGCGCCACGGTCAGGCGACGGTGGCCGTGTCGCGCAGGTACAGGGCCAGGTCGAGCGCCTCGCCGGCGATCCGGGCGGCCTCCAGCACGTCGGTCATCAGCAGCGGCAACGACCTCACGGTCGGCTGCCGAGCACCGCGTGACAGGGCCGCCACGGCGTCCTCGTCTCGTTCGTCGACGAGCCAGCCGTCCAAGAAGTCCGCGTACAGGCCCGCGACCGCGTCCGCGGTCGTCGCGACGCCGATCGCCGCCAGGCACGCGTCGGCGTGACCTCGGACCGGGCGGCCCGCCACGATCGGCGAGACACCCACGACCGGCGCCAGCGTGCCCCGCAGCGCCTCGCGGACGCCGGGCACGCCGAGGACGATGCCGATGCTCACCACCGGGTTGCTGGGTGGCAGCAGCACCACGTCGGCCTCGCGGATCGCGTCCAGGACACCGGGCCCGGCCGTCGCGTGCTCCATGCCGGCCGCCACGATCTGCTCCGCGGGCACTGCTGCCTGCATCCGGACCCACCACTCCTGGAAGTGCACGGCACGTCGTCCCTGCTCGTCGTCGACGACGACGTGGGTCTCGACGGGGTCGTCGCTCATCGGCAGCAGGGTGACGTGGTGGTCGGCCAACCCCCATCGCTGGCACAGCACGTCCGTCACCGCCGACAGCGGCATGCCGAGGTTCAGCAGCTGCGACCGGGCGATGTGCGTCGCCATGTCCTTGTCGCCGAGCCCGAACCACTGGGGCTGGGCGCCGTACGCCGCCAGCTCGGACTGCACCACGTGCGACTCGTCGTCCCGACCCCACCCCTGCGACTCCTCGACGCCGCCGCCCAGGGTGTACATGAGCGTGTCGAGGTCGGGGCACACGCGCAGGCCGAAGAGGGTGATGTCGTCTCCCGTGTTGCCGATGACGGTGACCTCCGCCTCGCGTCGGTCCGGGTCGGGGGAGTCGGCCAGATGGGTGACGAGCCCACGGAGGAAACGGGCGCCTCCGACGCCACCGGCCACGGCGGTGATGCGCATGCTCCCGAGTGTGTCAGCACGGCTGGAGCGCCCGTGACGCAGGTCGGGAGGCCTCGTTCCCGCGCGGACGACGGGAGTCGGGTGGCCCAGATATCAGAGTTGGGCTTGACGTGGCGGGACGACACGCGTGTAATTCCACCTATGTCACGCAGCGTCCGCGGAGGGTCGCGGTGGGCATCCAGGGTCGAGGAGGGGTCGTGCACGAGCTGAACGCGGTGTGGAACCCGACAGCCAGCGAGCCGGCAGCCGCGGACGACGTCCATGTGCTCTTCCCGGCGCGTGCCACCACGCCGTCGGCCGTGCCCGGCTTCGAGCTCGCCTACACCGGTGAGGACGAGGAGCTGTCCTGGCAGGAGCAAGCCCTGTGCGCCCAGACGGACCCGGAGGCGTTCTTCCCCGAGAAGGGCGGCTCGACCCGGGACGCCAAGAAGATCTGCGCCGTGTGCCCGGTGCGTGCCGAGTGCCTGGAGTACGCGCTCGCCCACGACGAGCGGTTCGGCATCTGGGGTGGTCTGTCCGAGCGTGAGCGCCGTCGACTGAAGAAGCAGGCGGGCTGACGCCCTGGCGGCCGGGCTCCCGGCCGCCGACCGAGCCACGATGACCCTCAGCATCAGCGGCCCCCCGCACACCTCCCCGGGCCCCGGGAGTGGTGCCTCCACCGACCCCACGGCAGTGACGACCTGGGTGACCGCGGTCGTGGTCGCCCACGACGGCCAGCCGTGGCTGGACCGGTGCCTGGACGCGGTGCTCTCCCAGGGCGCGAACGACGTCGTCGCCGTGGACACCGGATCGCGCGACCAGTCCGCAGCCCAGCTGCGCACGGCTCTCGGCGACGACCACGTCGTCGTCACCGACCGCCGCACCGGCTTCGGTGACGCCGCCCGGCAAGGGCTCGCGCTGGCGGCGGCCCGCACCCCGGAGGACGTGCCGCCGGAGGACCGATGGGTGTGGCTGCTCCACGACGACTGCGCGCCGCAGCCCCGCGCGCTCGAGGCGCTCCTCGACACCGCCGCCCGGTCGCGCCACGTCGGGGTCGTCGGGCCCAAGCTCGTCGACTGGGACGATCCCGCGCGGCTGCTCGAGGTCGGCCTGACGGTCAACCGCAGCGGACGGCGGTGCACCCGCGTCGAGGGCGCCGAGCGGGACCAGGGGCAGCACGACGACGTGACCGACGTCCTGGCCCTGGGGTCGGCCGGTCTGCTCGTCCGGGCGGACGTGTGGGAGGACCTGGGCGGGATGGACCCTGCCCTGCCCCTGCTGCGGGACGACATCGACCTGGGCTGGCGTGCCCACCTGGCCGGCTACCGCGTCGTGCTGGCGCCGCGTGCCCTCGTCGCCGACGCGCAGGCCGGGACTCGCGGCCTGCGCAGCGTCGACGCCGTCGGGGGCTCGGTCCAGCGCGTCGACCGCGTGCACGGCATGCGGGTCGCGCTGGCACGCGCGTCGGCGCTGGGGCTGCTGCCGCTGCTCTGCTGGACGCTGCTCACGGGGCTCGCGCGCAGCCTCGGGCTGCTCGCCGCCAAGGCGCCACGGCGCAGCCTGGACGAGCTGGTCGCCACGGCCGTGGTCGTTTGCACCCCGTGGCGGTGGATGGGATCGCGGTGGCGCGGCCGAGGAACGATCCGCGTCCGCCGACGCGACATCGCGCAGCTGCTCGAGCCCCGGCTGGCCGGGGTCCGGCGTGCCGTCGACGCGGTGGGGGTGCTCGCCGCGGCACACGACGCGGACGACGTCGACGTCGCCGCCGAGCCCGGGCCCACGTCCGACGAGGCCGACCTCGTCGTCGTCCCCCGACGACTGTGGATGCGCCGGGTGCTGACCCATCCGCTGACGGTCGTCGTGCTCGTCCTCGCGACTCTCACGGGCGTGGCGTGGCGCGACCTGCTCGGTCGCGCTCTGGGCCACCCGGCGCTCACCGGCGGCCAGCTCGGTCACGTGACCGGCCGTGCGTCGGACCTCTGGCACGCGGCGCTCGGCTCGTGGAGCGGCGCAGGTCTCGGCGCCGACGCCGTGACCTCTCCCGCCGGCGTCGTGCGCGCGGCTGCCGTCACCGTGCTGCAGCCGGTGGCCGGTGGGCACGCCGCCGGTGCCGCTGTGCTGCTGCTGCTCCTGCTGGCACCGGTGCTGGCGGCGGTCAGCGCCTACCTCGCGCTCACCGGCTTCGTGCGCTCGAGGTGGGTGCGGGCCTGGGCGGGCCTCGCGTGGGCGACGCTGCCGCTGGTGGCCACCGCGGTCGCCGGCGGCCGGCTGGGTGCCGTGGCGGCGCTCGTGCTGCTGCCGCTGGTCGTGGCCGCCTGTGCCCGGGCGCTCGCGCCGGGCTCTCGTGGATCGACCACCGCGGCGTTCGCCGGTGCTCTCGGTGCGACCCTGCTCGTGGCGGCGGCGCCGGCGCTGCTCGTCCCGCTGGCGCTGGGGGCCGTGGCCGGTGTGCTGGTCGGGCCGGGCAGTGCGCGGCTGCGTGCTGCGGTGCTGCTCGTCGTCCCCGTCGGTCTGCTCGGCCCGTGGCTCGGCGCGCTCCTCGACGACCCGCGACGCCTGCTGTCCGGTCCCGGCCTGCTGGCGGCCACCGACGTGCACCACGGTTCGTGGCTGACGACGGACGCCCTGGCGCCGTGGCAGCAGCTGCTCCGAACGCCGCACGGGGTGCCGGCGTGGGTCGCTGCTGCCGCGGTCGCGCCGCTGGCGCTGGCCGGTCTGGTCGCGCTGCTCCGCCGCGCGCCGCGCGGACGCGTGGTGCTCCTGCTCTGGCTGCTCGGCGCGGCCGGCCTCGCCGCGGCGGTCCTGGCGCCGTCCGTCGTCCTCACCGTCACCGACAGCGGTGGGCTCGGCCCGTGGGCGGGCACGCCGCTGCTCCTGGTGGGCCTCGCTCTCATCGGGTCGGCCGCGCTCGCCGTCGACGGTCTCGGCGACCGGCTGTCGGTGCACGGGTTCGGCTGGCGGCAGCTGCTGGTCGCACCGGTCGTCGCGCTCGCGGTGCTCGGGCCCGCCGTGTCGGCCGGCCTGTGGGCATGGCGAGGGGTCTCCGAGCCGCTTGCCGCGACGTCCGACACGCTGCCTGCCGTCGTCCGCGCCGCTGCCGAAGGTCCGGCCGGGGTGCGCACCCTCGTCCTGCAGCCCGACGCCACCGGCGCCCTCGCCTTTCGCCTGGACGGGGTGGAGCCCGGGCCCTGGACGCGTGACCTCCCGCTGGTGGACGCCTCCGCCCGCGGCGACGCCGAGGCCGACCCGGTCGGCGGTGTCGTCCGGCAGCTCGTGGACGGCTCCGGCGCTGCCGCGACCGCCGACGGTCCGGTCACCCGGCTCGGACAGCTCGCCGTCGGGTTCGTCCTGCTCCGCGGGGACGTCCCGAAGGGAGTCGTCGCCCGGCTCGACTCCACGGCCGGGCTGGCCCGCATCGGAGCCCCGACGGGGTCGGTGCTGTGGCGGGTCGGCACCGGTGGCCTCGGTGCCGCCAGCGGTGCGCTTCCCGCGACCGACCAGGAGCGGCCCGCCCGGGTGCGGGTGGAGGCCACCAGTGGTGCGGTGCTCCAGACGATCCCCGTGAACGGGGCCCACGCCTCGGCCGCCGTGACGCTGCTGCACCTGGCCCCGGCTGGGTCGTCGGCGTCGTCAGACCGGCTGCTCGTGCTGTCCCAGCCCGCCTCCTCGCGGTGGCGGGCGACCCTGGACGGCGCGCCGCTGACCCGCGCCCAGCCCGAGCACGGCGCGTGGCGGCAGGCCTTCGTGCTCCCTGACCGTGGAGGTCGCCTCGTCGTCTCGTACGACCGGTCCGATCAGCACTGGTGGCAGGTCGGCCAGGGCGTGCTCGCCGCGCTCTGCCTGCTGCTCGCCCTCCCGGTGCGGCGGCCGTCCGCTCGGCACGATGCCGTGACGCCCCCGACGGGCGTCGGCCCGCAGGGGCCCGATGAGGGTGACGCCGAGTGCGCCGAGGTGACCGGCGACCCGACCGGCGGCGACCTCGACCCTCAGCCGGACGACGCGCCGGTGGACGTGCGGCCAGCTGAGCGCGCCGCCGCGGATCAGCGCGTCGACGTGCCCTCCCTCCAGCTGCGCACCGCCGTCGTCGACGACGCCGCTCTCGCGGCAGCCACCCGTCGGGTCCCACCCACCTCGGAGTCCGCATGACTGCCCGCGCCGCGGCTGCCGGACGCCTGGCCGCCGTCCTCGTCGTCGGCGCCGGCCTGGTCCTCGGTGCCAGCCGCGTGCCGACGTCCGCACTGAACCTGTCGAGCGGCTCACCCCAGAAGCCGGTGTCGACGCGCCCCGTCAGTGCGGCCGAGCTGGTGTGCCCGGGGCAGGAGACGCTCGGCGTGCCGGGCGACGTCAGCGGCACGGCCCCGGCACCCGCGGTCGTCAGCGCCGCCACCCCGCCGGCGGCGGTGGCCGGCAGCGATGCGGCGGGCGGCAAGCCGGTGCTCTCGGCGGCGACCGTGCCCGTGCAGGGCCACGAGGCCACGACGGTGTTCGAGGCGCCGGCGACCAGCGGCTCCGTGACGACCGCCGCCGCAGCCTCGGTACGGGCGACCGGCAGCGCGGCCCGCGGGCTCGTCGCGGACCAGGTCACCTTCGTGGGCAGCGGCGACCTCCGCAGCCTGTCCGGCGCCGCCTGCACGCCACCCTCGACGGACGCCTGGCTCGTCGGCGGAGGAGGTGAGGACGGCCGCCGGGGTCGCCTGGTGCTCACCAACGTGGCCGACAACCCGGTCGACGTGGCGCTGCACGTGCTGTCGGCGGACGGCCCGGTGGACTCGACGGCCGGCGCGGACGTCGCCGTGCCGGCGCACGCCCGCGTCACCGTGCTGCTCGGCGCGCTGGCCCCGTCCGTGACGTCACCCGTCGTCCACGTGACGACGACCGGCGGTGCGGTGGCGGCCACGCTGCACGACGCCCGGCTGCACGGCACGACCGCCTGGGGGACGGACGACGTCGCCGCCGGCACCGCGCCGTCCCGGACCGTCCTGGTGCCAGGCGTGGCCGTCGACGGCACGGCGTTCGTGCGTATCGCGGTGCCAGGCTCGGACGAGGCCGTCGCGCAGGTGCGGCTCCTGGGGCAGGACGGGCAGGTGGTGGCCCCCGAGAACGGCGTCGTCCGCGTGCCCGGCGGGTCGGTGCGCGACCTGGACCTCTCTACCCTGCCGGCCGGCACGTACGGCGTCGAGGTGACGGCGGACGTCCCGGTCGTGGCGGGGGCGATGGTGGAGCGCCGACGGGACGCCGACGGCGTGGCCGACATCGCGTGGCTGTCCTCCGCGCCGTCCCTCACCGGTGAGGAGCACGTGCTGGGGTTCGCGCCCGCCTCTGCCGGCAGTCAGGCCCTGACGGTCACCCTGGCCCTGACGGCGCCGACCCGTGACGCGTCCGTCGAGCTCGTCAGCGGCACGTCCCCACTGAGCACCGTGAGGGTCGCCACCGGCACCACGACCCTGGTCACCGTGCCGGCCGACCAGGCCACGTTCGTGCGCACGACGACCGGCTCCGGCCCCGTGGCGGCGGCACGGCTGCTCACGTCCGCCACGCCCGCGGGTGACCTGATCACCGCGTCGTCCCTGTGGCCGGCTCCCCTGGTGCAGCACCTCACCCGGCTGGCGCCGGCCTCCTGACGACCGCACTCACCACGGCCGCACCGGCCCTGGGTAGCGTGGTTCGCATGTCGCCTCGCTCTCGCCGGGACCGCCGCGACCGCGGGGTGCGTGGCCCGCTGCTGCCGGGCAACCTTCCCGGGTACCGCACTCGCGGCGAGCAGTTCGACGACCTCGTCCTGGACGCCGTGGAGCGGCTGGACCGCCGCTGGTCGACGGAGCTGGCAGGCGTCGAGTTCGCCGTCGAGGACGTGCCGCCGAGCGACCCGGCGCCGTGGGAGCGCGGGGAGGTGCCGCTGGGCCGCCTGTTCCCGGCCGAGCCGCCGCTGCCGACCCGGATCGTGGTCTACCGGCGGCCGGTCGAGACCCGTGCGGACGACGTCGACGACCTCGCGCACCTCGTGCACGACGTCGTCGTCGAGCAGGTGGCGCACCTGCTTGGCGTCGAGCCGCAGCAGGTCGATCCCCACCACGGGGAGTGACTCCGGCGTGCCGTGCCGAGTGCAGGTGCCGGGCGGGGTAGCGTCAGCCATCGTGAGTGCTGTCCGTCGCTGCACGCGCACCGCGTGCAGCCTGCCTGCGGTGGCGACGTTGACGTACGTCTACGCGGACTCCACCGCCGTCCTGGGACCGCTCGCCACCTACGCCGAGCCGCACTGCTACGACCTGTGCGCCGCGCACGCCGAGCGCCTCACCGCTCCGCGGGGCTGGGAGGTCATGCGCCTCGCGACACCTGACGACTATCCCGGCCCCAGCGACGACGACCTGCTGGCGCTCGCCGACGCGGTGCGCGAGGCGGCGCGTCCCGTCCCGCGCCAGAGCGAAGCTCGCACCGTCGAGGTGGGCCGGCGCGGGCACCTGCGCGTCCTGCGCGACGACTCCCGCTGACCGAGCCCTCCTGCGAGCTCGTCGGGTGACGGGGATCACCCGGTCGGGTCGGTCGTGATGTCGGAGTTGTCGCGACACGCCGTCCGCTCAAGTATTCGGCGCCATCCGCCGATGGATGCCCTGTCGCTCCGGCGGCTCATCCTTCGCTCTTCTTCCTGCCCTCCTCCGACCGACTGCTCGGTCATCCGTTCGGAAGGTACGTCCCCATGGCTCGCTCTGCCACGCTGTCGCGCCCGTCGCTGCCCCTCGGCTCCTTGACCCAGCGCGGTGCCCGCGCCGCCTCCTGCACGAGCTGCTCGTCGGAGCGCGTGACCCAGCTGTCCATGAACCTCACGGACGGGACCCCGGTCGACTTCGTCTCCTGCCACGTCTGCGCCCACCGTTCGTGGTGGCACGAGGACGTGGAGCTCACCGTGACGGACGTGCTCGCGCGCGCACGCAAGCCTCGCTGACCGGCGGGGCGGCGGCGCTCAACCGCGGCAGTCGGCCCGAGGGTCGTCGCCGGTACTGTGACCGGGTGGCCTCCCTGTCGACGATCGTCAAGGCGTACGACGTCCGTGGCCTCGTCCCGGACGAGCTCGACGAGGACGTGGCGCGTGCGCTCGGCTGCGCCTTCGCGCACGTCGTCGGGGTGGCCGACGCAGCCGTCTCCAGCAGCGCCGCTACCGCCGGGGCGGCGGTTCCGACGGTCGAAGCGGTCCCGGGACGCGTCGTCGTCGGCCACGACATGCGGGCGTCCTCGCCGGGTCTGAGCCAGGCCTTCGCGCAGGGGGTGACCGGTCAGGGCGGCGACGTCGTGCTCATCGGCCTCTGCTCCACCGACGGCCTCTACTTCGCGTCCGGCTCCCTCGGCGCGCCGGGCGCCATGTTCACCGCCAGCCACAACCCGGCCGGCTACAACGGCATCAAGCTGTGCCGCGCCGGCGCCCGCCCGATCGGCCAGGACACGGGCCTGGACGACGTGCGCCGCCTGGCCGCCCGGTTCCTGCAGGAGGGGCCTCCCGCCCTGCCGCAGACCCACCGCCCCGGCACGATCACCGAGCACGACGTCCTGAGCGAGTACGCCGCCTACCTGCGTGGGCAGGTCCCGGCTGCCGCCTCCCGACGCCTCAAGGTCGTGGTCGACGCAGGCAACGGCATGGCGGGACTGACCGTGCCTGCCGTCCTCGGTGACGCCGCCGGGCTGCCGGCGCTCGACGTCGACGTCGTGCCGCTCTACTTCGATCTCGACGGCACCTTCCCGAACCACGAGGCGAACCCGCTCGTCCCGGACAACCTTCGTGACCTGCAGGCAGCCGTCGTCGAGCACGGGGCGGACCTGGGGCTCGCGTTCGACGGCGACGCCGACCGCTGCTTCGTCGTGGACGAACGAGGTGAGCCGGTGAGCCCCAGCGCGGTCACGGCGCTCGTGGCGGCTCGCGAGATCGCCAGGGACCGGACCGAGGGCCGCCAGCCGGTCGTCATCCACAACGTGATCTCCTCGCGCGCCGTGCCTGAGGTCGTCGCCGAGCACGGCGGACGGCCGGTGCGGACCCGCGTCGGCCACTCGTTCATCAAGGCGCGGATGGCCGAGGAGCAGGCCGTCTTCGGCGGCGAGCACTCGGCGCACTACTACTTCCGCGACTTCTGGTTCGCCGACTCGGGCCTGCTGGCCGCGCTGCACGTGCTGGCGGCGCTCGCGGAGCAGGCGGAGCCGCTGTCCCGGCTGGCAGCCGGCTACGAGCGCTATGTCGGGTCCGGCGAGATCAACTCGACCGTCGCCGACGTGACGGGGCGGCTGCACGCCGTACGCGACGCCTTCGCCGGCGACGGCGTCGTCCTCGACGAGCTCGACGGCCTGACCCTGACGCACGACGACCCCGACGGTGCGGTGGACTGGTGGCTCAACGTGCGACCGAGCAACACCGAGCCGCTGCTGCGACTGAACGTCGAAGGGGCCGACCGCGAGACGATGGAGCGTGTGCGTGACCAGGCGCTCGCCGTCATCCGGGCCAGCGCCTTCTGAGCCCGTCGACCACACCCGGCGGCGCGAGCGCCGCACCTGACGAGGAGACACCGTGAGCACCGAGCCCACCGACGGCGCAGCAGGTAGCGAGACAGGCATCGAGTCATGGGTGCGCGACATCCTGCGGTGCCCCCGGTGCCGCGCCGAGCTGAAGGACGGCACCGGCCCCGGCGGCGGTCCCGAGCTCGTGTGCACCTCGCCCGAGTGCGGCCTGGCCTACCGGGTCGACGAGGGCATCCCCGTGCTGCTCGTGGACGAGGCACGCGAGACTCGCGGCTGACCGGCGCGACCGGGAAGGCCGGTGACCGCTCAGGGGGCGTGCGGACGATGACGCCGGACGATGGACGACCGGAGGATGACGCCGGAGGATGACGCCGGAGGATGACGCCGGACGATGATGGACGACCGGCGACGATGACCGAGGGCGACGACCGGGAACGATGACCGAGGACGACGACCGATGATGACGCCGGTGGACGAGGCCCTGCTCGACGACCCGGACGCGCTGGCCGCTGCCGACCGCAGCGGCGTCCTGCTGTCGCTCGCGACGGCTGGTGCGCAGGTGCGCGAGGCCGTCGTGCGCGGGCAGGAGGCCGGCGTCTACGACCTGGCGCAGGACGACCGACCGCGGTCGGTGCTCGTCGCGTCGCTCGGCGGCTCCGGCGTCATCGGTGACGTCCTCTCGGTGCTGGCTGGTGCGGGCTCCGCCACCCCCGTGGCGGTGCGGCGGGGGCTGCCACTGCCGGGCTGGGTCGGCCCGCTGGACCTCGTCGTCGCCGTCTCCCTGTCCGGTCGGGCCCGAGGGCCGCTGGCGCTCGCGGCCGAGGCCGGCCGCCGGGGCTGTCGCCTGCTCACGGTCGGTGCCGGGGAGTCACCGCTCGCGGACGTCTGCGCCCAGGCCCGCGGCATCCACGTGCCGATCGTCGTCCGCCGTCACCGCGACGCGCCGGACGCCGGGCCGGTGTCGTCGCGCGCCGCCCTGTGGTCGCTGCTCGTGCCGGTGCTGCAGGCCGGCCACGCGCTCCGGGCGGTGGACGTGCCCGACTCCGTGCTGGCGGACACCGCCGACGCGCTCGACCGGGAGGCGGACGCCGCGCGACCGTCGTCCGAGAGCTTCGTCAACCCGGCGAAGTCGCTCGCCCTGCAGCTCGCGGGCCACGTGCCCGTCGTGCTCGCCGACGACCCGCTCACGGACGTCGTGGCCCGACGTGCCGTCGCCATGCTGGCTCGCACCGCGCGCACCCCCGCCATGCAGGGGTCCCTGCCGGACGACGCCAGCGAGGTCGTCGCGACGTTCGACGGGCCGTTCACGGCGAGGGAGCGCGACGTGTTCGCCGATCCGTTCGTCGACCCTCCGACCGGGCCGACCCAGCGTCTGCTGCTGCTGCGCGAGCCACCGCCCGAACCGGGGCGAGACGACCAGGCGGCGTTCGAGCGCGCAGCCCTCGCCGACCGGGTGCGCGAGCTCGCGCGCGACGTCGGCGTGCCCGTCAGCGAGGTCGCCGCCGAGCGGGGCCACGACCTGGTGCGCCTCGCCGGCCTGGTCGCCCGCACGGACTTCACGTCGGTGTACCTGGCGCTCGGCATGGGCCTCGACCCAGTGACGTCGCCGCACGTCGCCGACCTTCGCGACGCCCGCTGACCGGTGCGCCGGCCGCAAAGCGGCAGGCGGTGTGCCGATGGGTGCGCGGGATCCGTGGGGATCGCCGCGGTTCGCGCGCACTCATGGGCACACTCACACACGACGCTTGGCGTGGTCGACCGGCTCGCGTGGTGTCATCTCTACCTCAGGCCGAGGGCGACCGCCGTGGGCCAGCTGCAGGTACGTCCTCTCGATGGTCGCAACGACCCGGTCGAGGTCGGTCGCAATGGATCGCGGCGTGAACGCCAGCACCGTGACGCCGTGCTCGGTGAGCTCAGCGTCGCGCTCCACCGTGCGTTCCCAGTCCACGCCGCGCTGGTGGTACTGACGCGAGTGCACCATGACGGCCAGCGCCACGTCGTCGAACCAGAGGTCCGGCGACAGCAGTCGGATGCCACCACTGGACAGCACCGGATTGGGGACGACGCGCGGCAGACGAGGGCTCGACTCGCAGGCGCGGCGTAGGTGCGCCTCCGGGACCGACCACGCGCCGTCGGTCGCGTCGACCAGCGCGCGACGGGCGAACGCGCTCCATCGTCGGGGGCCGGCCGCGAGCTCTTCGCCCAGCTCGTCCAACGAGCAGAGGCCACGTTGCACCGCCTCGATGACCACGGACCTCGCCTCGTCCAGGCCGCGAGCTGCCCGGGCGGCGTCCATCACCGCCCGGGGCAGACTCGCCACGGTGACCAGGCCCCGACGGGCGGCACGCGGGTCCGGACGCCGAGTCCTCTGGACGTCGACCCACCCGACCCGGCGCGACCGCAGGTTCATCGGGACCAGCACCTGCACCAGACGGTTGCCCGGAACCCCGGTCAGACCGTGCACGAGACAGGCGTGCACGCCAGTGACCACGCCGTGGGGACCGCTCTCGAGCTGTGCTGCGACGAGACGCTGCTGCGCGGTGAGCCGCTCACGGCTGGACGACACGACGCTGCCGAGAACCGCTGCCCACTGCCGGCCGAGCCGCCAGCGCAGCGCCTGCTGAGTCACGCCGAGCTCGTACAGCTGGGCGCGTGTGGCCAGCCCGCTCTGCTGGTGGAGAAGTCGGTGCACGGCCGGGTCGACGTCCATGAGGGTGACGATCGCGCAGCGGGACGGCGGGATACCACGTACCCGCCGCACCTGTGGACGGCGGGAGCAACGTCAACGCGTTGTGGATGACGAGCACTGGTCCAGCGGCCGTCCGGCCGGGGGCGACGCGGTGCGGTCGGGGTGTGCGGATGGGTGCGCGGGGACGGGGCTGATCGCGACGTCCTGGGTGCACTCGTGCGCACGCGACGCGGTGCGACCCGGGTGTGCGGATGGGTGGGCGGGACGGGGCCGATCGCGACGTCCTGGGTGCAACCGAGCGCACTCGCCGGCAGCGCGCGGCGCGCGATGACGATCACGTCCCTCTAGGCTGGCGCGCATGTCCACGGGCGGCGGCAGCAAGGCGATCGTTGCGGCGCTCGCCGCGAACCTCGGCATCGCCGTCACCAAGTTCGTCGCGTTCGTGCTCACGTCGTCGAGCTCGATGCTGGCCGAGTCCATCCACTCGGTCGCCGACTCTGGCAACCAGCTGCTCCTGCTCGTCGGCGGCCGGAGAGCGCGACGTGCCGCGACGCCGGAGCACCCGTTCGGCTACGGGCGCGAGCGCTACGTGTACGCGTTCCTGGTGGCGATCGTGCTGTTCAGCGTCGGTGGCCTGTTCGCGCTGTACGAGGCGTACCACAAGTGGCACGACCCGCACCCGATCGAAGGTCGCTGGTGGTGGGTGCCGCTCGTCGTGCTGGTCGCCGCGATCGGGATGGAGGGGTTCTCCTTCCGCACTGCGGTCCGGGAGTCCAACCACGTGCGCGCAGGCCGGTCGTGGCCGCAGTTCATCCGTACCGCCAAGGCGCCGGAGCTCCCGGTCGTCCTGCTCGAGGACCTCGCCGCGCTGACGGGCCTCGTGTTCGCGCTGGTCGGCGTGAGCATGACGCTGGTGACGCACGACGGCCGCTGGGACGCCGTCGGCAGCGCGGCCATCGGGCTGCTGCTCGTCGTTGTCGCCGTGGTGCTGGGGCTCGAGATGAAGTCGCTCCTGCTCGGCGAGGGCGCGAGCCCGGCGCAGGTGCGCAAGATCTGCGCGGCGCTCGTGGGCGAGGGCGTCGAGTCCGTCATCCACCAGCGCACGCTGCACCTCGGGCCGGAGGAGCTGCTGGTCGCCGCCAAGGTGGCGGTGCCGGCCGCCGTCACGGCGACGGAGGTGGCCGAGGCCATCGACGCCGCCGAGCGACGCGTGCGCGAGGCGGTGCCGATCGCCCGCATCATCTACCTGGAGCCCGACATCAAGCGCGGGCAGTAGGATGGACGTCGTCCGGCGTCGGTGATGCCGCTGGCCCAGAGGGGCCGCGCCGGGGCACCGCGTCGTCTGACTCAGACGTCCCACTCAGACACTCCGTCGAAGGGTCCTCGTCATGCCCCAGCTCGTCACGTCCCCGTTCGAGCACCAGGTCCGCGACCTGTCGCTCGCCGAGGCGGGCCGCCACCAGATCCGGCTCGCCGAGCACGAGATGCCCGGACTCATGGCGCTGCGCGCCGAGTACGCCGAGAGCCAGCCGCTGGCCGGTGCGCGCATCGCCGGCTCGCTCCACATGACCGTGCAGACCGCCGTCCTCATCGAGACGCTCGTGACGCTGGGGGCGCAGGTGCGGTGGGCCTCCTGCAACATCTTCTCCACGCAGGACGAGGCGGCGGCCGCGGTCGTCGTCGGGCCGCACGGCACGGTGGACGAGCCGCAGGGAGTGCCCGTCTTCGCCTGGAAGGGCGAGAGCCTGCCGGAGTACTGGGCCTGCACCCAGCGGATCCTGACGTGGCCCGGCGGTGATGGGCCGAACATGATCTTGGACGACGGTGGCGACGCGACGCTGCTCGTGCACAAGGGCAAGGAGTTCGAGGCCGCCGGCGCGGTCCCGGAGACGACGGACGCCGACAGCGAGGAGTACCGCGTCATCCTCGACGTGCTGCGCGCCTCGCTGGCGCAGGACCCCCGGCGCTGGACGACGATCGCGGACGGCATCATCGGCGTCACCGAGGAGACGACGACCGGGGTCCACCGGCTCTACGAGTTCGCTGCGGACGGCACGCTGCTGTTCCCCGCCATCAACGTCAACGACTCGGTGACGAAGTCGAAGTTCGACAACAAGTACGGGACCCGCCACTCGCTGGTCGACGGCATCAACCGTGCGACCGACACGCTCATCGGCGGCAAGGTCGCGGTGGTCTGCGGCTACGGCGACGTGGGCAAGGGCTGCGCCGAGTCGCTCCGCGGCCAGGGAGCGCGCGTGGTGGTCACCGAGGTCGACCCCATCTGCGCGCTGCAGGCCGCGATGGACGGCTACCAGGTCGCGACGCTCGAGGACGTCGTCGAGACCGCCGACATCTTCGTCACGGCCACCGGCTGCTTCGACGTCATCACGGCCGACCACATGGCCGCCATGAAGCACCAGGCGATCGTCGGCAACATCGGCCACTTCGACAACGAGATCGACATGGCGGGCATCGCCCGCGTGCCGGGCATCGAGAAGGTCGAGATCAAGCCGCAGGTGCACGAGTGGCGGTTCCCCGCCGAGGAGGGCCGTGCGGCGCACAGCATCATCGTCCTGTCCGAGGGACGGTTGCTGAACCTCGGCAACGCCACGGGCCACCCGAGCTTCGTGATGTCGAACTCGTTCGCCAACCAGACGATCGCGCAGATCGAGCTCTTCACGCGGCGTGAGGCCTACCCCGTGGGCGTGCACGTGCTGCCGAAGCACCTCGACGAGAAGGTCGCCCGCCTGCACCTCGACGCGCTCGGCGTGCACCTCACGCAGCTGACCAAGCAGCAGGCCGAGTACCTCGGCGTCGACGTCGAGGGCCCGTACAAGGCCGACCACTACCGTTACTGAGTCCGAGCCGAGGGGCCCGTCGCCGTTGCGGCGGGCCTCTCGTCGTGCCAGTAGTCAGCCGGTCACCAGGGCCAGGTCGCCACGGGCGGCGTCGTCGACGTCGCCGGTCTCGCCGGAGAGCACCGCGCGGCGTCCGAGCACGACGACGTAGGCGAGGAAGAGCGCTTCGGCGATGACGCCGATCGCGATGCGAGCCCAGGTCGGCAAGCCGGACGGGGTGACGAAAGCCTCGATCACCCCGGACACGGCCAGGACGACGACCAGCCCGATCACGACGGCGGCGGCCGCGCGGCCCTCCTCGGCGAGGGCTCGTAGCCGCGGTCGCGGGCCGGGGTCGACCCACGCCCAGAAGAGCCGCAGCCCGGTGCCCGCGGCGACGAAGACGGCCGTGAGCTCGAGGATGCCGTGGGGAAGGATCAGGCCGAAGAACAGGTCGAGCCGGTCGTTTGCCGCCATCAGGCCGCCGACGAGGCCGACGTTGAGCGCGTTCTGCAGCAGCACCCACAGCACCGGCAGCCCCAGGACGCCGAACGCGATGCACTGCGCCGCCACCCAGGCGTTGTTCGTCCAGACCTTCGCCGCGAACCCGCTGGCCGCGTGCTCGGAGTAGTAGCTGGCGAAGTCGTGCTCGACCAGCTGCTTGACCTCGTTCGGCGCGGCGACGCTCGCCTGCACCTGCGGGTCACCGGCCACCCAGGCGCCGACCAGCACGGCGACAGCGATCGACACCACGGCCGTCGCCACCCACCAGCGGCGCGTCCGGTACAGGGCGGCGGGGAACGAGACGAGGAAGAAGCGGGAGACGTCGCGCCAGGCGGGGTCGTGGCTACCGGTGGCCGCCGCGCGGGCTCTCGCGACGAGCCCGGACAGCCGGCTGACCAGCGCCGGGTCCGGAGCGGCGGAGCGGACCACCGACAGGTGGGTCGCGGCTCGCTGGTAGAGCGTGACCAGCTCGTCCGCCTCCGCGCCGTCGAGGCGTCGACGGCGACTCAGCTGCTCCAGCCGCGCCCACTCGTCGGCGTGCGCGACCGCGAAGGCGTCGAGATCCACGCGACGAGCCTACGGGCACCCGCCGCTCTCCCGGGCGGCGTCCACAGCGGGCGGTGGCCGCGGCTCGCCGTGGAGCGACGGCGCCATGGCACCCGCCGGCCCCCTAGCCTGGACCGGTGACCAGCCAGGTGGTGACGGGGGAGGCCGTGCAGCTCGAGCTGCGACCGGCTACCTTCGCGTCGCGCGCGGTCTCAGGCACGATCGACGTCGTCCTGCAGATCGGCCTGCTCGTCGTGCTCGGGATCGTCGCGGCGCGGCTCAGCGTCGACATCGACGCAGCAGCGGCGTCCGCGCTGGTCCTGGTCATGGTCGTGCTCGTGCTGGTCGGCGTGCCCGTGGTCACCGAGACGCTGTCGCGGGGGCGGACGGTCGGCAAGCTCGTCATGGGCCTGCGCACCGTCCGCGACGACGGCGGCCCCATCCGGTTCCGGCACGCGTTCGTGCGCGGTCTGCTCGAGTTCGTCGAGGTGTTCCTGCTCTTCGGGGTACCGGCTCTCTTCAGCTCACTGATCTCCTCGAGCGGCAAGCGGCTCGGGGACGTCGTGGCCGGCACCTACGTCATCCGCGAGCGCGGGGCAGCGCGACCGGCGCCGCCTCCCTTGATGCCGTTCCAGCTCGCCGGGTGGGCGCAGCACGCGGACATCGCGCGGCTGCCCGACGGCATGGCGCTCGCCGTCCGTCAGTTCCTGGGCCGCGCGCCCTCGCTGCACCTGGCCTCGCGGGCGTCGCTGGGGGCCGAGCTGGCCCACGCGGTCAGCCCCTACGTCGCGCCTCCCCCACCTGCGGGGACGCACCCGGAGGAGTTCCTCGCCGCGGTGCTGGCGGAGCGGCGTCGCCGGGACGTCGAGCGACTGGCGCGCGAACGTGCCGCGAGGGAGCGCTGGGCCGGCGTCGACTCGGTGGCCGCGGCCCTGGACCGGGTGCGCGACCGGCGTTGAGGGCCGCCGGTGGCGGTCAGAGCCGGCCGGCGGCCTTGAGGGCCAGGTACCGGTCGGCCAGCTCGGGGGCCAGCCGGTCCGGCGGCGCGTCGACCACCTCGACGCCGAGACGCGTGAGCAGGCGCGTCACTCGGTCACGGTCGAGCGCTGCCCGCTCCGCGGCGGCTGCCGCGTACACCGACTCCACGTCGCGGCGGTCGCGGGCCATGCGCAGCACCTCCGGGTCGGCGACCGACGCCACGACCACCTGGTGCCGACGCGTGAGGGCCGGCAAGGCGGGCAGCAGCCCCTCCTCGACCGCGGCGGCCTCCAGCGGCGTCAGGAGCACGACGAGCGCGCGCCGGGACAGGCGGGCCTGCACCGCGGCGACGGCCACGGACCAGTCCGCCTCGACCAGCTCGGCCTCCAGCGGCGCCATGGCGTTCACCAGCGAGGGGAGGAGCGAGGCGCCCGAGACCCCGTCCACCCTGGCGCGGACCCGCCGGTCGACAGCGACGAGGTCGACGCGGTCACCCGCCCGGGACGCCAGCGCCGCCAGGAGCAGGGCGGCGTCCATGGCGGCGTCCAGGCGAGGCTCGTCCGCGACCCGCCCGGCAGCCGTGCGGGAGGTGTCGAGGACCAGCATCAGGCGCCGGTCCCGCTCCGGTCGCCAGGTGCGCACGACGACCTGCCGGCGGCGTGCCGAGGCGCGCCAGTCGATGCTGCGCACGTCGTCGCCGACGACGTAGTCGCGCAGCGAGTCGAACTCGGTTCCCTGTCCGCGGACGTTCACGGCGGACCGTCCGTCGAGCTCGCGCAGCCGCGCCAGGCGGCTCGGCAGGTGACGTCGGGACGTGAACGGCGGCAGCACCTGGACGGAGCCCGGGACGGCGACCGAACGCTGCCACCCTGCGACGCCGAGGGGACCGAGAGACCTGGTCGTCACCCGGTCGGCGCGCCGCGCGCCACGGCGTCGAGGCACCAGCACCGTGATGACCCGCCGGCGCTCGCCGACCGGGACGTCGAGGTCGTGACGGTCGTCCTGCGCCCCCGCCGAGGGGACCCACGCGTCTCGCAGACGACCCCGGACGCGCCGGCCCCCGGTGTTGCTGACCAGCAGCACGCTCGCGACCGCCTCGCCGAGCCGCACGGACGGCAGCGGTCGGCGTTCGAACCGCAGCGCCCCAGGGCGGCCCGCGAGCAGCAGGTCGAGGACCACCACGGCAGCCACCACGGCGAGCCAGGTCCCCAGGCCGGCCCAGCTGGGCTGCACCAGACCCACCCACAGGACGCCGAGCAGCGCGAGCAGGGCCGCTCTGCCAGTCAGCGCCACGACGAGCCTCGGGGCATCAGCGCGGTACCGGGACGGCCGCCAGCACGCCGTCCAGCACGGACTCGACGGTGACGCCCTCGAGCTCGGCCTCGGGCCGCAGGGAGCAGCGGTGACGCAGCGTCGGCCCGGCGAGCGCCTTGACGTCGTCCGGTGTGACGTAGTCGCGGCCGGTGAGCCACGCCCAGGCGCGAGCCGTCGACATCAGTGCCGTGGCGCCGCGCGGCGACACCCCGAGTGACAACGACGGCGAGACGCGCGTGGCCCGGGCGATGTCGACGACGTAGCCGACGACGTCGGCGGAGACCTGCACGCGGCGGACCGCGGCGGTGCCCGCGGCCAGGTGCGCCGGACCCGCGACGGCCGTGAGCCCGGCAGCCCTGAGGTCGCGGGGGTCGAAGCCCTCGGCGTGGCGGGTGAGCACCTGCACCTCGTCGTCTCGCGGGGGCAGCGGCATCGTCAGCTTGAGGAGGAAGCGGTCGAGCTGCGCCTCGGGCAGCGGGTACGTGCCCTCGTACTCGACCGGGTTCTGGGTGGCGCAGACGACGAACGGCTCCGGCAGCGGTCGCGGGACGCCGTCGACGCTGACCTGACGCTCCTCCATGGCTTCGAGCAGCGACGCCTGCGTCTTGGGTGGCGTCCGGTTGATCTCGTCAGCGAGCAGCAGGTTCGTGAACACGGGACCCTGCCGGAAGGAGAACTCCGCGCTGCGGGCGTCGTAGACGAGCGACCCCGTGACGTCGCCGGGCATGAGGTCGGGCGTGAACTGCACCCGGCTCGTCGAGAGCTGGAGCGTTGACGACAGGGCGCGCACGAGCAGTGTCTTGGCCACGCCGGGAACGCCCTCGAGGAGCACGTGCCCTCGGGCGAGCAGCGCGATGACGAGGCCGGTCACCGCCGCGTCCTGGCCGACGACGGCCTTGGCGACCTCGGAGCGGACTGCTTGCAGTGCGGCGCGTGCCTCGTCGGCGTCGGGGCTGTCGGTCACGGACGTGGAACCTCTCTGCTCAGGGCGGACTCCAGCGAGTCCAGGTCACGGGCGAGGGCGACGAGCTCACGGTCGTCGCGGGGTGCAGGACCGGCCAGCAGCGCCGACAGCTCGGACGCCGGCCGGTCGGAGTGCTCGGCCACCACGGCGGCGACCACCTCGGGGGGTGCGGTGCGCGGCAGCCCGTGCCGGACGGCGACCCGGCGTCCGGCGGCGGCCCGCAGCACCGCAGCGGCCCGGCCACGGGCTCGGGCGCGCCGGTACAGGGCGGCGCGTCCGAGCGTGGTCTCGACGGAGCGGACGACGACGGGGAGCGGCTCGGTGACCAGCCGACCGAGACGGCGGCCACGCCACAGCACGACGACGAGCAGCGCGACGGCGAGCTGGGCCACCACCCAGCCGACCTGACGGGGCAGCAGGTCGGTCAGGGACGTCGTCCCCGATCCGGGTGCGGAGGTGCCGACGGTCGGCGTCCACCACACGAGCACCGGCTGCTGGCCGAGCACGCCCACCGCCAGTGCGGCGTCTCCGTGGTCGGCGAGCCTGTCGTTGGTGAGCGCGTCACCGCTGCCGAGAAGGGTGACCCTGCCACCACCCTCGGTCTCGAGGATGAGGTACGTGGCGCCGTCGTCGGTGGAGTAGCACGCCGACGTCGCCGAACCGCTGCGGTAGGCAGTCGTGCCCGCCAGCACGTCTCCCGCCCGACGGGCGACCGGCTCGTCGCACCCGGGGACGAGCGTGGTCGGCGACGCCGTCGCTGCTGCCGACACCGGGAGGTCGAGGTCGGCGAGCTCGGACTGCTGCGCCTCGACGAGGACGACCTGCGCCCCCGTGGTCGTGAGGAGCCGCCGCAGCTGGTCCGT
Organism: Actinomycetales bacterium; assembly: GCA_035707965.1. Lineage (GTDB taxonomy): Bacteria > Actinomycetota > Actinomycetes > Actinomycetales > Angustibacteraceae > DASSTJ01. The sequence continues at coordinate 34,779 of DASSTJ010000065.1, forward strand.
CGTCGACGCGGTCAGCAGGTCGGTGCGGGCGACGACCACGGTGGCCCTCCCGCCGACCCGCTCGACGTGGTCCAGCACCTCGTCACCACGGGACCGCTGCTGCACCACGACACCGTGGTCGTCGAGCACGTGGACCAGGGCGCGGGTGCCGTCGGGCCCCGCGTTGCCGGGGTCGAGGCGGTCGAGGTTGGTGGGTCGGAGCAGCACCAGGCCGATGCTCGCCGAGACCAGCACCAGAAGGGCGACCAGCAGCGGCCAGCGCCACTGCGCCACGCGCCGGCGCAAGGGGGTCCTCGACGGCCCCCGAGGAGCGGCCGCAGGTCGGTCGGTGGTCGTGGTGCCGTGCGCCGTCGCCGTCACGTGCTCGCTCCGGCAGTAGCCCCGGCCGTCGCCGGCCGCGCCGTGAGCACGCGGTCGTGCAGGTCGCGCAGCATGCTGTCGTGCTGGGGGAGCGCCTCGCGCGAGCCGTAGCAGACGTCGTCGAAGACGGTGGCGGCCTCGTGGAGGCGACCGACCAGGTCCGGCAGCGCCGGCGCGACGTCGGGTGCGACCTCCTGCGCCGTGCGACCCGGCAGCTGGTCGACGAACCCCCGCTCCTCCAGCGTGCGGACGACGGCCCGGAACCTCTCGCGGACCGCGTCGGCCCACCGGCCGTCGGCGGCGGCCGCGTCGGCCAGCGCCCTGTGCTCCCTCGCCGTCCGGACGGTGCCCTGCAGCACGGCTGCCGACGGGGTTCGACGCGCCGACCCTCGGACCGGCCCCGTGCGGAACCAGATCACCAGCACGAGCACCAGCAGGAGAGCGACCAGGATGACGAGCCCGCCGGTGCCACCGGGTCCGGCCGGCAGCTCGAGGTTCTGCAGCGTGCGCCAGAGCCAGAGGATCGCACGTTCCGTCCAGCTCGGCTCGTGCTGCGCGTAGACCGGATCGCTCAGCTCCTGCCACGCCCAGCGTCGGGCCTCGTCGCGGCCGGGGTCGAGCGGCGGCGCGAGAGGCAGAGCCGTCTGGACGAGGCTCGACAGGGAAGGGGCCGACATGGGCTGGCCGGCGTCAGCGCTCGGCGGCGGCGCGAGCGAGCGCGACGTCGAGGCCTTCTCGTCGGATGCGGAGGTCGATGTAGAGCAGCGCGGTCAGCGCCGCGGTGAACGGCGCCGTCACGGTGCTCGCCAGGACGGAGCCGATGTTCGACACCACGAGAGCGATCTGCATGCCGGTCGTGACGTCGCCGAGCGACTCGCCGTCGCCTCCGGCGAGCGTCCCACCCAGGTTGCCGATGAGCGAGAACGGCAGCTGGACCAGCCCGTTGATCGCACCGGCGATGATCGCCCCGAGCAGGAGGATGCCGAAGGCGCGCCACCACGACCCGGTGACGAGGCGCCACGAGCGGCGCAGCGCCCCACCCACGCCCAGCTGCTCGAGCAGGAGCGCTGGTGCGGCGAAGGCCAGCCGCACGTACACGAGGACGGACAGCACGATCGCGGCGACGACGCCGAGCGCCAGAGCGAGCCCGCCGCCGACGTCGATGCGGGCGGCGAGCAGCAGGATCCCGGGGACGACAGGGACCAGCACGGCGAGCAGGACGACGAGGGCCGACATCAGGCTCAGGCCGACCAGGGCGAGCAGCCGGGGCCGCGCGCGCCGCCACACCTCGCCGGCGGACGGCTTGCGGCCGAGGACGGCCTGGCTGACGGCCACGATGAGGATGCCGGTGAGGACGATCGTCATCAGCGTCTGCACGACGAAGGGCAGCAGGAAACCCATGACCCCGCCACCCACCACCGAGGCGATCTCGTCGGCCTGGAGCCGGTCGTCCGTGCCCTGGAAGCCGGCGGCCACCCGTGGAAGGCCGACGACGATGAAGACGCTCGAGAGCACGGCGGAGATCGCCATCAGCGCGGCCGAGAGCCCGAGCATGACGCGAGGGTTCTGCCGCATGGTCTGCACGGCGCCGTCGAGCAGGTCGCCCAGCCCCAGCGGCCGCAGCGGCACCACCCCGGGCTTCGGCGGCGGCGTCCACCCCGGCCCCGCACCGTAGGGAGGCACCTGCCCCCAGCCGGTCGGCGGCGCACCGCCTCCGGGTGGTGGCGCGCCCCAGCCCGTCGTGGCCGGCGACGACGACGGTTGGTGTCCCCGGTCCCGGCCGGGCTGGTCACCGGCCTCCTGACCTACCTCGTCACCTGCTGCGGGCCCGGTGCGCGGGTCGGGTGCCTGCCACCCGGAGGGCGGCTGCCACCCGGAGGACGGCGGTTGCGTCACGACTCGTCCTCCGGCGACGTTGGGTGTGCTCGCGGTTGGTCGGCGTCGGGGCGACCGCCGCCGACCGCTCAATCGTGCCAGAAGGCCGCTCCGTGACGTCGTCGAGCCGTGAAGCCTGTGGACGGTACGGGGAAGCACGCGCTCGCAGGTGCGACCATGGAGGGCACGAGCCTGCGGTGCAGGGATCTCGGGAAGGTCGATCTGATGAAGGCGGCGTCATGAAGGCGGTTCCGTGAAAGCCCGGGTCCTCGTCGTGGACGACGACACGGCGCTGGCCGAGATGCTGGGCATCGTGCTGCGGGGCGAGGGTTTCGACCCCGTGCACTGCGCCGACGGCGAGTCGGCGATGGTCGCCTTCCGTGAGACCCGTCCCGACCTCGTGCTGCTGGACGTCATGCTGCCCGGCCTCGACGGCATCGAGGTCTGTCGACGCATCCGCAGCGAGTCCGGCATCCCGATCGTGATGCTGACGGCGAAGACCGACACGGTCGACGTCGTCGTCGGGCTCGAGTCGGGCGCTGACGACTACGTGGTGAAGCCGTTCAAGCCGAAGGAGCTGGTGGCACGCATCCGGGCCCGCCTGCGGGGATCAGCCGATACCGGTCCGGAGCGGCTGCAGATCGGCGACCTGAGCATCGACGTGGCGGGCCACACCGTGTCGCGTGGCGACCAGGCCATCTCGCTCACGCCGCTGGAGTTCGAGCTGCTGGTGGCCCTCGCCCGCAAGCCGTGGCAGGTGTTCTCCCGTGAGGTCCTGCTCGAGCAGGTGTGGGGATACCGGCACGCGGGTGACACGCGCCTGGTCAACGTGCACGTGCAACGGCTCCGCTCCAAGATCGAGCGTGACCCCGAGCGTCCTGAGGTGGTCGTGACGGTCCGTGGCGTCGGCTACAAGGCGGGGCCTCGGGGGTGAACGCGTTCTCCGCGCCGACGGGGCTCCGGCGCCTGGGGAGCCTTCTGGCGCGGCCGTGGCGACGGTCCCTCCAGCTGCGCGTCGTCGCCACGACGATGCTGCTCGGCATGGTCGTCATCGTCGTGCTCGGCGGCCTCCTCTACACGCGCATCCGTGACGGGCTCGTGCAGGACCGGCTGGTGACGGCGCGCAGCGAGGCGACCCGCGGTGTCCGCGACGCCCAGGCCCGGTTCGACACGGTCACCGACCCCGACTCGCTCAACGTGCTGGTCAACGACCTGCTCCCCCGCCTGGCGTCGCCGGAGGGCGACCGGTCCCGCGACGTGGTCCTGATGCGCGCGCTCACGAACGACCGCCCCGCCGTCGTGCCGGAGCTGAGCTCCGGCGACGTGGCCGGCAGCACCATCCCGGCGTCGCTGCGGCGTCGGGTGACGTCGTCCAGCCAGCAGCAGCAGGAGTTCGTGCGCGTGCGCTACAGCGGCTCGTCCGAGACGAAGCCGGGCGTGGCCATCGGCTCGACGGTGACGCTGCCCGTCGCCGGCACCTACGAGCTGTACTTCGTCTTCCCGATGGACCGCGAGCAGGCGACCCTGGACCTGGTCCGCCGCACCCTGCTGGGTGGCGGCATCGCGCTCGTCCTCCTGGTCGGAGCAGTCGCCTACGTCGTGACCCGGCAGGTGGTCTCGCCGGTGCGACACGCCGCTGCCGTCGCGCACCGCCTGTCCTCCGGCCGGCTGCAGGAGCGCATGCGGGTGCGCGGCGAGGACGACCTGGCCAAGCTGGCGGCCTCGTTCAACACGATGGCGGCCAGCCTGCAGGCGCAGATCGCCCAGCTCGAGAACCTGTCCCGGGTCCAGCAGCGATTCGTCAGCGACGTGTCGCACGAGCTGCGGACGCCGCTGACGACCATCCGCATGGCGGCCGACGTCCTCCACGAGTCGCGTGCCGAGTTCGACCCCGCCATCGCGCGGTCCGTCGAGCTCCTCGCCACGCAGCTCGACCGGTTCGAGTCCTTGCTGGGCGACCTGCTCGAGATCAGCCGGATCGACGCGGGCGGTGAGCTGCTCGACCTCGAGCCGGTCGACCTGCGCGACCTCGCCGGTCGCGTCGTCGACGCGGCGAAGCCGCTGGCGCAAGGGGTCCTGGACCTGCACGTGCCGACGCACGAGTGCGTCGCGCAGGTCGACAGCCGTCGGATCGAGCGGGTGCTGCGCAACCTCGTGGTGAACGCGATCGAGCACAGCAACGGCAAGCCGATCCTCGTGCGCGTAGCGACCGACGACGAGGACCCGCACGCCGCGGTGGCGATCAGCGTCCGTGACCACGGTGTGGGGCTACGCCCCGGCGAGGCAGCCCTCGTCTTCAACCGGTTCTGGCGTGCCGACCCGTCGCGCGCCCGCACGATCGGGGGCTCGGGCCTCGGGCTCGCCATCTCGAGCGAGGACGTACGACTCCACGGTGGCTGGTTGCAGGCGTGGGGCGAGCCCGGCGAGGGCAGCTGCTTCCGGATGACGCTGCCGACCGGTCCGGGGGTCGAGCTCTCGGCGTCGCCCCTGCCGCTCGCGCCCCAGCAGGAGGACATGGGGGTCGGCGCGCCCTACCTGCGCATCTCGCCACGCACCGCGCCGGACGTCGTCCGGCAGGAGCGGAGGGCCGGCCGTGCGTAGCGTGACCCGGTCGTTCGCCCGGGCGGTCGTGGCCGTGCTGGCGCTGCTCTCGCTGGCGGCCTGTGCCGGGCTGCCCGACTCGGGCCCAGCCGGCCCGGGTCGCGACGTCGCCGAGGCGCCGGTGGAGCCGCTGAGGGTCGCCCCCGCCGGGCCGCTCCCGGGCTCGGCGCCGGAGCAGGTCGTCAGCGGCTTCCTCAACGCCGGCGCGGGGTTCGACGACGACCACGCCGTCGCCCGCTCGTTCCTCACCGGCGCCGCTCGGCAGAGCTGGCTGCCCGGGCAGAAGGTCATCGTCTTCCCGGACGACGCGTCGCTGCGCATGGCTGTGCGCGGCGACACGTCGCCGGTGCAGGTCGACGTCCGAGCCCCGGTCAGCGCCACCATCGACTCCGAGGGGCGGTTCGTCCAGGCGGCACCGGGCACCCAGGCGCACGCCGTCTTCACCCTGAGCAAGATCTCCGGCGAGTGGCGCATCTCGGTGATGGACGAGGCGTTCGGGCTGTGGCTGCCGCAGTACGAGCTGGACCGCGCGTTCAGCCCGCTGCGCCTGTACTTCGTCGCCACCGGCATGCGTGCGCTCGTGCCCGACCTCCGTTGGGTGCCCGGTCCGCGGCCGGCGCTCGCGACCGCCCTCGTGCGTCAGCTGATCGCCGGCCCGCCCGGCTACCTCCGGGGTGCCGTGTCGTCGGGCATCCCGGCCGGCACGCGGCTGGCGGTCGAGGCCGTGCCGACGACGAACGGCATCGCGCAGGTCGACCTGTCGGCCACGGCGCTGACCGCGTCGCCCGAGCAGCGCGTCGCGCTGTGGGCGCAGCTGACGGCGACGCTGCGACAGCTGCCGTCCGTGAGCGGGGTCCACATCACGGTGAACGGCGCGGCGTTCCCGATCCCGGGCGTGAGCGGGTCGGTCGCGCGGGACGACCAGGGCTATCGCGACGACGTCCGCGTGACCGGCGCGCCGATCGTGCTGTCCGCCGATCGGCTGCTGCGGGTCGACGTCGGCACCGGCACCGTCGACGACCGCGAGTCCGGGTCGTCGACGGGTCTGCCACCGGCGCCTGCCCTGCGCTCGGTGTCGGCGTCCCCGCAGGCCACCTTCCTGGTCGGGGTCTCCACCGACGGCACGAGGCTCGTGCGCCTGCGCTCGAACGGCTCGCCGCTCGTGCTGGCGTCTGGCACGGCCCTCGTCGCCCCCACGGTGGACGCCCGTGGCTGGACGTGGACCGCTGACGCGCAGGTCCCAGGGCGGCTCAGCGTCATCGCACCCGTGCCCGGCACCGATCCCGCGACGGCGCCGCCGGAGGTGCGTCACACGATCGCCGTGCCGTGGCTGGAGGGTCGCACCGTCCGAGCTCTCGACGTGTCACGGGACGGCGCACGCATCGCGGTCGTCTCGACCGGGCCCGACGGCTCCGTGCGGCTCGACGTCGGCGGCATCGTCCGGGAGGCCACGGGGCGGCCGGTCCGCATGGCCGACAACCTGGTCGTGGGCCGTGCTCTGCGGCGTCCGAGCGACGTGGCATGGGGCGACCGGACGAGCCTCGTGGTGCTGGCCCTCGACGGCAAGGGTGTCGTGTCGCCGTACGAGCTCGTCGTCGGCGGCTCGTCAACCGCGCTGGCCCCCTCGCCGGGCGTCACCGGGGTGGCCGTGGGCGACGGGCTCCGGGCGGTCTACCTCACCACCACGTCGGGCACGGTGCTCGTGCGCAGCGGCAACGGCTGGCGCAAGGTCGGCGAGGGCCGAGCCGTCACCATCCCGCAGTGAGGCACCGCGCCGCGCCTGGTCTGGTGCGGTCGTCGCTGGCCGACGTCATCGACCTGGTGCTGCGCCGGGAGTGCGCGGGCTGCGGTCGCACGGGCACGTCCTGGTGCTCGGACTGCTGGTCGTCGTTGCTCGGCGTGCCGCAGGTTCGCCGGCTCGACGGGCCCGAGGCCCGGGCGTCCCTGTCGGTGTGGTCCGCCGGCGAGTACCGCGACGAGGTCCGCAGCGCAGTGGTCGCGTGGAAGGACCGCGGGCGCACCGACCTCACGCCGGTGCTGGCCCGCGCGCTGCGCCGGTCGGTGCTGCAGGCCTGGGGCGCCGCTGAGCGCCCGCGGTCCGCGGCGGCTGGCTCCGGGCCGGTGCTGCTGGTCCCGGCGCCGTCGTCCGCCCGGTCCCGCCGGCAGCGCGGGCACGAACCCGTGCGCGACCTCGCCCTGCGCTGTGCGGCGGCCCTTCGCCGGCAGGGGGTAGAGGTGCGTGTCGTCCCCGTCCTGGCGCAGGCGCGCCAGCTGCAGGACCAGGTCGGACTCGGAGTCGCCGGCCGTTCGGCCAACCTGGCCGGGGCCCTGTGCGCCCGGCAAGGGTGGACCCGTCACGTGCTCGGCCGGGACTGCATCGTGGTCGACGACGTGGTGACCACCGGTGCCACGCTGCTCGAGTGCCGCCGGGCGCTGACCGACGTCGGCGCCCGGGTCCACGGCGCGGCGACGGTGGCGGCGACGCCGAGACGAGCGCCGCATGGCGGCGATCAGAGATTCACCCGGACGGCCCTGCAGACCGGGGACGGTTGACTCTCCCATCCGCGTCACTTGTCGCGTAGCGTCGAGCCATGAGCCGGCACGACACCAGCGTGCGGGGCGAAGCGCCGCCGGGCGGCTTCCGCTCCGGGGGCTCACCGGGGGCCGGGGGGTGGTGCGGCGACTGACGGGTTCGCGGCCCTGGTGTGCGTATTCCGGTGCGCGTGACGCGCGCCGTCGGACGCGATGAGGAGGTCATCCCCCATGGACATTGTGGTCGTCGGTCGGCACATCGAGGTCAAGGAGCGGTTCCGCAAGCACGTGCTGGACAAGCTCGCGAAGGTCCCGCAGCTCGCGCCGCGGATCCAACGCCTCGACGTCGTGGTCTCGCACGAGGGGAAGGGGCGCCAGTCGGCGGTGTGCGAGCGGATCGAGATCACCGCGGTGGGCAAGGGACCGGTGGTGCGCGCGGAGGCCGCCGCTGAGGATGCCTACGTCGCCCTCGACAAGGCGTACAACAAGCTGCTCGAGAGGCTGCGCCGGGCGCACGACCGCAAGGTGATGGGGCGCCGTCGGCACGCTCCCGACGTGCTGGCGCAGACCGTTCTCGCCATGGCGCAGGACAACGCGTCGACCGAGGTGGACAGCGAGCCGGACCGTCACGACGACGACGGACCGGACAGTCCCGTCGAGATCCGCGAGAAGGTGCACCGCGCGGTGCCCATGACGCTCGACCAGGCGCTCTACGAGATGGAGCTCGTCGGCCACGACTTCTTCCTGTTCATGGACAGCGACAGCGGCTGCCCGAGCGTCGTCTACCGCCGCCGCGGGTGGTCCTACGGCGTGCTGCGCCTGGAGCCGGAGGACGCCACAGCCGAGCCGGCAGCTCCGGCACGCGAGCCGGCGTACAGCGGCAGCCCCACGGGCTGACGTCGCCCGGTCGGGCCCGGGTCGCGATCATGCGGCCCGGGCCCGACCCGCGCATGCCAGAATGGGCACGTGGGGGGTCCAGTGGAGGAAGGCGATCGTGAGCCAGGCTGACGCCGGCGCTGGTGCGGCCAGCGGCATGGGTGAACCGGGTGACGGCGAGCCGATCCGCGTGCTCGTGGCCGACGACCACGCGCTCTACCGCCGGGGCCTCGAGATGGTCCTGGGCCAGGAGGAGGGCATCGAGATCGTCGGGGAGGCGTCCGACGGGGCCGAGGCCATCCGTCGCGTCGAAGAGCTCCTGCCGGACGTCGTCCTCATGGACATCCGCATGCCGCGCCGGTCGGGCATCGAGGCGTGCACCGCGATCAAGGACGTCGTCCCGTCGACGAAGATCGTGATCCTGACCATCTCGGACGAGGAGTCCGACCTGTACGAGGCCGTGCGCGCCGGCGCCAACGGCTACCTCCTCAAGGACGTGCCCGGCGAGGAGATCGCGGCCGGCATCCGCGCAGTCGCCGGTGGCCAGTCGCTGATCAGCCCGTCCATGGCGAGCAAGCTGCTCAGCGAGTTCGCCTCGATGATCAAGAAGAGCGAGGAGCGCCCGCAGATGCCGGTGCCGCGCCTCACCGAGCGCGAGCTCGAGGTGCTCAAGCTGGTGGCGCGGGGCATGGCCAACCGCGACATCGCCAAGGAGCTCTTCATCAGCGAGAACACGGTGAAGAACCACGTCCGGAACATCCTCGAGAAGCTGCAGCTGCACTCGCGCATGGAGGCCGTGGTGTACGCCGTGCGCGAGAAGATCCTCGACCTGACGTAGTGCTGACGTAGTGCGCCGCCCGTCGCTGTCGGTGACCTGCGGCAGTATCGCCACGTGACCGTCCCGACACGCCTCACCGCCGGTGCCGCACGCCGGATCGCCCTGGCGGCCCAGGGCCTCGCCGACCCGCGTCCGAGCGGACCGGTGACGATGCGGCAGGTGCAGCGCACGATCGACCGGCTGGGCGTCGTCCAGATCGACAGCGTCAACGTGCTGGCGCGCACGCAGTACGTGCCCTTCTTCTCGCGGCTGGGTCCGTACGACACGTCGCTGCTCGACCGCGCGCGCGACCGTCGGCCGCGCCGGCTCGTCGAGTACTGGGCGCACGCGGCGAGCCTCGTGCCGCCGTCCACGGTGCCACTGCTGCGCTGGCGCATGGCGCGCGCTCGCGACGAGGCGTGGGGAGGCATGCGGCGTGCCGAGCAGGAGAACCCGGGGCTCGCCGAGCTCGTCCTCGCCGAGGTGCGCGACCGGGGTCCCATCACCGCGGTCGACCTCGAGGCCGCCATCGAGCACGACGCCCCGCGCGACCGCACGGAGTGGGGCTGGAACTGGTCGGTGGTCAAGCGGGTGCTCGAGCTGCTGTTCTGGGCCGGGGAGGTCACGTCAGCGGGGCGCAACGCGCAGTTCGCCCGGCTCTACGACCTGCCGCAGCGGGTGCTGCCGCCGGAGGTGGTCGCGGCGCCCACGCCGTCGGACGACGAGTGCCACCGGTCGCTGGTGTCGATGGCCGCCCGCTCGCTGGGCGTCGCCACGGCAGCGGGACTGCAGGACTACTACCGGCTGTCGGTCGAGGAGGGCCGTGCGGCGGTCGCCTCCTTGGTGGACGACGGCGAGCTCGTGCCGGTCGAGGTCGAGGGTTGGCGACGGCCCGGCTATCTCCATGCCGAGGCGCGGCGTCCGCGCCGGGTGGAGGTGACCGCGCTGCTGAGCCCGTTCGACTCGCTCGTCTGGGACCGTCGTCGGGCGCTCGAGACGTTCGGGTTCGACTACCGCATCGAGATCTACGTGCCCGCGCCGAAGCGGCGGTACGGCTACTACGTGCTGCCGTTCCTGCTGGGCGACCGGTTTGCTGCCCGGGTCGACCTCAAGGCGGACCGCCAGGCAGACGGCGGAGCCGGCGTCCTGCGGGTCCAGTCGGCGCACGCCGAGCCGTCCGCGCCGGCGCAGACGGCCACGCGGCTCGCCGGCGAGCTGGGCGCGTTGGCCGGCTGGCTGGGGCTGGGCTCAGTCACGGTGGCCGGTGCGGGCGACCTGGCGCCCGCCCTCGCTGAGGCGCTGGCTCAGGACGGCTCGGCAGCGAGCACCTCGTCGGCGAGCGCGTCGTAGAGCTCGAGGTCGTCGAACGTGCCGTCCTCGTGGCGGTCGACGTGCCGCGCGACACCGGTCCGGGTGAAGCCTGCCCGCTGGGCCACCAGGTTGGACGCGACGTTGGCGGTGGCTGCGCGCAGGGTGACCCGCTCCAGGCCGAGGCCGCCGTCCGACGCCGGCAGCACCGCGTGCCGCAGCGCCAGGCGGCACGCCTGGGTCATGACGCCCCGGCCGCGCGCGTCCGGGTGCGCCCAGTAGCCGATCTCGTTGCGGTGAGTGGATCCATCCAGTCCCATGAGGCCGAGAGACCCCAGGCAGCGGTCGTCGTCCGGGTCGGCCACGCACCAGTACATCGCCGAGCCCTGGGCGTGCTCCTCCTCGCGGCTGCGGATGTACCACTGCGCGTCGGCCAGCGTGTAAGGGCGCGGTAGGTTCGGCAGCCACCGCTGGCTCACCGGGTCGTTGCACGCCTCGACGACCCGCGGGGCGTCCTCCTCGCGCCACGGCCGCAGCACGGCTCGGTCGCCCATGATCACCGGCGCCTCGAGCCAGGGGTGTGCCGGGCTCATCGGCTCACCGCGCACCAGGGAGCCGATCCAGCCGTCGTACCGCACGCCCCGCGCCTCGAGCAGGCCGCGCACCAGCCCCTCCACGCGGAAGCCGCACGCCCACGCGACCCGGCGCGACGGCCAGTTGCCGACGTGCGCCTGCCAGTGCACGACCTGGGTGTCGAGCTCGTCGAACGACCAGCGGAGGGCCGTGCGGAGCGCGTCCGCCATGATGCCGCGGCCGCGCGCCCAGGGCGACAGCGCGAACCCGACCTCGACCCCGGCACCCGGCAGCGGGCGCAGAGCGATGTTGCCGGCGTACGTCATCGACCCCGGCTGCTCGGGACGGTCGACGGCGTGCGCGTCGATGGCGAAGGTGAGCTCGCTGCCGTCGGCCCACCGGGCGGCGCGGTCACGCACGAACTGCTCGCCGTGCTCGCGCGTGTACGGCACGGGGACGCGGGTGCGGTCCACCATCTGCGTGTCACGGCAGAGCTCGACGACCGCGTCGACGTCGGCGGGTCCGTGCGGGCGCAGCACCAGGTGCACGTCGGCGTCCTCGGGACCGGTCAGCGTGGGGGCGTCCATGCGCCCACCCTGGCGGCCGTGCCGTCGCCCGGGCAAACGGGTTCCGCGTCGGACAGGATGGGCGCATGGGTGACGACGCGGGTGGCACGTCGGTCGACGGCCTCGAGGTGGTCCAGGTGCCGGAGGCGAGCCGGTACGAGGCGCGGCTCGACGGCCGCAGCGTCGGGGTCGCGGAGTACCTGCTCAGCGGTGACCGCGTGGTGTTCCCGCACACCGTGGTCGACCCCGCGCTGACCGGACGCGGCATCGCCTCGGAGCTCGCCCGACGGGCGCTGGACGACGCCCGTGAGCGCGGGCTGCGTGTCGTCCCGGCCTGCTCGTTCTTCCGCGTCTACCTGCAGCGGCACCCCGAGGACGCCGACCTCATCGCGTGAGGCCGTGCAGGCAGGTGTCGTGCAGGACGACCGGCGCGTCCGGCGACTCCTGCAGCGGCAGGAACCGCGCGCGGCGTCCCTCGCGCGTGAAGCCGGCGCGGTCGGCCGTGCGGCAGGACGCCACGTTCTCGACGGCGTGGTCGAGCTGCACGCGCTCGAGGTCCATGCCGTCCGGAGACAGCACCCAGCGGCTGAGGAGGGCGAGGGCCCGACTGGCCACGTGGCGGCCGCGCGCCTCCGGGAGCACGCCGTAGCCGACGTCCACGACCGAGAACGGCGGGATGGGATGGTCCCGCCGGAAGTCGATGGACCCGAGGACCCGCTGCGGCTCGGCCTCGGCCGCGATGACGAAGCTGGTGGGGTCGTCGTCGGCCGCCGACTGGACGGCCTTCGCCAGGCGTTGCGCCACCCAGCCTGGCTCCGGAGCGCCCAGGGGAGGGCTCCACCGCCGGGACTCCGGGTCGGTGAGCAGCCGCGTCATGGCGTCGAAGTCGGTCGTCCGCCACGTGCGCAGCAGCAGCCCGTCACCACGGGTCAGCACGTCGATCACGCGGGTACGATCCCAGACGGAGTCGCCGCCCGCGCGCCGTCGCCCGTCGGAGCGCGCACCTGGTCGCACGGTCGACCTGCGTACCATGGACGAGGCCCGCAGCCGCGGGCCGGTGCTGCACCACGCCACCCCTCGGACGGCCCTGCCTCCGGGACGGCCGGCGCGCGTGGCAGCCCACCAGACACCCATGGAGAGCGCGTGCCCAAGATCGTCGAGAAGCTGCTGCGCGCCGGTGAAGGCCGGACGCTCAAGAAGCTGCACCGGATCGCCCAGCAGGTGAACGAGCTCGAGGACGACTTCGTCAAGCTCAGCGACGCCGAGCTGCGCGAGGAGACCGACCGCTTCCGGGCGCGGCTCGCGGACGGCGAGACGCTCGACGACCTGCTGCCGGAGGCCTTCGCGGCGGTCCGGGAGGCGTCCAAGCGGACCCTGGGCCAGCGGCACTTCGACGTGCAGATCATGGGTGGCGCGGCCCTGCACCTCGGCAACATCGCCGAGATGCGCACCGGTGAGGGCAAGACCCTGGTCGCCACGGCGCCGTCGTACCTCAACGCGCTGGCGGGCAACGGCGTCCACATCGTGACGGTCAACGACTACCTGGCGGAGTACCAGTCCGACCTCATGGGTCGGGTGCACCGCTTCCTGGGTCTGACGGCCGGATGCATCCTGTCGTCGATGACGCCGGACGAGCGTCGGCGCATGTACGCGTGCGACATCACGTACGGCACGAACAACGAGTTCGGGTTCGACTACCTGCGCGACAACATGGCGTGGTCGTCCGAGGAGCTGGTGCAGCGCGGCCACAACTTCGCGATCGTCGACGAGGTCGACTCGATCCTCATCGACGAGGCCCGCACGCCGCTGATCATCTCCGGCCCCGCCGACCAGCCGACGAAGTGGTACGTCGAGTTCGCGAAGGTCGTCCAGCGCCTGGAGCGTGACCGCGACTACGAGGTCGACGAGAAGAAGCGCACCGTCGGCGTCCTCGAGTCCGGCATCGAGCGCGTCGAGGACTACCTGGGCATCGACAACCTCTACGAGAGCGCTCACACGCCACTCGTCGGCTACCTCAACAACGCCGTCAAGGCCAAGGAGCTGTTCAAGCGCGACAAGGACTACGTCGTCATGAACGGCGAGGTGCTGATCGTCGACGAGCACACCGGCCGCATGCTGCCGGGTCGCCGCTACAACGAGGGTATGCACCAGGCGATCGAGGCGAAGGAGGGGGTGGAGATCCAGAACGAGAACCAGACGCTGGCGACCGTCACCCTCCAGAACTACTTCCGCATGTACGACAAGCTCTCGGGCATGACCGGTACGGCCCTGACCGAGGCCGCCGAGTTCAACCAGATCTACAAGCTCGGGGTCGTCGAGATCCCGACCAACCGGCCGATGATCCGCAAGGACCAGCCGGACCTCGTCTACCGCACCGAGGAGGCGAAGTTCTCGGCCGTCGTCGACGACATCCACGACAGGCACCGCGCCGGCCAGCCGGTGCTCGTCGGCACGACGAGCGTCGAGAAGAGCGAGTACCTCTCGCAGCAGCTGCGCAAGAAGGGCGTGCCGCACGAGGTGCTCAACGCGAAGCACCACGAGCGTGAGGCCGCGATCGTCGCGCAGGCCGGCCGCAAGGGCGCGGTCACCGTGGCCACCAACATGGCTGGCCGTGGCACCGACATCATGCTGGGCGGCAACGCCGAGTTCATGGCCGTCGCCGCGCTCAAGCAGAAGGGGCTCGACCCGGCCGAGACGCCGGACGAGTACGAGGCCGCCTGGGACGTCGCCGTCGAGGAGGCGAAGCACGCCGTCCAGCGCGAGCACGACGAGGTCACCGACGCCGGGGGTCTCTACGTGCTCGGCACGGAGCGGCACGAGTCGCGCCGCATCGACAACCAGCTGCGCGGTCGCTCCGGCCGTCAGGGTGACCCGGGCGAGAGCCGGTTCTACCTCTCGTTGCAGGACGACCTGATGCGGCTGTTCAACGCCGGCATGGTCGACCGCTTCATGTCTGGCGCCGGCATCGCCGAGGACGTTCCCATCGAGTCCAAGATGGTCTCGCGGTCCATCGCGTCGGCGCAGAGCCAGGTCGAGGGCCAGAACTTCGAGATCCGCAAGAACGTCCTGAAGTACGACGACGTGCTCAACCGCCAGCGCGAGGTCATCTACGCCGAGCGGCGTCGGGTGCTCGAGGGCGAGGACCTGCACGACCAGATCCGCCTGTTCCTGGACGACGTCGTCACCTCCTACGTCACCGGTGCCACCGCGGAAGGGTTCGCCGAGGACTGGGACCTCGAGCAGCTGTGGACGGCGCTGCGCTCCCTGTACCCCGTGTCGATCGAGGTCGACGAGGTCGTCGAGGAGGCTGGCGGCTTCGAGGGCCTCACCCCGGAGCTGCTGCTCGCGGAGCTGCGCTCGGACGCCGAGCACGCCTTCGACCGGCGCGAGGAGCAGCTCGGCGCCGAGGTCATGCGTGAGCTCGAGCGTCGTGTCGTGCTGAGCGTCCTCGACCGCAAGTGGCGTGAGCACCTCTACGAGATGGACTACCTCCAGGAGGGCATCGGCCTGCGGGCGATGGCCCAGCGCGATCCGCTGGTCGAGTACCAGCGCGAGGGCTTCCTGCTGTTCACCGCGATGAACGACGCCATCAAGGAGGAGTCGGTCGGCTACGTGTTCAACCTCGAGGTGCAGGTCGACCAGGCCGAGCCCGAGGCGACCCAGGGTGAGGCGGCGGCCGAGCACGAGCACCCGGTGATCGTGGCCAAGGGCCTGGTGACGCCGGAGCGGCGGGCGATGCAGTACAGCGCGCCCACGGTCGACGGCGAGGGTGGCATCGAGGTGCGCGGCGAGACGGTGCAGGGCTCGGACGTCGGCGAGTACCCGGGGACGCCGAAGAACGCGCCGTGCCCTTGCGGCTCCGGCAAGAAGTACAAGCGCTGCCACGGCGCAGCCTGACGGTCGCCACCGTCCTGGTGGTCAGCCGCACTCCAGGACGGTGACGACCCAGCGCCCGTCGCGGCCCTCCAGACGCAGGGCGACGGCCTGCACGCGGTGGCGGCGGTGCACGACCGCCGTGACCTCCGCGACGCCGTCGCACGGCTCGCTCACCCGGACGCCGCCGACGACGGGACGCTGGCTCGGGCCGAGCGACCTCGTGCGGTCACGGCCGGTGGGCAACGGCCGCGCTCGTCGGCGCACTTCGCGCAGCACCTCGTCCGTGGTCCAGCGGATGAGCTGGGTGGTCGGGCGGTGGCCCTCCATCACCTCGACGATGAGCTGCGTCACCTGGCGGCCCCACCTGGCTGGCTCCGGCAGCTCGCGCGTCGGCGTGGCCTGAGGTCCGAAGAACAGGTCGTCCTCGGTCTCGTCGCACCACGGCAGGGCGAGCACTCCCTGGCCGGACGAGGCGGACGCGCGCTGCGGCAGGTCGCCGCGCTCGACCGGAGGCTCCGTGTCGGGCAGCGGCAGGTGTCGCAGCCTCCCCGGAGTCGGGTGCCGCGGGTGCGGGCGCACCCAGGAGCGCGCCGCGCTCGGTGCCGGAGCGGTGACCACGGCGGTCATCGGGCGGCCGCCGTGCCCGGCCGCACGAGCACCTGACCTGGGAGCAGCAGGTCGGGATCGTCCCCGATCGTGGACCGGTTCGCCTGCCACCACCGAGGCCACTGCTCGGCCACGTCGGCCTGGCTGGCCCCGGGCCCGAGGTGTCGTGCGGCGATGGACCACAGCGAGTCGCCGCGGCGCACGACCACCGGAGCGGGTCCGGCGTCACGGGCCGCCGTGGCTGCGAGCACCGCCAGGTCGGGCAGTGACCGCGGCGCTGCTGCTGGGCGTCGGGGCGTCCATCCGGCGGCAGGGAGGTGGGGGGACTCGTGGAGCTCGGCGGACCGGGACCAGTCGGGCCCGGGCAGCACGTCGGCCGGGGTGCCGGCGTTCGGGACCGCGGAGGCCGTGACGGCTGCCGGTGCGGCGGAACGCTCGCCCGCCGCGGTGGCCGTGCTCGCGGTGCCCAACGCCAGGCCACCGACGACGAGGGCCGTGACGACCGGTCGCAGCAGGCGTGGGCTCAGGCGCACGGCGAACCGCGCGCACGCGGACGAGGGCCGCGGTGAACGGGCCGGTCGTACGAGGCGGACCCAGCCGTAGGCGCTGCATGCGGCCGAGGTGACGGCCAGGCGAAGGCACACGGCCGCACCGACCAGAGCCGCGGCTGCCAGGAGCGGACCGGCCGGGTTCGACGGGCGCTCGGCAAGGCCCTGCTGGGCGACCGACACGGACCACCGGCACGCCGCGACCGCACCCGCCGTCCCGGCGGTCCCGAGAAGTGCCGCCGACCACGACTGGACCCTCGTCCTCCGATCCATCTTCAACCCCCTGTTGATGTCATTTGCTTGTATTTGCCTTCGGCTACATCTACCGGCTTGGGGTTGTAGGGTCAAGATCACCGGAGCGGCTGTGGACGACGCGGCCGTCGACGACGGCTCGAACGACGAGGGGGACGGTGCTCGATGGCCCAGGACCGGTGGGAACGGCTGTTCGCCGAGCTGGAGGCGCAGGCGGAGGTCGAGCTGCGGACGACGGACGTGGACGTGCCGGACAAGACGCGCCAGGAGCGGAGCGAGGTCACGCTCACCGACCGGTTGCGCGCCTCGTCCGGGCGCACGGTGACGCTGGTGACGTCAGGCGCTGGCGCCGTTCGCGGCGTCGTACGGGACGTCGGTCCGCAGTGGCTGCTCCTCGGCGGGGACAGGCCGTCGTCGCTCTGCGTGGTGCCGACGTCGGCCGTCCTCACCGCGGAGGGCGTGGCTCGTCACGCCGTCCCTGCCCGGCCGGCGTCGGTGTCGGCCCGGCTGTCCCTGCGGGCGGTGCTGCGCAGCGTGGCGCGTGACCGCAGCCCTGTCCGCCTGTCGCTCACCGACGGACGTGTCCTCAGCGGCACGGTGGACGAGGTGGGTCATGATCACCTCGATCTGGCCGTCCACCCGATGGACGAGCCCCGCCGTGCGGTGCAGCAGCACGTCGTGGCGCTCGCCGCGATCGCGATGCTCAGGCCGGCCGAGGGCACCTCGTCACTGGCGTGGTGAGTCGAGCCCTCCGTCGAGCTCGCCGCCCTGCGTCCCGAAGGGGTGGGCGTTGACGAACTCGCGCGTCTCGTCGTACATGCGGGCGATGTAGCTCTCCAGCTGCGACGCCTCGACGCGCCACTGGCCACGGCCGCCGATCTTGATGGCCGGCAGGTCGCCGGACCGGACGAGGGCGTACGCCTGGGCCGACGAGATGTTGAGCATCTCCGCGACGTCGGCGAGCTGCAGGAACCGCGGTGGCATGCTCTGCAGTATCCCATCGACGCGCGCGCGCCGGGCCGCACGCCGCTCAGCTGTGGACAACCGGCCCCGGCCGTCCTCGGCTGTGGACCCCGGCTGCACGTCGTCGGTGACGTGCGACAGAGTGATCACCACTCAGGTGACGCCATCCATCCGGACGACCGCTCGACGCAGGGGGACTGCAGTGCTCCAGACCAGTGCGCCCACACCCACCACCTCTCTTCCCGTGCCGGCGCCACCCGCCGCCGCGCGACGGCTGCGGCAGCCGTCCTGGCGTGACGCACGCCTGCTGGTCGGGGTCGCCCTCGTGGTCGGCTCGGTCCTCGCGGGCGCGCTGGTCGTGTCGGCCGCCGACCGCACCACCCCCACGTACGCCGCCGCCCGGGCGCTGATGCCGGGTGAGCCGCTGCGGGCCGACGACGTCACCGTGGTGGGGGCGCGTGTGCCCGGCGGGTCCTCGCGCTACCTGCGTGCCACCTCGGGGCTGCGGCCCGGCCTGGTCGTGCTCCGGCCGGTGCTCGCGGGCGAGCTCCTGCCCAGCAGCGCCGTAGGCTCGCAGGGTGCCGTCGCCGTACGGCCCGTGACCGTCCCGGTCCCGCCAGAGGTGGCGGACGGTCTCCGCCCGGGGGCGCTCGTGGACGTGTGGGTCGCCGAGCGCCGAGCCGAGGGCGATCGTGGGTACGAGCCGCCTGCGCTGCTGGCGTCCGGCGTCGCCGTCGGGCGGCACGCGACCCGGCGCGGGGCGCTCGGCTCCTCGTCGACGACGGCCGTCCAGGTGCTCGTCGAGCCCACCGTCGTCCCGCAGCTGATCCACGCCGTGGACGACGACGCCAAGGTGACGCTGGTCCCGGTGCCGGGGGTCGGCGTCGGGCAGCAGTCGTGAGCACGCCACCGCTCACCGTGCTCACCGCCGTGGCTGGTGAGTGGGAGGCGTCGCTCGTCCGCGGCCTGGAGCAGCACCGGGACCGGCTGCAGGTGGTCCGGCGGTGCGCCGACCTGACCGACGTGCTGGCGACAGCCGGCAGCGGCCGAGCGCGGGCTGCGGTGCTCTCCGCCGACCTCCACGGTCTCGACGGCGACACGCTCGCACGGCTCGGTGCCAGCGGCTGCGCGATCGTGGCGCTGACCTCGCCGGGTGACGAGTGGTCGGAACGCCGGCTGCGCCAGCTCGGCGTCACGAACGTCCTCCTGGCTACCGCATCGTCCGCCGAGGTCGCGGTTGCGCTGGAGCGAGCGGTGGAGCAGCTCGACGAGGGGGCCGACGCCTCGGTCGCCGTATCCGGGGCCACCGAGCAGCAGGGTGGGGCCCAGGGCGGTCTTGGCGACGGGCGCATCGTCGCCGTGTGGGGGCCAGCAGGCGCACCGGGCCGCACGACCACCGCGGTGAACCTCGCCGCTGAGCTCGCGGCGGTGGGCCGTAGCACCCTGCTCGTGGACGCCGACACGTACGCGGCCAGCATCAGCCAGGTGCTGGGCCTGCTCGACGAGGCGCCGGGAGTCGCGGCCGCGGCCCGGTCCGCCGACCACGGCTCCCTCGACCTGCCGACACTGTCGCGGCTCGCTCCGGCCGTGGGCCCTGGGCTGCGCGTGCTGACTGGTCTCGCGTCCGCGCACCGCTGGACCGAGCTGCGGCCCTCCTCGGTCTCACGCATCCTGCAGCTGGCGCGCTCCCTCGTCCGCTGGTGCGTCGTGGACGTCGCGACGTGCCTCGAGGAGGACGAGGACCTCGTGTACGACACCGCGGCGCCGCGTCGCAACGGCGTGACGCGCACGGCGCTGGCCGAGGCTGACGTCGTCGTCGCGGTCGGCTCGGGCGACCCGGTCGGCCTGCAGCGGCTGGTCCGCGGTCTGCAGGACCTGGCCGACACCGGTCGGAGGGCCGACGTGGTGGTCGTGACGCGGGTGCGGGCCTCTGCGGTCGGCGGCAGGTCGCTGTCGTCCGCCGCGCCGGGGCGGCGGGTGGCCGACGCCCTGAGGCGGTTCGCGGGCGTGGAGGACATGGTGCTCGTCCCTCACGACGTGACGACGCTCGACGCCGCGCTCCTCGCGGGTCGCACCCTGGCCGAAGCGGCGCCCGACGCGCCGGTCCGCGCGGCCTACCAGCTCCTCGCGCAGCGGCTCACCGGCGAACCGGCGTCGCTGTCGCAGCGCCCACGCACCCGCCGCCGTCGTACCGTGAGGTCGTAGAGGAGGCCGGCATGAGTGTGAAGGTGCGGCGGGTCTACGAGGACCCGAACGACGACGACGGCACTCGTGTGCTCGTCGACCGGCTCTGGCCCCGTGGGGTGTCGAAGGAGCGCGCAGCGCTCGCTGAGTGGTGCAAGCAGGTCGCGCCGTCCCCTGAGCTGCGGCGGTGGTTCGGCCACGACCCGGAGCGTTACGACCAGTTCGTGCGCCGCTACCACGACGAGCTGGCGTCGGGTGAGCAGCGCGAGGCCCTCGAGCGGCTGAGGCGGGTGGCGCGCACCGGCACCCTGACGCTGGTGACGGCGACGAAGGACGAGGACCACTGCGCCGCCGAGGTGCTGTACGAGCTCCTCCGGGACGAGCGGTGAAGGGGCTCGTGCTCGACTGGGGCGGCGTGCTGACCAACGGCATCGACGCCGCGTTCGGCTCGTGGGCGCAGCGCGACGGCGTCATCGCGGAGCACCTGGGGCTCGTGCTGCGTGAGGCGTTCACCTCGGATGGCGACGAGCCGAACCCCGTCCACGCCTTGGAGCGCGGCGAGATCGACGCGGCGCAGTTCGAGCACCGGCTCGCGGCCGAGCTGGCCCGGCACGGCTCGCCCGTGCCGGCCGAGGGGCTTCTCGCCCGCATGTTCGCGGGCATCGCGCCGTCCGAGTCGATGCTCGGCCTGGTGGCACGCGTCAAGGAGGCCGGTCTGCGCACGGCGGTCCTGTCCAACTCGTGGGGCAACGAGTACCCGATGCAGGGCTGGGACGAGCTGTTCGACGCCGTGGTCATCAGCGGCGAGGTCGGCATGCGCAAGCCAGAACCCCGCATCTTCGAGCACGTGCTGCAGCTGATCGACCTCCCCGCCGCGGAGTGCGTCTTCGTCGACGACCTGGCGCACAACGTCACCGCCGCCGTCGAGCTCGGGTTCGTGGGCATCGTCCACCGCTCGTACGACGAGACGCTGGCCGAGCTCGAGGCTGTCCTCGACCTGCCGCTGGCGTGATCGCTGCTACCGACGAGTAGGTTCCACCGGCGCGAGTCGTGCGGCGGATGGCAGGATGATCGTGTGCCGGACCGACTGAGCCTGCTCGACGCGTCGTTCCTCTACCTGGAAGAGCCCACGACCGCCATGCACGTGGGCTCGATGGCCGTCTTCGAGCCGCCGGCCGAGGGGTTCGACTACGACCGGCTGGTCACCCTCGTCGCTGCCCGCATCGCCTACGTCCCGCGCTACCGGCAGCGCGTGCGGGTGGTGCCGGGCCGCCTCGCCAACCCGGTGTGGGTCGACGACGAGGACTTCGACGTCACCTACCACGTGCGACGCTCGGCCCTGCCCCGCCCGGGCAGCCAGGAGCAGCTGCTCGAGCTCGTCGCGCGTGTGCAGTCGCGGCCGCTCGACCGCAGCCGCCCGCTGTGGGAGGTGTACCTCGTCGAGGGTCTCGAGGACGGCCGGTTCGCGATCGTCACCAAGTCGCACCAGGCGCTCGTGGACGGCGTGAACGCCGTCGACATCGGCCAGGTCATCCTCGACGACTCGCCGGAGACCCCGGAGGTGCCGACCGACACGTGGAAGCCCTCCAAGGAACCGAGCGACCTCGAGCTGCTGGCCGGCGCGCTCGCGGACGTCGTGCGGAGCCCCGGTGACGTCGTCGACAGCGTGCGGGGCGGGCTCGTCGACGTCCGCGCGACGGCCGGACGAGTGCTCGGGCAGCTCGGCCACCTGGCGTCGACCGCGGCGCGCACGGCGGCGCGTCCGGCACCGACCAGTCCGCTCAATGCCGAGATCGGCGAGCAGCGCCGCTACGCCGTGGCGGCGACGTCGCTGGAGGACCACCGCGCCGTGCGCGCCCGCCACAGCCGGCGGGGTTCCGAGCTCAGCGTCAACGACGTCGTGCTGGCGACCGTAGCCGGAGCGCTGCGCACCTGGCTGCTCACCCGTGGGGAGCCCGTGGTGCCGGCCACGGTGGTGCGGGCGCTCGTCCCCGTCAGCGTGCACGACCCGGACGACGACCCGCTCACCTCGGACGACTCGGACGAGCCGGCCAGGGGCGCGCTGCACGGCGGCGGGCACCGCACCGGCAACCAGGTGGCGGCCTTCGTCGTCGACCTGCCGGTGGGCGAGCCGAACCCGGCCGTGCGCCTGCACCAGATCGCCTACTCGATGCGCGCGCACGCGGAGGCCGGTCGTGCGGTGGGGGCGCAGGCGTTGGTCGGCATCGCGGGGTTCGCCCCGCCGACGCTGCACTCGTTGGGGGCGCGGGTCGCCAGCGCCGTCAGCCGGCGGCTGTTCAACCTCGTGGTGACGAACGTCCCGGGCCCTCAGCACCCGCTGTACGCGGGCGGGGCCCGCATGCTGGCGTCCTACCCCGTGATGCCGCTGGCGAAGGGGCAGGCGGTGAGCATCGGCCTGACCTCGTACGACGGCGGCGTCTACTACGGGGTGAACGGTGACCGCGACGCGATGCCGGACGTCGACGTGCTCGCCGGGTGCCTCGTCGACTCGCTCACCGAGCTGCGTGAGACCGCGAGGTCGCGCGCGCCGCGGAGGGCGACGACGTGACGCGCCGAGGCCTCGTGCTCGGCGGTGGTGGCGTGCTCGGCGCCGCCTGGCTGGTCGGGGCGCTCACGGCGCTGGAGGCGACCCACGGACTCGATGCCCGGGACTTCGACGAGATCGTCGGCACCTCCGCGGGCTCGGTGCTCACCGCGCTGCTGGCGGCCGGGGTCCCCGTCCAGGACCTGCGTCGCCACCAGCTGGCGGAACCCGTCGACGCCGGTCCGTTGAAGGGTTTCACCTGGGACTACGACACGGCGACGGGTGGTGGTCGCCCGCAGCGTCCCCGGCCCGCTCCGGGGTCCGCGCGGATGCTCGCGCGCAACGTGGGTCACCTGCGTCGCCTACCACCGACCGCGGTGCTGTCGGCGCTGCTGCCGGAGGGCCGGGGCAGCCTCGACAGCGTCGGTGCGCTGGTGCGGCACGTCGTCCCGTCGGGCTGGGTGCAGCGCGACGGCATCCAGGTCGTGGCGATGGACTACGAGACCGGGCGACGGGTGCCGTTCGGCAAGCCGGGGCAGCCGACCGCCGATCTCGCGGACGCGGTGATGGCGTCGTGCGCCATCCCCGGCTGGTACCAGCCGGTGCGCATCGGAGACGACCGCTACGTGGACGGCGGTGCCTGCTCGTCCACGAGTGTCGACCTGCTCGCCGCCCACGGCCTCGACGAGGTCTTCGTCCTCGCGCCGTCGGTCAGCTTCGCCATGGACGAGCCCGAGGCCCTGCTCAGCCGGCTCGAGCGTCAGTGGCGGGTTCGCGTCACCCGGCGCTGCCTGCACGAGGTGGCCAAGGTGCACGCGTCGGGAACCGAGGTGACGGTCGTCGGCCCCGGGCCGGAGGACCTGGAGCAGATGGGGGCGAACCTCATGGACGTCGTCCGTCGGCGGGCCGTGCTGGAGACCTCGTTGCGCACGTCCGCGGCGGCGCTCGCCGACCCTGAGCCGCTCGCGCCGCCGGACCTGGCAGGCCTGCAGGACGACGAGCTCGAGCACGACGACGGTCACGACCACTCCGGCGACGAGGCGCTGGCGTCCGACCAGGCTCCCGGAGGGCAGTGATGCGGGTCTACGTGGGCACGACACTCGACGCGCTGTCTGCCTTGCGTGCCAACGGTTTCGACGCTCCCGTGCGCGCGCGTGCCGTCACGCCGTCGCTGCGCGAGTGGTACGCCGAGGGCGACCTCGAGGAGCTGGAGTACGCCGCCTCTGCCGACGCGGCTCATGACTCGCTGCGCCTCCTGGCGCGCTCGCCTGGTTCGAGGCAGCGTCGCGTGGTCGTGGCCGCGGACGTGCCGGACGCCACCGTGCGTCCTGAGCCGACGTCCGTCGACGACGCCGAGCGATCGGTGGTGCGGCTCGATCAGCCCGTGACGCTCGACCAGGTCGTCAGCATGCACGTGGACGATGACGTCGCCCTCGCCGATGTGGCGGCCGCGGCTGCGGCGGTCATGGCAGCCGACGGCGGCGACGACGACGCGGCGTTCGTCGTGGACGGCGCCGACGGCCACGAGCTTCTCTGGTACGACGTCACCGAGCTCGACGACGTCCTGCGGCTCAGCTGATCCGCCGCTCAGCGTCAACCGTCCCAGGCCGTAAGCGACCGTCACGTACCTGTGGTGGGCCTCGGAGCTCCCCGACTTCGTGCCCCTCATGCGGCTTCACGTTGGCGGGCCCGTCGTCGTTGTTGCCAGTGCCTGAACATCTGATCCAGCGTGTGTGAGACCTGCTGGTGGTTCCGACCCCGCCGGCGGGCCAGCGGGTTCGACGTCTCCGGCGTAGCCCTGGGCCGAGCCGCCTCGGTGGGACGCCATGACACGATGGCGGGACCGAGCCTTACGAGGAGGTAGTGCGAGCGATGGACGCTGCGACCAAGGTGCCGTTCCCCCACAACGAGAAGGTGCTGGACTACGCGCCGGGCAGCGCGGAGCGCGCCGGCCTCGAGGCCGCGCTGGCCGACCTGGGATCGCAGCGGCACGAGCTCACGATGACCATCGACGGCAAGCGCCGCATGGGGTCCGGGCGCAAGGTGAAGGTCGTCCAGCCGCACGCCCGTCGGCAGGTGCTGGGCACGTTGGGCACGGCCAGCAAGGACGACGGCCGCGCCGCCATGGACGCCGCGAAGAAGGCGGCACCGATGTGGCGGTCGCTCAGCTTCGACGACCGCGCGGCGGTGCTGCTGAAGGCGGCCGACCTGCTCTCCGGCCCCTGGCGCTCCACGCTCAACGCGGCCACGATGCTGGGCCAGTCGAAGACGGCCGTGCAGGCAGAGATCGACAGCGCCTGCGAGCTCATCGACTTCTGGCGCTTCAACGTGCAGTTCGCGAGCCAGATCCTGGCCGAGCAGCCGGTCGCCAACGCTCCGGGCGTCTGGAACCGGCTCGACCACCGGCCGCTCGAGGGCTTCGTCTACGCCATCACGCCGTTCAACTTCACGGCGATCGCGGGCAACCTGCCGACCGCCCCGGCGCTCATGGGCAACACCGTCGTGTGGAAGCCGTCGCCCACGCAGCAGCTGGCCGCGCACTACACGATGCAGCTCCTCGAGGCCGCCGGGCTGCCCCCCGGTGTCATCAACATGGTGACCGGTGACGGCGTCGACGTGAGCTCGGTGCTGCTGAACGACCCTGACCTCGCGGGCATCCACTTCACTGGCTCGACCCGCACGTTCCAGCACCTGTGGGGCGAGGTCGGCGCCAACATCTCGCGGTACCGCACCTACCCCCGCATCGTCGGCGAGACGGGCGGCAAGGACTTCGTGCTGGCGCACCCGAGCGCCGACCCGGACGTGCTGCGCAACGCACTGGTCCGGGGCGCCTTCGAGTACCAGGGCCAGAAGTGCTCAGCCGCCTCACGTGCCTACGTGCCGCGGAGTCTGTGGCGCCAGATCAAGGACGACGTCGTCTCGCTGACCGACTCGCTGACGATGGGCCCGGTCACCGACCTGTCGAACTTCATGGGCGCCGTGATCGACGACCGCGCGTTCGCGAAGCACGTCGCCGCGCTCGACCGGGCGCATGCGACCGACTCGATCGACGTGCTGGCCGGCGGCACCTATGACGACAGCGAGGGCTACTTCGTGCGTCCCACCGTGCTCGTGGGCAGCGACGTGGACGACGAGATCTTCACGACGGAGTACTTCGGCCCGATCCTGTCGGTGCACGTGTACAACGACCGCCAGTTCGACAAGGTGATGGCGCAGATGGAGTCGGCCTCGCCGTACGCCTTGACCGGTTCGATCATGGCCCAGGACCGGCGGGCCATCGCCGCCGCCACCGAGCACCTGCGGTTCGCCGCCGGCAACTTCTACATCAACGACAAGCCCACCGGTGCGGTCGTCGGTCAGCAACCTTTCGGTGGTGGCCGCGCGTCGGGCACGAACGACAAGGCCGGCGCGATGCAGAACCTGCAGCGCTGGACCTCGACGCGCTCCATCAAGGAGACGTTCGTGCCGCCGACCTCGCACGAGTACCCGCACATGGGCTGAACGGAGCCAGCATGTCGTCGCCCGCCCCGCCGCTCGTCGAGCTCGAGGCTCGGCTGTCGCCCGGTGCCCTCGTCATCGATCCCGCCATCGTGGAGGGCTACCGGCGCGACCGGGCGGACACCGCGGCGGCCGGCGAGCCGGTGGCGCTGGTGCGCGCCGAGAGCGTCGCCGACGTTCAGGAGACGTTGCGCTTCGCCACCGCCCACCGAGTGCCGGTCGTGCCGCGCGGTGCCGGCAGCGGCTTGGCGGGGGGAGCGGCGGCCATCGACGGCTGCCTGCTGCTCTCGCTGGAACGCATGCGATCGTGCGAGATCGACGCCGACGCGCTGGTCGCCGTCGTCGGCCCCGGGCTGCTCAACGGCGAGCTCAAGCGGGCGGCGCGGGAGCACGGCCTCTGGTACCCGCCGGACCCGTCGTCCTTCGAGTTCTGCTCGCTCGGTGGCAACCTCGCCACCAACGCGGGAGGCCTCTGCTGCGTCAAGTACGGCGTCACCACGGACTACGTGCTGGGCGCCGAGGTCGTCCTGGCCGACGGCACGCTGCTGCGGCTCGGCGGCCGGACCATCAAGGACGTCGCGGGCTACGACCTGAAGCGCCTGTTCGTCGGGTCCGAGGGCACGCTCGGCGTCATCACCAAGGCCGTGCTGAGGCTGAAGCCGGTGCCGCCGCAGGCGACGACGCTCGTCGCGACGTTCGCGGACGTCGAGTCCGCCGGCCGCGCGGTCACGGCGGCGGTGCGGCGCTGGCGCCCCTCCACGCTCGAGCTGATGGACCGCGCCACCGTCCAGGCGGTGGAGCGCTACCGACCGCGTGGCTTGGACGTCGACGCCGGCGGCACGCTGGTCGCCCAGACCGACTCCGGGCCGTTCAGCGGCGAAGCCGACGCCCTCGAGCAGGTCTTCCGCGACGAGGGCGCCACCTTCGTGGCCCGCACGGACGACGCCGACGAGGGCGAGATGTTCCTCCAGGCCCGGCGCGAGGCGTTCCCGGCGCTCTTCGAGTGCGGCACCACCCTGATCGAGGACGTCGGGGTGCCGGTGCCGCGGATCGCCGAGCTGGTGGTGGGCGTGGAGCGGATCGCCGACGAGCGCGCCACGATGATCGCCACGGTGGGCCATGCGGGTGACGGCAACTTCCACCCGTTGATCTGCTTCGACTCCGGCGACCCCGAGGCCGTCAAGCGCGCCGACCTGGCGTTCGGCGACGTCGTCGCGCTGGCTCTGTCGCTGGGTGGCACGCTCACCGGCGAGCACGGCGTCGGCACGGTCAAGCAGCCCTACCTGGCCGACCAGCTGAGCCCCGACGTGCTGGCGGTGTCGAGGCGCATCAAGGACGCGCTCGACCCCTTGGGCATCCTCAACCCGGGCAAGGTGCTTGCCCCCAGAACCTGACCGCCCTGTCGACTTCTGATGGCTTTGCGACCCGACGCCAGCACCTGAGAGGTGTGAAACCCATCAGAAGTGGCAGGAAAACGGGGCGACATGACGGAGCACCACCCGGCAGAATCCCGCAGTGACGTTCGCGGCCGTCCTTCGTCAGACCCGCCCCCCGTCGCCGTTGGCCGGCCGGCTCGCCCTGCAGTCGCTGCTGTTCGCCCTGGGCGAGGGCACGTTCATGACGGGGTCCGCGGTCTTCTTCACGCAGATCGTCGGCCTGTCCGCGGCCCAGGTCGGTCTGGGCCTGACGTTCGCGGGTGCCGCAGCGTTCCTGGCTGCGCTGCCGATGGGCAAGCTGGTCGACCGGTTCGGCCCGAAGAAGATGTGGGCCGTCAGTGCGGCCGGTCAGGCCGCCATGTTCGCGTTCTGGCCGTTCATCACCGACTTCCGCGGCTACGTGACGATGGCCGTCGGCATGGAGGTCATCGGCGCCCTCGGCGGGGCCGCCCACGGCGCGTACACCATCGACGTCCTCCCGGCCCGCGAGCGGGTCACGTCGCGCGCCTACATGTACTCGGCGCTCAACGTCGGGTTCACGCTCGGCTCGCTGCTCGGCGGGGTGGCCCTGGCGTTCCACTCGAACGAGGTGCTGCACGCGCTGCCGTGGTTCACCACCGCGGTCTTCGGTGTCAACGCAGCGGCCATCACGCGGCTGCCGCGAGCCTCGCACGACGACCGGACGCCGGAGGAGCGCAAGGTCAAGGTCCCCGGCCCAGGCCCCCTGCGCAACCCCGGCTGGCTGCTCACGTCGTTCTTCGTCGGCGTCTTCTGGACCAACCAGGTGCTGCTCAACGTCGTCATCCCGCTGTGGCTGGTGGAGAAGACGGATGCGCCGCGGGTGCTGCTCGCGTTCCTGTTCGGCACCAACACGGTGATGTGCATCTTCCTGCCGATGGTGACCTCGCGCGGGGTCAAGGACGTGCCGACGGCGCTGAAGGCGATGCGGGTGTCCTCCGCCTTCTTCGTCGTGTCCTGCCTGATCACGCTCGCGACGCACGACACGGTGGGCTGGTTGACGATCGCGCTGGTCTGGCTGGGTCACGTCACCGTGACGGGAGCCGAGCTGTACCTCTCCGCCGCCAGCTGGTCGTTCGAGGCCGAGCTGATGGACCCGCGCCAGCGCGGCGCCTACCAGGGTGCCGACGAGCTCGCGGGCACCCTGGGCAAGGTCTGGGCCCCCGCGCTCTACACGTTCCTCGCCATGAGCTGGGGCGCCGCCGGCTGGCTCCTCATCGCGGCCATCGTGGTGGTTGCGGCGGTCGGGGTGCACCCCTCGAGCCGACTGGCCCGCCGGTTCCTGGAGAAGCACGTGCCGGCTGAGGTCCTGGCCGACGCGCGCGCCTCCGCCCAGGACGGCGACGAGGTCGTCGTCGGACCGCCCTCGCTGAGCGTGACCGACGACCCCGTCCCCGACCTCGTGCCCGAGTCCACGTGACCAAGAGCACGCGTGCTCGGCCCGGGGTGCCGGGCCGACGTCCGGCAGCATGTGCGCCAGAACCCACCTGAGGAGACGAGCATGCAGTTCGGGCGCACGTACGAGGAGTTCGAGGTCGGCGCGGTCTACAAGCACTGGCCCGGCAAGACGGTCACCGAGGCCGACGACCACCTGTTCTGCCTGCTCACCATGAACCACCACCCGCTGCACCTCGACGCGAACTACGCGGAGCAGACGACCCAGTTCGGCAAGAACGTCGTGGTGGGCAACTACGTCTACTCGGTGCTGCTCGGCATGTCGGTGGCCGACGTCAGCGGCAAGGCCATCGCCAACCTCGAGGTGGAGTCCCTCAAGCACGTGGCGCCGACCTTCCACGGCGACACCCTCTACGGCGAGACGCGGGTGCTCGACAAGCGCGAGAGCACGAGCAAGGACGACCGCGGTGTCGTGCACGTCGAGACCATCGGCTACAAGCAGGACGGCACGGTCGTCTGCACCTTCCGCCGCAAGGTGATGGTGCCCAAGCAGTCGTACCTGGACGCTCGCGGTGGCGAGCAGCCTGGCCGGCCGGTGCCGCGCGAGGTCTAGCTGGTCGGACGGCGCGGTGCTGCCGCCCCGGTGCCCGCCTGCCGCGCGTGCTCCAGCGCCAGCGCCGCCAGCGTGAACCCGTCCTCCACGCGTCCGGCGGCGATGCGCGACTGCAGCTCGTCCGGAGTGAGCCACTGGACGGCCGACACCTCGTCGTGGTCACGGGTGCCGCCCGGCAGGTGCTCGGCCACCCGGGCAGTCACGACCGCGACGCGGCCAGCCTGCAGACCGGAGTCGGGCGTGACGTGCCCGAGCACCTTCACCTCGCCGAGGCGGACTCCGAGCTCTTCCAGGGCCTCGGCCCGAGCCGACGCCACGACGTCCGGCCCGTGGCCGAAGCCCCGCGGCAGAGCCAGCTGGGGTGCCCCGAGGGGGTAGCGGAACGTCTCGACCAGGGCGGTTCGCCCGCCGTCCTGGACGACGAGGACGACGCCCTCTCCCGGAGCCGTGGTCTCGATCCGGACGTGGCGGCCGACGCGTCCGGAGGCGAAGGCCACGTCGTCGTCGAAGACGCGGACGACGTCGTTCTCGTACACGAGCCTGGCGGCCAGCCGGCGCACCTCGTTCATCGTCCACCGCCGCTGATGGTCACGATCTCGGCCATCGCGCCACGGAAGTGGCTGCGGTGCCGTTGCGCGGATCGCCGCTGCATCGCCCCGGCCGCGACGACGCCGCCCGCGGCGGAGAGGCCGGCCATCGTGAGCAGCCACGCGGGGCTCGCGCTCGCGACGAGGCTGAGGGAGTTGGAGGCCACCGCGGCACCACCTGCCGTCGCCGCCGCCTTGACGCCGGACAGCCGGGACAGACGCACCCGCAGTCCCTGCCGGCCGGTCTCGTGGTTCCACACGTCACCGAGCAGCTCGGACAGCAGCCGGGAGTGGTGTGCGACGGCGTCCGACAGTCGCTCCGCGTTGCCGGAGCGCTGCGCGTCGGCCATCCTCGTGGCGCTCGCCGCCCACTCCGGCCGTGTCTGCGCGGCCAGCACGGTGACGAGCGTGCGCACCGCGGCCGAACGGTCCAGGCCGGCAGTGGCCGCGTGCCGTGCCGCCGCGTCGCTCGCATCGATGCTCAGGTCCAGCGTGGCCGGCGACGTCGTCGGTTCGCGGCCGGAGCCGGCGGTCGGCTGGATCGGCGTGAGGGTGGAGGGGGCGTCGACGGCCAGGCCCTGCGAGAGGTAGAGCTCACCGACCCGGCTGCCGGCCGCCACCGCAGTGCTGAAGGACGCCGTGACGTCACCGATCGAGCTCACGACCACCCGGTTGTAGAGGGTGTCGACGACCTCGCGGACAAGCTCGGCGACGTCCTGACCCAGGATCTCCTCGGCCGACCGGCCGTCGGTGGACCACTGCCAGCCCTGGCGAAGGCGGCTGCGCCCGTTGAACGGCGCATCCGTTCGAGCGTGGGCGCTCAGCGTGCGCAGCCCCTCCAGGGTCCGGTGCGCGACGTCGGCGTCCGGCGGAGACAGGGTCTCCAGCTCGGCGTCGAGGTCGGCCGCGAGCAGCCCGTCGACGTACGACTGCAGCGACACACCAGGCACCGGACGCGGCTGCACCACGCGCAGTGAGGCACCGGGTGCTGCCCCTCGGCTCCAGCGCCAGACGGTCCGGAACAGCTCACCGCGCTCGTCGTCCCCGTACGCGTCGGCGAGGTCGCACGTCTCGCCGTCGGACCTCAGCTGGTCCACCAGCCGTTCGTCGTTCGAGATCCGCTCGCGGAGGTCCGGGTAGAGCGAGCTGTGGAACGGCGGCGCGAGCCTGTCGTCGCTGCTGGTGAGCGCCCGCTCGAGCAGCCCGGCGGCCGCCTCGCCGAAGCTGGACGACGTGTGGAGGTGAAGCCGGACCGGCCGGGGTCTGCGGAACCAGGAGCCCGGGTCGAGCCGCGTGACCTCGTCGTACGCCGCGCTGACGTCGGCGAGGACGCGCTGGAAGGCGAACGAGTCGACGGCGTACGACGCGGGCACGACGACGTCACGGCCGAAGGCCAGGGCGAAGAGCGTCTCCGTCCACGCCTGCAGGTACGCCTCTTCCCGCTGCTGCTCGCAGAGCGCCCACGCCGACCGCACGGAGTCGTTCGCCTCCAGGTAATGGCTCATGTCGCTCCTGTCCCACCTGTCTGCCGTGCCTTCCGCTGGGAGCCTAGGGCGCCGTGACGGCGCGGGCCGTTAGGGTCGGACGAGACCAGGCCACCGACCCAGGAGTGAGCAGCCACGTGCCTGACGCCCTCGAGATCGACGACGTCTCCAAGCGCTACGGCGAGGTCGTCGCCCTCGACCACATGACGTTCGACGTGCGCGCCGGTGAGATCTTCGGCTTCGTCGGCAGCAACGGCGCCGGCAAGAGCACCGCGATGCGCATCGTCCTGGGTGTGCTGGCCGCCGACTCGGGCGCGGTGCGGTGGAAGGGCCGGCCCCTGACGCTCGCGGAACGCCGCCGGGTCGGCTACATGCCTGAGGAGCGTGGCCTCTACCCGCGCATGAAGGTCGGCCAGCAGCTCGAGTACCTGGCACGGCTGCACGGCCTGAGCGCGGACGGTGCGCGGCGGTCGGTCGTGCGGTGGACCGAACGTCTGGGCGTCGCCGCCCGTATCGACGACGAGGTGCAGAAGCTCAGCCTGGGCAACCAGCAGCGCGTCCAGCTGGCCGCCGCCCTCGTGCACGACCCCGAGGTGCTGGTGCTCGATGAGCCGTTCTCCGGCCTCGACCCGCTCGCGGTCGACGTGATGAGCGAGGTGCTGCGTGAGGCGTGCGCGAGCGGAGCCCCGGTGCTGTTCTCGAGCCACCAGCTCGACCTGGTCGAGCGGCTGTGCGACCGGGTCGGCATCGTGCGGCAGGGTCGCATGGTGGCGAGCGGCTCGGTCGACGAGCTGCGGTCAGGCAGCGCCAGTCGCCTGGTCGTCGTCGCGCCGAACGTGCGCGAGGGCTGGGCCGAGGACGTGCCGGGCGTGGTCGCGACGACCACCGAGGCCACCGAGTCCGGTGGTGTGCGCACGGTGCTCGAGCTCGCTGCGGACGCCGACGACCAGGCGGTGCTGCACGCCGCTCTTGCGACCGGTCCGGTGCACGAGTTCCGTCGCCGCCGGCCATCGCTGACCGAGCTCTTCCGCCATGTCGTCAGTGAGCGTGTCGACGGCGCCGGCGGGCCGGGCTCCGGGGTGGCGGCGTGAGCAGCGCGGTCGGCCTCATCGTCCGGCGTGAGCTCGTCACCCGGCTCCGCTCGAAGATGTACGTGATCAGCACGGTCCTCCTGCTCGTGGCGGTGGTCGGCTTCGCGGTCGTCATGCACGTCGTCGGTGACCGCACCGGCAGCAGCGCGGACGTCGGTCTCGTGCCGTCCGTGGAGTCCACTCAGCCGCTCGTCGACGCCGCCGGTCGCACGGTGGGTCTCGCCGTGCACTCTGTGCCCGTGACCGACGAGGCGGCCGGGGAGCAGCAGCTTCGCGACGGCCACCTCGATGCCCTGGTGGTGTCGGTCGGTGGTCACCAGCCCGGCACTGACCTGTCGCCGGCCGGGGGCACGGTCCAGGTCGTCGTCAAGAGCGACCTTGGCTCACAGCTGCGGGCCGCGCTCACGGTGCTCGCCCGGCAGGTCGCCCAGGACCAGGCCGTGCGGGCGGGCGGTGGCGACCCGGCTGCCGTCAACACCGCGGTGGCGTCGTCCGGTGTGCAGGTTCGGCCGTTGGAGACGATGCCCGAGTACCAGAGCCAGCGGGTCGTCATGGGCATGGTGGCGGGCGTCCTCGTCTACCTGGCGTTGATGATCTTCGGTCAGGTGGTGGCCCAAGGCGTGATCGAGGAGAAGACGAGCCGCGTGGTCGAGCTGCTCCTCGCCACCGTGCGACCCTGGCAGCTCATGCTCGGCAAGGTGGTGGGCATCGGCATCGCCGGCCTGCTGCAGATGCTGATCGTCGTCGGCGCCGGCGTGGGCGCAGGCCTGGCGGTGGGGTCGATCACGATGCCGTCGTCCGTGGCGGTGAGCACCGCGGTGTGGACGCTCGTGTGGTTCCTCGTCGGCTTCGTCATGTACGCGCTGCTGTTCGCCGCGGCCGGCGCGCTGGTCTCGCGACAGGAGGACGCCGCAGGCGTCACCAGCCCGATCCTGGCGTTGATCATCGTGCCGTACGTCGTCGGCATCAGCGTGCTGCCCGCGCAGCCGGACAACGGCGCCGCGACCATCCTGTCGCTGGTGCCCGTGTTCTCGCCGACGCTCATGCCGGTGCGCATCGCCCTCGGTGTCGCCGCCGGCTGGGAGATCGCGCTGACGCTGGTGCTGTCGGTCCTCCTCACCGCTGGCCTGCTCGTGCTGACCGGCCGGATCTACGGCAACTCGGTCATGCGGTCGGGGGCTCGGGTGCGGTTGGGCGACGCGCTGCGACCGCTGTGACGCCCTAGGGTGACGAGAGTGCTGATCGATCTTCACACCCATTCGACGGTGTCCGACGGCACGCAGGCTCCAGGTGCGGTCGTCGCCGCTGCCGCCGAGGCCGGTGTCGACGTCCTCGCGCTGACGGACCACGACGCGGTGGCCGGCTGGGCGGAAGCGGCGGAGGCTGCGGAGCGTCTCGGCGTCGTCTTCGTCCCTGGTATGGAGATCTCGTGCGCGCGTGACGGCATCAGCGTCCACCTGCTCAGCTACCTGCACGACCCGACGGCGGAGCCGCTGGCCGCCACGGTGCAGCGGGCACGCGACAGCCGGGCGCGACGCGCGAAGCGCATGGTCGAGCTGCTGTCGGCCGACGTCAACATCGACTGGCCGTTCGTGCTGGAGCACGTCGGAGCCGAGGCCACGATCGGTCGCCCGCACATCGCCGACGCCCTCGTGGCCCGAGGCGTCGTGCGTGACCGCACCGAGGCGTTCGCCTCCATGCTCAGCTCGCGGGGCCGCTACTACGTGCGCCACTACGCTCCGGACCCGGTCGAGGCGGTCCAGCTGGTCGTCGCCGCCGGGGGAGTTCCCGTCATGGCGCACCCGGCCGCGAGCCGGCGCGGGCGCGTCGTCGACGACTCCGTGATCGAGGAGATGGTGGGCGCCGGGCTCGCCGGTCTCGAGGTCGACCACCGCGACCACGACGAGAGCGAGCGGGCGCACCTGCGCGAGCTCGCCTCGCGTTGGCACCTGCTCACCACCGGGTCCAGCGACTACCACGGCGACGGCAAGCCGAACCGGCTCGGCGAGAACACGACGTCCCCCGAGGCGTTCGAGGCGATCGAGGCCAGGGCGACCGGCTCGTCGGTGGTCCGCTGATGGACGCCGCTCTCGACGGCCGGCTCCTCGGCTCGGTCTTCGTCACGCTGTTCGTCATCATGGACCCGCCGGGCACCGTGCCGATCTTCCTGGCCCTGACCGCGTCGATGACCGGCAAGCAACGGGTGCGTGCCGCCCGGCAGGCTGTTGTCGTCGCGTTCGGCGTCATCGTCGCCTTCGCGGTGTTCGGCCGGGCGCTGCTGGAGTACCTGCACATCAGCCTGCCGGCGCTGCAGGCCGCTGGTGGGCTGCTCCTGCTGCTGGTGGCGTTGGAGCTGCTGACGGGCAAGACCGACGAGCCGACGAGCGCCGAGGGTGTGAACGTGGCGCTCGTGCCGCTCGGCACGCCGCTGCTGGCTGGTCCGGGCGCGATCGTGGCCACCATGGTGTTCGTGCAGCAGGCGGAGCACCAGCCCGCGAGGTACGCGGTCATCGCGCTGGGGGTCGTGCTGGTGCACGCCTGCCTCTGGCTGGCGATGCGGTTCGCGGGCCGCATCCGGCGGGTGCTGGGCGAGGGCGGCACCACGCTCGTGACCCGCATCTCCGGGCTGCTGCTGTCGGCGATCGCCGTGCAGCTCGTCGCCGACGCGGTGCGCGCCTTCATCGAGAACGCCTGACCCGGACGGAAGTGATGCCTGTGCCACCGCGGACGCGCCGCAAGCAGCCGGTGAAGGCCCGTGTCGTCGCTGTCGCCAACCAGAAGGGCGGGGTCGCGAAGACGACCACGGTCGCCTCGCTCGGCGCTGCTTTCGCTTCGGCGGGGCTCCGCGTGCTGCTCGTCGACCTCGACCCTCAGTCATCGCTGACCTTCTCGCTAGGCCTCGACCCCGATGTCGTCGAGCCGAGCATCACGGAGGTGCTGCTGCGCGGGCTACCGCTCGCGGACGTCGTCCACACCACGGACGACGGCGTCGACCTGGTGCCGTCGACGATCGAGCTGGCCGGCGCCGAGCCGCAGCTGCTCGCCAGGCCCGGCCGTGAGTTCGTGCTGCGCGAGACGCTGCAGGACGTGCTGCCTGACTACGACGTCGTGCTGCTCGACTGCTCGCCGTCCCTCGGCGTCCTGACGCTGAACGCGCTGACCGCGGCCGACCAGGTGCTGGTGCCGGTCCAGTGCGAGATGCTCAGCCACCGCGGTGTTGGCCAGCTGCTGGACACGATCGCTGACGTGCAACGCATCCTGAACTCCCAGCTCGCCGTGCTCGGGCTGCTGCCGACGCTGTACGACGGGCGCACCACGCACGCACGCGCGGTCCTCGCCGACCTCGAGGAGCGGTACGAGCTGCCCGTCCTGACGCCCATCCCCAAGTCGATCCGGTTCGCCGAGGCTCCCGCCGTCGGCCGCTCGGTGCTCGTGACCGCGCGAGGTTCCAAGGGCGCGGAGGCCTACCGGCAGGTGGCGCGGCAGATCGCGACGTCCTGGTCACGCACTTCGTAGCCCTGGTGTACGGTTCAGCGCTCTCAGGCGTACACCAAGGCGACGAGGTGCGCTGGCTCCTCCTGGTCAGCGGCGCAGCACGGACGTCACCTTGATGCGGGACGTCGTGACCCACACGTCCGAGTACTCGACCGGACGTCCGTCCGCCAGGTACGTGATCTGCTCGAGGTAGAGCAGCGGGGACCCGGCGGGGACGCCGAGGTTCGCCGCCACGTCCGGCCGGGCGGAGTCCGCACCGAACGTGCGCCGGCCGTCGGCGATGCGCAGCCCGTGGTCGCGCTCGACGACGTCGAAGAGGGCCCGGCTGCTGAAGTCGGTGCGCTCGATCCCGGGGCAGAGGTCGGCGCGCACGTAGTTCACCAGGTAGGCGAGCGGACCTTCCGGCCCGACGAACACCCGCTCCAGCCGCAGCCCGGGCGTGCCGGCGGGGACGTCGAGCAACGCCTGCACCGGCAGAGGCAGACGACCTACCGACGACGCCAGGACACGGGTCGTCGTGGCCACGCCCTGGGCGGCGAAGTCCTCGGACAGCGACCGCAGCCGACCCTCGAGGAGCGGCTCGACGACGGGGGACGCCACGAACGTGCCGCGGCCGCGGATGGTCAGGAGCACGCGCTCGTCCACCAGCGTGGCGAGCGCCTTGCGCACCGTGCCACGGTTCACGCCGAGCTGCTGGGCGAGGGTGGGTTCGCTGGGCAGCCGGTAGTGGGGAGGCCACGTCCCGTCAGCGACCCGTGCGCGCACCTGGCGGACGATCTGCTCGGCGAGCGGCTCACCCACCGACCTGTCGACGGCGAGCTGGTCCGGGCGGCCTTCCGTCTCCGTGGGCCTGGCTGTCTGGGTGTGCGTGGCCGCCATCAGTACGAGCCGCTGGCGTCGCCGCCACCGCTCGTGACGATGGCGACGCCCGAGCTCGTGCCGAGCAGCACGGCGCCGGCGTCGAGCAGGTCGACCGCCTGAGCGGCGCTGCTGATCCCTCCGGACGCCTTGACGCGCACCCCGTCACGAGCCCGTCCGACGAGGTAACGGATGCTCTCCGGGTGGGCGATCTCCACCGATCCGCTGCTGGCGTTCTTGAGGTAGGCCGCGCCGGCGTCCATCGCGAGGTCGACCGCGCGGTCACGCAGTGCGGGGGGGAGGAGCGGAAGCTCGAGCATCACCTTGACGGGGATACCAGACGCCTGGACGACGCCGGCGATGTCGGCCTCGAACTCGGCCTCCATGCCGCTGAGCAGGTAACCGATCTGCACCCCCATGTCCAGCTCGTCGGCGCCGGCCTCCGCGATCGCCGCCGCCTCGGCGGCCTTGCCGCGTGACGTCGTGACGCCGACCACCGGGAAGTCGAGGGCGGAGGCGACGCGGACGCCGGTGCCGCGCAGCAGCTCGACGGCGACACCGACCCAGGAGGCGGGGACCATCGCCGCGTTGAAGCCGAGCTCGACGGCCTCCTGGCAGTGCACCTCGAGCTCGGCCCGGGTGAGGTCGGCGGCGATGCGGGTGTGCTGGATGTAGGGCGCGAGGCTGCGCGGCTCGTCGACGGAGTACGGCGAGCTCGTCGCAGCGGAGCCGGCGGGACCGGTGGTGGACATCGAGGACCTTCTCTTGTTGTCGGATCAGCTCTACCTTGTCGGATCAGCTGAGGTAGGGCGCGAGGTCGTCCGGCCGGCCGAGACCGGGGATGACCTCGTGCCGCGTGACGGCGAAGGCGCCGGCCGCCACGGCGTAGCGCACGGCGTCGTGGAGCGGTCGCCCCCGCACGAGCGCGACGGCGAGGGCCGCGTTGAAGGCATCACCGGCTCCCGTCGTGTCGACCGGCGTCACTCCGGGCGCCGGGACGGCGAACCGCCGGCTGCCGTCGGCGGTGCCGGGGTCGACGCCCTCACCCGCGTCCACGACGGCGCCCTCGGCACCCCGGGTGAGCACCAGCGTGGCGGCGGGGTAGACCTCGCGGAGAGCGCCGATGAGCTGGGAGGGGTCGTCGGTCGCATCGGCGTCACCTGCGGGTGGCAGGCCGGCGAGCAGGCGGGCCTCGCTCGCGTTGGGGGTGAGCACGTCGACCAGGTGCTCGGTGCCGGGCGGCAGGGCGCGGCCGGGGGCCGGGTTGAGCTGGGTGCGGACCCCGTTCTCGTGAGCGACGCGGAGCGCTTCGACGACGACTGCCTCGGGGACCTCCTGGCTGATGAGCACCAGGTCGCTCGCAGCGAGGACGTGGGTAGCCGCGCGCGCGTGCTCGGCGCCGAGGTGGTCGAGCGCGCCGGGGGACACGATGATGCGGTTCTCGCCGTCCGGCTCGACGAGGATCGTGCCGACCATGGTCGCCGCCCCGTAGACCGTCGCGACGTGCGCGTGGTCGACGGACTCGTCGTCCCAGAACGGCCTGGCGCCCGCGCCGAGGGAGTCGTCACCGACGGCTGAGACCAGCGCGGCCCGGACCCCCAGGCGCGCGACGCCGACCGCCTGGTTCGATGCCTTGCCCCCGGGGCCGGCGCTGAACACGGCGTCGCCGATCGTCTCCCCGCGCTCGGGCACCCGCGCGGTCCGCACGGTCATGCCGACGCCGTACCCGCCGACCACGGTGACGAGGGGTTCCATGAACAACACCATACAAGCAGGGGCCAGGCGGTAGACAAGTGCAGCGCGCTGCGTGCCATCATGGCGCCATGTCACCGATCCCGCTCGTCATCGACACCGACACCGCTCAGGACGACTGCATCGCCATCCTCGTCGGTCTGCTGCACCCGGAGGTGGACCTCAGGGGCATCACGATGGTCGCGGGCAACGTGGGCTTCGACCGGCAGGTGGCCAACGCCTTCATGACGCTCAGCGCTGCCGGACGGCTCGGGGAGGTGCCGGTCCACCTGGGCTGCCGGCGTCCGCTGGCCCGTCCGTGGATCTCGGCCGAGAACGTCCACGGGGACGGCTCTGGCGGTCTCGACATGGACTTCGACGGCTGCGAACCGTCTGCGGAGCACGGGGTCGACGCGCTCTGCCGCCTCGCGCGCGAGAACGCCGGAGAGCTCGTCATCGTGTGCATCGCACCGCTGACCAACATCGCGATGGCGATGGCGCGCGACCCCGAGTTCGTGACCAACGTCAAGCGGCTGGTCGTCATGGGCGGCTCGAACAACGGTCGCGGCAACATCACGGCCGCCGGTGAGTTCAACTTCTACGTCGACCCGGAGGCAGCCAAGGCAGTGTTCGCGGGAGGCTTCGCCGACATCACCGTGGTGCCCTGGGCGCCGCTCACCCTGAACGACGCCGTCTTCTCACGCGCCCAGCTGGCCACGATCGGTGAGATCGGCACACCGCTGGCCCGGTTCTTCCGGCAGGTGTGCGACGCCACACTGGAGTTCGACGAGAGCGTCGGCATCCCGGGCACCACGCACCCGGACTCGCTGTCGGCGTCGATCGTCGTCCGTCCCGAGCTGGTGACGCGCAGCGCCCCTTACCACGTCGACGTCGAGGCCGGCTCCGAGCTGACGCGCGGCTACTCGGCGATGTCGTGGGGCGTGCACGGCCTCGCGGCGAACGCGACGGTCGTCGAGTCCGTCGACGGCCAGGCGTTCTTCGAGCACATCTGCCGCATGCTGGCGAACCCGGTCGAGGCGTCCCGGCCCCTGCAGAACCTGCGCTGAGGGGCCGTCCCCACGGTGTGCGCGCACCGAGGCGCGCACACTGAACCTTGCCTACTCCTGGGTGGCTGCGGCCGAAGCGCTCTGGCCGGCTCCAGCGCGGCCCCGGCCGCCACGACGGCGGCGACGACGAGGGGCGCCGTCGGTCGGCGCGTCCGAGCTGGTGCTGGTCGGCGCCTGGGCGGACGACGTCTCGCCGGCGGTAGCTGCGACGCCACCGCGCGTACGGCGGCGGTTGCGCTGGCGGGGTTCCCGCTCCGTCGTCTCGCCTGACCGTTCGCCTGAGCTGCCACGACCATGGTCACGCGGGCTGCGGCTGCCCCGACCGCCACGACCGGAGTCGCGGGACCCCCGGCCCTCGTGGGAGCCACGGCCGCCGGCGTGCTTGCCGGTCTCGCCGAGGTCCTCGACGCGCTCGGCACCCAGGCCGGCGCGGGTGCGCTGCGACCGCGGAAGCGTGCCCTTCGTTCCCTCCGGGATGCCGAGGTCGGTGTAGAAGTGCGGCGAGCTGGAGTACGTCTCCTGGGGTTCCGGGATGCCGATGGCCAGCGTCTTGTCGATGAGTCCCCAGCGCGGCATGTCGTCCCAGTCGACCAGGGTGACGGCGACGCCGGTGTGGCCCGCGCGGCCGGTGCGCCCGATGCGGTGCAGGTAGGTCTTCTCGTCGTCCGTGCACTGGTAGTTGACGACGTGCGTGATGCCCTCGACGTCGATGCCACGCGCGGCCACGTCGGTGGCCACGAGCACGTCCACCTTGCCGTTGCGGAACGCGCGCAGCGCCTGCTCGCGGGCTCCCTGGCCGAGGTCGCCGTGGATGGCGGCGGCAGCGAACCCGCGCTCGGCGAGCTCGTCGGCCACCTTGGCGACGGTGCGCTTGGTCCGGGCGAAGATCATGGTGAGCCCGCGGCCCTCGGCCTGCAGCAGCCGGGCGACCATCTCGACCTTGTCCATCGCGTGCGCGCGGTAGACGAACTGCTTGATGGCCTTGAGCGTCGCGCCGTCGTCGGCAGGGTCGACCGCACGGATGTGCGTCGGCTGCGACATGAAGCGGCGGGCCAGTGAGACGACGGCGCCCGGCATGGTGGCCGAGAACATCATCATCTGGCGGCGCCCGGGAGTCAGCGCCAGCAGACGCTCGACGTCGGGCAGGAAGCCGAGGTCGAGCATCTCGTCGGCCTCGTCGAGCACCAGCGTGCGCACGTGCCCCAGGTCGAGGTGACCCTGCTGGGCGAGGTCGAGCAGGCGTCCCGGCGTGCCGACGACGACCTCGACGCCGCGCCGCAGCGCCTCGACCTGCGGCTCGTAGGCGCGGCCGCCGTACACGGTGAGCACGCGGGTGCTGCGCAGGAAGCTGGCGGTCTCGAGGTCGCCGGCCACCTGCACGGCCAGCTCGCGGGTCGGCACGACGACGAGCGCCTGCGGCTTGCCCGGCGCCTCGAGGGCGTCGAAGCCGTCCTCACCGGGGGCGACGGTGCCCTGCAGCAGCGGCAGGCCGAAGCCCAACGTCTTGCCGGTACCGGTCTTGGCCTGGCCGATGATGTCGTGGCCCGTGAGCGCCACCGGCAGGGTCATCGCCTGGATCGGGAACGGCGTCGTGATGCCGACCCGGCTCAGCGCCTCGACGATGTCGGCGCGCACGTCGAAGTCGGCGAACGTGCGGGTCTGGGTGGCCGGAGCGGCCTGGGCGCTCTCGGTGGTCTCGAGCGCCTCGTCGGTGGTGTCGAGGGTGTCGGTGGTGTCGGTGGATAGGGTCGTCTGGTCGGTCATCTGCTCAGTCACACGCGGCCTTCACGTCGGGCGGGGGCCGCACGCCGCGCGTCGTTCGCGCTGGGCGGGCCGCTCCGCTGGGGTGGAGCCGATCGGGTGTCTTCAGGCTCTGCGAGTGCGTTGCCAGCGCTGTCACGCCGGCAGGCGAGGTGCCGTCTGGTGCGTAGATGGTCCGACCGGGCATCCGTGTCGTGATCCAGTCTACCGCTCGCGGCTACGCTCGGTGCTCATGACGCCCCCGCCCGACGTGTCCGACGCGCCCGACCCCTTCGCCGACGCCGACTACCGGGCCGCGGTGGTCGACCTGCTCGGGGCCCTCGCGTACGGCGAGCTGACGGCGTTCAGCCGGCTGGCCGCGGACGCCGAGCTCGCGCCGTCGCTGCCCGACAAGGCCGCGCTCGGCCGGCAGGCGGTCAGCGAGTTCCACCACTACGAGCTGCTCGAGGCGCGCCTGCGCGAGCTGGACGTCGACGCCACCGAGGCGATGCAGCCCTTCGTCGAGGCGATCGACGCCTTCCACGACCGCGCACGCACCTCCAGCTGGCTCGAGGGCCTGGTGAAGGCCTACGTCGGCGACGGCATCGCCACCGACTTCTACCGCGAGGTAGCCGCCTACCTCGACCCGGCGACGCGCGAGCTCGTGCTCGAGGTCTCGCAGGACATGGGGCAGGCGGAGTTCGCCGTCCGGGCCGTGCGCGAGGCGATCGACCGCGACCCCACCGTCGGGGGCCGCCTCGCCCTGTGGGGACGCCGGCTGGTCGGCGAGGCGCTGTCGCAGGCCCAGCGCGTCGTGGCCGAGCGGGACGCCCTGGCCAACCTGCTCATCGGCGGCGGCTTCCACTCCGGCGCCGACCTGGCCGAGATCGGTCGGATGTTCGCGCGGCTCACCGAGGAGCACACCCGGCGGATGGGGCGGCTCGGCCTGTCGGCCTGAGGCGGTCGTCCACACGCACCGAGGGCCGCACCCCGTGCGGGGTACGGCCCTCGAGAGCTGTGATGCGGGCGTCAGGCGCGGTTGTCAGGCAATGGTGCGGCGGTCGCCACGGCCCATGATCGCGGCCGTGATCGCCACGAGCACCATGGCGACGATGATGCTGATGATCCAGCGGATCCAGTCGACGCCGCTCGTCTCCTGCACGCCCAGGGCGCCGGCGATCCACCACCCGATGAGGGTGCCGATGATGCCGACGATGATGGTCGCGATGATGCCGATGGCCTGACGGCCCGGCATGAACAGACGCGCCAGCGCACCGATGATGATTCCGGCGATGATCAGACCGATGATCGTCATGTGTGGCCCTCCCAGCTGGCCCGGGGGTCACCCGGTGCCTTCGTCGTCGCGAACCGTTCACGACGTGGTCGGCACTCGCCGACCGCCTGAAAGGCTTCCATGGGTGAGGGACCTCCGCACGTCGAGCCGAGTGCCGACGTCCGGCGGACGTCCCCTGGTGCTCACATGGTGCCGAAGCCCACCCGCCGCTCGGTCTCGACGCCGACCTCGACGTAGCCGATGACGGAGCCGGGGACGATGACGGTGCGGCCCTTCTCGTCGTTCAGCCGCAGCATGGCGCCGGTCTGGACGGCCTGGTCGACGAGCGTCGCGACCTCGTCCGCGGTCTGCGACGACTCGAAGGTGATCTCGCGGGCGACGTTCTGGACGCCGATCTTGACCTCCACGGGCGGTGGCCTCCTGGCTCGTAGGTGATGACGTCCGGCGGATTCTCGCGGGACGTCGGCCTCAGGCTAACCGTGGGAACCGACCGGCTGTTCCGCGCCCTGCTGCCGATCAGCCGGCCTCGGCCGCGGAGTCGCCGCGCACGTCGGTCTTCGGGAAGCCGCCCAGGCCGCGCCACGACAGCTGCCCGACCAGCCGAGCCGCGGCGTCGCGGGGGATCCGGCCCTCGGTCGACAGCCAGTAGCGCGCGCTCACCTGGGCCATGCCGGTGAGGGCCACGCCGAGCAGCTTGGCCTCGTCGTCCGGTAGCGAGGTGTCGTCGCTGATCACCTCGGCGATGGCGTCGGCGCAGCGCTCGGTGACGGCGTCCACGCGCTCGCGCACGGCCGACTCGTTCGTCAGGTCGGACTCGAAGACCAGCCGGAACGGCTCGCCCTCGCGGTCGACGAACTCGAAGTAGGCGGCCATGGTGGCGGTGACGCGCTGCTTGT
Organism: Actinomycetales bacterium; assembly: GCA_035707965.1. GTDB lineage: Bacteria > Actinomycetota > Actinomycetes > Actinomycetales > Angustibacteraceae > DASSTJ01. The sequence goes on from DASSTJ010000065.1 coordinate 78,464, forward strand.
TGTCGTGGGTGGAGGCCAGGGCCTGCCGGACGGCCGCCACGAGCGCCTCGGTGTGCTGGTCGAGCAGGGCCAGGTAGAGCTCGAGCTTGCTCGGGAAGTGCTG
>DASSTJ010000066.1:0-14417 GCA_035707965.1 Actinomycetales bacterium
GCGCAGCTACGCGGAGTCTGGTGGTCCGGAGACGACGTACGGCGCACTCGGTGTCGGCATGGGTCCGCTGTTCACCCCGCACGACTCCTACCGTTCTGTTCGCGCTGCCGCTCTCGAGATGCTGTCCTGCGGCGTCACGACCACCCACAACTGGGCGCACAACATCATCACCCCGGAGCATGCTGACGCCGAGCTCCAGGCCTTGCGTGACGTCGGTATCCGGCACCGCTTCTCGTACGGCTACTACTGGACGCTGGGGCAGACCGAGCCCACCAACCTGGCCGACGTGCGCCGGGTCCATGACGAGTGGACCGGCCCGATGACCCGCGTCGGCCTCGCGTTGCGCAACGACACCACGCAGGGCACGGCATCCGTCTCCTTCGGCCCGCTGAGCGTCAGCCCTGACCTGCTGGCGCAGGAGATGGCCTTCGCGCGCGACCACGGCATCCCCCTGACCATGCACATCCGCAACCCGGGACCGGCCGAGTACTTCATCGACCGTGGGTACATCGGCCCCGACTGCCTGGTCGTCCACGGTTACCACTGGGACGACGACACCTCGTGGCGGCGGTTGGCTGACGCGGGGGCCCGCGTCTCGGTGTCTCCGTACACGGCCATGATCCTCAACAGCACGCTGATCCCCCTCGGGCCCATGCTGGACGCGGGAGTTCCCACGGGGCTCTCCTTCGACCACATGAACGAGTCCGGCGGTGCTGACATGTTCCGCTTGATGCAGGCCACGGTCGTCAACGAGTCGTTGCGCGTTGGCGAGCCGCTGCCCTGGCGTACTGCGGTTCGGCTGGCGACGATCGACGGGGCGCGTCTGCTGGGCATCGACGACGTCACCGGGAGCCTGACTCCCGGAAAGCGAGCCGACCTGGTGGTGCTGGACGCTCGTCGGCTGACCATGGCTCCCGTGCACGACCTGGCGATGACGGTGGCCTGCTCCGCGGGTCCGGCGGCCGTGACCCTCGTCATGGTCGACGGTGAGGTGCTGGTCCGCGACGGCGCGTTGGCCCGCTACGACCAGGCCGGCATTGCCGACGACCTGGAGGCGCTCTTCCGGGAGAAGACCAACCAGCTTCGCGCCGGGAGGTCCTGACGCTCAGGCGACCTGCAGTGCTCCGAGCGCCAGCTTGACGCCGAGGAGCGCCAGCAGGACCAGGACCGCCGTGTTGAACGTGCGAGACGACAGGTGGCGGTGGGCCCAGGACCCGAGCGGGAGACCGATCGCGATCGGCACGAGTGCGATCACGCTCTGGCCCAGCAGCGCACGGTCATACGCTCCGATCGCGAGGAAGGTCGCGGTCTGCGTGACCGACCCGATGAGGAACAGTGCGTTCAGGGCATAGACGTAGGTGCTGCTGCGCAGTCTCAGACCGTGCATGTACGTGGTCAGCAGCGGTCCGGAGATCCCGGCCGCACCCTGCAAGCCGCCGGCCAGGAGACCGACCGGTAACGCCGTCACGCGGTGGACCACCTGGGGGATCCTGAACGCCGGGCGCGTGGTCGTGACGACGACGTAGCCAAGGATCAGCAGGGCCAGCACCATCGAGAGGAGCCGGTTGTCGAGGCTCTTGAGCAGGAGGGTCCCTCCCGCAGCGCCGACGACGGAGCCGACCATCATGACGCGAAGGTGAAGACGTCGTGGCTCGCGCGGCCCGCGGTGCTGGTGCAGCAGCCAGAGGTTCGAGACCACGCCGGGGATGGCCATGATGATCACGGCGTGCTCGACGCCGAGGAACACGGCGAGGATCGGTACGGCGACCTGAGGCAGGCCGAAGCCGGTCAGGCCCTTGACGAACGCGCCGATGCACAGCGACGCGACGACCACCGTCAGCTCGGTCACGGCCGCTCGCTCCTTCATCTGACGCCTCAGCGGCACGGGTCCGCGTGACCCGTGGGGCGATCCTGCTAACTTACAGTGCAGTCGATTGCAGGAGCGTGCCGACGATGTTGAGTGACTACGTGATCGTGGCGGTGGCCGGAGTCCTTGCCGGGGCCGTGAACGCGATCGCCGGTGGAGGGACTCTGATCTCGTTTCCCGCGCTCCTGGCGGTGGGAGTGCCTGCGGTGACGGCGAACATCACCTCTTCGGTCGGACTCGTGACGGGCTATCTCGGTGGTGCGGTCGGGTACCGACGTGAGCTGGCCGGGCAAGGCGACCGGATGCGCGCGCTCGCGGTGGTCGCGATCGCGGGTGGGGTCCTGGGCGCCGTGCTCTTGCTCGTCACGCCCGCGGACTCGTTCCGGACGGTGGTGCCCTACCTCGTTCTCCTGTCCTGCCTCCTTCTCGCGGTGCAGCCCTGGTTGGCGAGGTGGGTGGCGGACCGCCGTGCCGAGTCCGGACGAGCCGTGGGGCTGAGCCCCGTGGTGCACGCGGGCGTGTTCGTCGCCGCGATCTACGGCTCGTACTTCGGCGCCGGCCTGGGGGTGCTGCTCCTGGGTGTGCTGGGGACGCTGGTCGTGGACTCGCTGCAGCGACTGAACGGGTTGAAGACCGTGCTGGCGTTCGCCGTGAACCTGGTCGGTGTCCTCATCTTCCTGGTCTCTGGCCAGGTGGCGTGGCTGTTCGCCGCGATCCTGGTGGTGTGCTCCTACGCGGGGGGACTGCTGGGTGCCCGAGTTGCGCGCCTGCTGTCGGCTGTCGTCCTGCGGTTTGGCGTCGTCGTCCTTGGTGTTGTCGTGGCTATCGTGCTGATCGTCACCAGCTGACGTTCGCAGCCGGCGCCGTGCTTGACAGCCGAGAATCGGCGCACCTAGATTGGTGTGCAATCGATTGTGTCAGATGCAGCGGTCGATCAGCGTCGTGCGCACCGCGCGGTCCGCATACGGGACCACGATGACGCCAGCCCACCGGGGACCGGTCGACATGAGCAAGGGAGCTCTCATGACGGCGACGGCAAGTACGCAGGGCTTCGAGGTGCTGAGCACGCACGACCTCGGGGGATTCGGCGACGGGATGCAGGTGCTGCGGCACGGTGACCTCGCGTATGTCGGCCACCACGGCGTCAGTCGGATGGGAACGTCCATCCTCGACGTCAGCGACGTCCGCTCCCCGAAGCTCATCCGCCAGATCCCTGCCCCGGAACGCACGCACACCCACAAGGTCCAGATCGCCGACGGGCTGCTGCTGGTGAACCACGAGGCGTTCCCGCCGGGCGTGGATCCCGATGGGCCGGTCTCAAGCGGCCTGGCGGTGTACAGCCTCGACGACCCCTCCGACCCGGTGCAGATCGGCTTCTGGGACGTCGGCGGTCGCGGTGTTCACCGGATCGTCTACACCGGCGGGCGGTACGCCTACCTGTCTGCCACCCCGGAGGGTTTCAACGACCGCATGTGGATGGTGGTCGACCTCGCGGACCCGACCTCACCGCGCGAGGTCGGGCGGTGGTGGTGGCCGGGGCAGCACGTCGCCGCCGGCGAGGACGAGACCTGGCCGGCCGGGTCGAGGTACGCCGCGCACCACGCGCTGGTCCGTGGGGACCTGGCGTTCCTGGGCTACGACGACGCCAACCTCGTCGTCCTCGACATCTCTCGTCCGGAAGAGCCACAGAAGATCGGCGGGCTCATCTGGGGCGGTGGGAGCACCCACACGTGCCTGCCCCTGGGCGATCGCGAGGTCGTGGCGGTGACGGACGAACAGGTGAAGGACGGACCGGAAGCACCGGAGCGGACGATCCGGCTGGTCGACGTGTCCGACCCGCGTTCGCCGGCCATCCTCTCCAAGGTCCAGCCGCCGGACCCGTCGTGGGCGGTGCCTGGCGCCCGGTTCGGGGCGCACAACCTGCATGAGAACCGCCCCGGGTCCTACGTCAGCGACAGCCTGATCTTCGCCACGTACTTCAGCGCGGGCCTGCGGGTGTACGACGTCGAGGACGCCACGAACCCGCGCGAGGTCGCGCACTGGGTGGGGACGCCAGCCCCGGGCAAGCCAGCCGTCGCGGCGAACGACCTGTACGTCGGCTCGGACGGCCTCGTCTTCGTCACCGACCGGGTCGGCGCGGGTCTTGCCATCCTGGCCCCGACCCCGGAGCTGAGAGCACTGATGGAGCGACGGGCAGCCTAGCGGGGCCCGACGCCTCGGCCCGTCAGGCAGGCATGCGCTCGAAGGGTGACGAGTAGCCCTCGACACCGCCCAGCAGCCGCTCGGCCTCGTCGGGCGACATCCGGTTCGCCTCGGCGTCGAGCACCATGCCGAGCAGGTGGATGTCGCCCGGCGACGCCAGTCCCGTCAGCTCGTCGTGCGCCAGTACCCACGACACCGCCGCCCGCACGCGCTCCGGCTCGTCCAGCGGCTGGTACCAGGTGGCGTACTGCTGGTCGCCCACCTCGGCGCCGGCGGCCACGCCTGGCCAGTTGCGCCGGGCTGCCGTCTTGATCGTCATGAGCCCAGCGTCCTGGCGCTGGACCTCGGCGACGAGAGCGGCGAACGCCTCCTGGAACGCCCGGTCGGCGCCCAGGGCGGCGTTCAGCGGCGTCAGGACCGTCGCGAACGGGTAGCGGCGCAAGCCTTCCAGGTGCACGGTGGCGGCGACCGGCCCATGGCCGGTGATGCCGACGGCACCCACCAGACCCTCGTCCTGCGCGCGCACCGCGGCCTCGAGCGCTCCGCCGTCCCGCGTCACGCTGTCGAGCTCGTCCATGGTGCAGATCGCGTGCAGCTGCAGCAGGTCGACGTGGTCGGTCTGCAGCCGCTCGAGCGACGCGTTGATCTGCGCCCACGCGGCGTCGCGGTCGCGCTCGCCGGTCTTCGTGGCGAGGAAGACGCGGTCGCGGATCTGCGGCATCCAGGGCCCCAGGCGCAGCTCGGCGTCCCCGTAGCTGGCGGCCACGTCGTAGTGGTTGATGCCGCCGTCGAGCGCCTGCTGGATCGACTGGTCGGCCTCGTCCTGCGTGACGTCGCCCAGCGCCGCCGCCCCGTAGATGATGACCGAGCTCTGGTGCTCGAGCCGTCCCAGCCGTCGCGTCTCCATGTCAGGCCTCCTCGCGGTCTCGCTGACGACCCTATGACCGAGCGCCACGCTGGTCGAGCGGTCGATGGCCCCCTCAGCGGGCGGGGAGCCGCACCATGCGCTCGAGCAGCCGCGCGAGCTCGAGCAGCGGGTCGTCCGTCATGCCGGTGTGGACCGGTGACGTCTGGACGACGGTGCTCCGCGGCGCCGTCAGCCACCGGAAGCGCTGGCCCGCCGGCAGCCCAGCGGTCGGTGGGTGCTCCCCGGCGCACACGGCGGCCGCGGCGGCGAGGTGCCGGTGCACGACCTCGAGGTCGAGGTCAGGTGCGAGCGCGAGCGCGCGATCGTCGTCCAGCTCGATCGCCGCCGCCAGCACCTCGTGGGCCTGGCTGTAGACGACGACGCCCGCGTTGACGAACTCGCAGCGCTCGACGCGAGGGACGACGCGCAGCACGCACCACTCGTAGGTGGCGAGCGGTGGCGTCCCGGACGTCGGTCTGATGGCCTCCACCGTCTGCGGGTCGTTGGCGCTCACGAGGGCTGCCCCCCGCCCACGGCCTTGCGGCGCAACGCTTCCAGCGGAGCGAGCCAGTGCTCGCGTGCTGCCACCCGTGCGCCCAGCACCTCGACGTAGGCCTGCCGTGCCTCGTCGGCGGAGGTGAACGCGGAGGTGTTCCCACCCGGATTGTCAGGCTGGTCGACGAGCCAGGCGTCCGGCACCAGGGCGAGCAGCCGGTGCAGCAGAGCCTCGTCGACCTGCGGTGCGAGAGCGGTGTCGGCCTCGTGCAACGGGCCCGCGCTCGCGAGCAGCACGTGGTGCTCAGCGTCCCGCAGCTCGCGGGTGACTGCTGCCTCGCGCGAGCGCCACGTGTGGTGCCACCACAGCGAGGCGCCGTGGTCGATCAACCACGGGTTGCGGTGCCACAGCAGGAGGTTGGGGTTGCGCCAGGTGCGGTCGACGTTGTCGACGAGCGCGTCGAGCCACAGCACCTGGGCGGCGAGGCGCGGATCGACGGGGTCGACGCTGGGGTCCAGGGTGACGGAGCCCGGCAGGTAGTCCATGGCGAGGTTGAGCCCGGCGCTGGCCCGCAGCAGGTCCTGCACCTCTTCGTCCGGCTCGCCGCTGGAGAGCGCCGGGTCGAGCTCGATGAGGGCGAGGTCCGGCACCGGCAGGCCGAGGGCACGCGCCAGCTCGCCGACCACGATCTCGGCGACCAGCACCTTCGCGCCCTGGCCGGCACCGCGGAACTTGACGACGTACGTGCCGAGGTCACTCGCCTCGACCACACCCGGCAGGGACCCGCCCTCGCGCAGCGGCACGACGTAGCGCAAGGCGTGCACCGTGCGCAGGGACGTCGTGGTGGGCGTGGCCATGCGCAGACGGTATCGAGGCGCAGGCTGGATCGCCGGCAGCGTCGGGGCCGTCCTAGTGGACGCCGGACGCCACCTCGCGCAGCGAGCGCGTCGGCCTCAGCCACGCACCCTCGGGCGGCAGGTCGTCCAGCCGCACCCGGTCGAGCGGCGTCGTGAAGGCGCCCGGCACGTCCTCCAGGTCGACGAACGTCAGGACGTCCGACTCCAGCGCGTAGCCGGCGACCTCGCTGAAGGACAGCACGACGACGTCCACCCCGTCGCGGGCGAGCGCCTCCAACGGCTCCTGGAAGTTACGACCGTCGCCGCTCGCGACGACCAGCCGCACCAGCTGGTGTGAGCGGCCGCGGTCAGTGATGTGCTGCAGCATCGAGAGGTCGACGTCGTCGTCGGGGTGGATCTTCGGCTTCGCGAACACCGCGTAGCCGAACGACCGGAGCGCCTCGATCCACCCCCGCATGCCGGTGCTCGCGCCCGGCGGCACGTTGGTGAAGACGCTGCCCTCCACCTCACGGTCGGCGGCGGCCTCCACGAACCACCGCGCGATGGCGTCGAAGCGCGGGCGTGACGCGGGGGAGGGCCGGGCCCCGATGACGTTGGCGAGCGTCATGTCGATGTTGGGTGCGTCCCAGACGAGCAGGTCGAGCGGCGGGCGCGACGCGTCGCCGGACCCGTCCAGGCTGATGGCCGAGCCCGGCGTCCCCTCGCGGTAGGGAGAGCTGGACTCTGCGGCAGCCGCGTCGACGTCGCTCATGACGGACATGGTGGCATCACCCGAGCCGTTGAGGACACGTTCCGGAGCCACGGGGTCGAGAACCGTGGCCGACCCGTCACCTGTGGCGCCCCCGCTCGTTGTGCCGGATGACCCGACGAAGGCAGGAGACGATGGACGAGCACCCCGGTGAGCGGCGCGCCGACGAGCCGCCGGACGACGAGAGCCGGCACCAGCGGGACAGCGGAGCGGCCCTGCTGCTGGGCGCGGTCGTCCTGGCAGTCCTCATGGTCGCGTACGTGTACCTGCACTGAACGGCGGCTCTAGCGCCTGAATCACGCTCATCGCAAGGCTTGGGCCAATTTTTGCGCAATCATGTGACGCAAGTCTCGCCCCAGACGGCCGCTGGACCCCCTAGCGTGCGGGCATGCGGATCGCCGTCCCAGCTGAACGACGTCCCGGAGAGCGCCGCGTCGCCGCGGTGCCGGACACCATCGCGCCTCTGACGCGCGACGGTCACCAGGTCGTGGTCGAGACAGGAGCAGGTCGCGGCTGCTTCGTGAGCGACCAGGACTACCGGGACGCCGGGGCCGAGGTCGTGGACGGTGACGTCCTGTCGGCCGCCGACGTCGTGCTGCACGTGCGGCCCCTGGAGCCGGACGTCGTCCAGCGGCTGCGCCCCGGTGCCGTCACTCTCGGGTTCTGCTCGCCGTCCGCCGAGCCGGACGGCGTGCGTGCCTTGCGTGACGGCCGCGTGACCGCGTTCTCCATGGAGCTCGTGCCGCGCATCTCGCGGGCCCAGTCGATGGACGCGTTGACATCTCAGGCGCTGGTGGCCGGATACCGCTGCGTGCTCGAGGCGGCCATGCGCCTCCCACGCTTCTTCCCGCTCTTCATGACCGCGGCGGGTACCGTGCCACCCGCGAAGGTGCTGGTGCTCGGCGCGGGCGTCGCCGGCCTGCAGGCGATCGCGACCGCGCGGCGGCTGGGCGCGGTCGTCGAGGCGTACGACGTGCGGCCGGCCTCGGCCGACGAGGTGCGGTCGATGGGCGCCACGTTCATCCAGCTGGAGCTCGAGGCGATCGAGGGTGTGGGCGGCTACGCCCGCGAGATGGCGGAGGACCGCGCTCGTCGGCAGATGGAGCTGCTCACGCCGTACGTCGTGAAGTCGGACGTCGTCATCACGACCGCTGCTGTGCCTGGACGTCGTGCGCCGCTGCTCGTCACCCGGCAGATGGTCGAGGGCATGCGGCCGGGCTCCGTCGTCGTCGACCTGGCCGCCGAGAGCGGTGGCAACGTCGAGGGATCCGTTGCAGGGCAGGACGTCGCGGTGGGTGGCGCCACCCTCGTCGGCATGGCGGACGCGTCGTCCACGATGCCCGTCGACGCCAGCCGGCTCTACGCCAAGAACGTCTCGAACCTGCTCGCGCTCATGGTGGACGCGGACGGCGCGCTGCACCTGAACCTCGACGACGAGGTCCTGGCCGGCGCCTGCCTGACGCACGACGGTGTCGTGCGGCACGCGCCCACGGCGGAGTCGCTCGGCGACTCCCCGGCACCGCCAGCGGACGAGCCGCCACCGGGCGCGGGTCCGGCCGCCGCTCACGTGACCGAGGGAGGTGCCTGATGGAGGGCATGACGCTGCTGACGTTCTTCGTGCTCGCGGTCTTCGTCGGCTTCGAGGTGGTGTCGAAGGTCTCGACGACGTTGCACACGCCGTTGATGAGTGGCGCCAACGCGATCCACGGAATCATCCTCGTCGGCGCGATCCTCGTGACCGGTCACTCGGACTCCACCCTCGCTCTGGTGCTCGGGCTCGTCGCGACCGTGCTGGCCACCATGAACATGGTGGGCGGCTTCGTCGTCACCGACCGCATGCTCGAGATGTTCAAGGGGCGCTCGCCGCGGGCTGAACCGGCCCGCACGAACGACGGGGGGTCCGCGCGGTGAACGTCCTGTCACCTACCTGGACCGCCCTGCTCTACCTGGTGGTCTCCGTCTGCTTCATCCTCGCCCTCAAGGGGCTCTCGTCGCCGGCCACCGCTCGCCGCGGCAACCTGCTCGGCGCCGCCGGCGCGGTCGTCGCCGTCGTGGTGGTGTTCTTCTCGAACGACCTCAACCACGTCGTGCCGATCCTCGCCGCGATCGCGGTCGGCTGCCTCATCGGGGTGCCGATGGCGCGGCGCGTCGCGATGACGCAGATGCCGCAGCTCGTCGCGCTGTTCAACGGTGTCGGCGGCGGTGCGGCTGCGTTCGTCGCGGCGCTGGAGCTGACCGGCTCCATCGCCGTCCCGGGCGGCCGCGTCCCGGCGCTCGTCGGGTCGGGTGACACCGGCTGGTTCGCCTACGCCCCGCTCGCGGGCGACTCGCTGGTCGGGGTGCCCGCGACCGCGTCCACCTACATCGCGGCCGCGGCCGGTGCGTTCACCGTGCTCGTCGGCTGCGTGTCGTTCAGCGGTTCCGCCATCACGTTCGCCAAGCTCCAGGAGCTGATGACCGGGCGACCGGTGACCTTCCCCGGCGGGCCCGTCGTCTTCGGCGGATCGCTGCTCGCGGGCGTGGCGCTCGCGGTCGGACTGGTTGTCGACGCCCGCGACAGCCTCGTGTCGCCGTGGCTGCTGCTGGCGCTCGCCCTGGTGTCCCTGGTCGTCGGCGTCCTGTTCGTGCTGCCGGTCGGCGGTGCCGACGTCCCGATCGTCATCTCGCTGCTCAACGCGTTCACCGGTCTGACGGTCGCGGCGTCCGGCTACGTGCTCGACAACACGCTGCTGCTCGTCGCCGGCACGCTGGTCGGCGCCAGCGGCACGATCCTGACCCGGCTGATGGCCGCGGCGATGGGCCGCTCGCTCACCAGCACGCTGTTCGGCGCCTTCAAGGCGTCCGCCGGGGGCCCGGCCGCTGCCGGCGAGGAGCGCCCGGTGCGGTCCGGCAGCGCCGAGGACGTCGCGATCCTCCTGGGGTACGCGCGCAAGGTCGTCATCGTGCCCGGCTACGGCCTCGCGGTCGCCCAGGCGCAGCACACGATCCGCGAGCTGGCCGAGCTGCTCGAGGCACGCGGCGTCGAGGTCCTGTACGGCATCCACCCCGTGGCCGGCCGCATGCCGGGCCACATGAACGTGCTGCTGGCCGAGGCCAACGTGCCGTACGAGGTGCTCAAGGAGATGGACGAGGTCAACCCCGAGCTGCCCACCACCGACGTGGCGCTCGTCGTGGGCGCCAACGACGTGGTGAACCCAGCCGCCAAGACCACGCCGGGAGCGCCCATCTACGGCATGCCGATCCTCGAGGTGTCGCAGGCGCAGCAGGTCGTCTTCCTCAAGAGGTCGATGCGCCCGGGCTTCGCGGGCATCGAGAACGAGCTGCTCTACGACCCCAAGACGATGCTGCTGTTCGGTGACGCCAAGGAGTCCCTCACCAAGGTCGTCGCGTCGGTCAAGAACCTCTGACCGGCGGGCGCCTTATGGCACCGTAGGCTGGCGTGGTGGCCGACCTCGTCTACCCGCCTGTCATCGCCGCGTGCAAGCTGTGGTTCAAGGCCACCGGCATGCACGTCGTCGTCGCGGGCACCGAGCACCTGCCGAGGAGCGGCGGAGCCGTCGTCGCGAGCAACCACGTCAGCTACCTGGACTTCATCTTCGCCGGCCTCGCCGGTGTCGAGATCGGCCGCCTCACGCGGTTCATGGCCAAGGACGCGGTGTTTCGCAACAAGGTGTCCGGCCCGCTGATGCGCGGCATGAGCCACATCCCCGTGGACCGGGACGCCGGCTCCGCATCCTTCCGCGCGGCGTTGACGGCGTTGAAGTCCGGCGAGCTCGTCGGCATCTTCCCCGAGGCGACGATCAGCCAGTCGTTCACGGTGAAGGAGCTGAAGTCCGGGGCGGTGCGGCTCGCGCAGGGCGCCGGGGTGCCGCTGGTGCCGGTCGCGGTCTGGGGCGGCCAGCGCATGTTCACCAAGGGGCACCCGAAGTCGCTGCTGTCCCGCGGCCGCCACGTCTTCGTGCAGGTCGGCGAGCCGATCGACGCCCCGCGGAAGGCCGACGCGGACGCGCTCACCGCGACGTTGCGGCAGCGCCTCCAGTCCATGCTCGAGCAGCTGCAGCGCCTGACGCCTGAGCAGCCGTCCGGTGCTGGAGACGCCTGGTGGCACCCCGCCCACCTCGGTGGTGCGGCGCCGACCCCCGAGCAGGCAGCGGTCCTGGAGGACGAGGAGCGGCGGGCGCGGCAGCAGGCGCGCGGGACGACGTCCGACTGACTCCCGCGGGCGCCCCGCGTCAGTCGTCGAGGCGCATGCGCCGGCGGCGGTACCGGCTGGACGCCACACCTTCCGGCCCGAAGAGCTCGTTGGAGAGCGCCGCGAAGAGCTGGGCCGAGTCGGGAAGGAAGCTCACCGACCGCAGCGCCTGGTCGCGCCCCGCCGACTCGAAGACGAACTCGCCGAAGTGCAGCAGCCGCCCCAGTGGTGACACGTTGTACGACATGTCGGTGACCTTCATCAGCGGCATGATCGCCACCTTGCGCGTGAAGATGCCGTACGTGCGCAGCAGCCGCTCGTCGGTCACCACGAACCAGTCGTGCTGGCGCTCGAAGAACTGCCAGATCAGCCAGCCGACGGACGCGAGGAAGCCCAGCCACGCCAGGTCGCGGACGCCCGGCACGCCCGCCGGCAGCCGCACGTCGATCCAGCTGGCGACGAGGAACGCGAGGACGCACAGTCCCATCGGTGGCAGCAGCACCACCCAGTGGCGACGCACCGTGACGACGACGCGCTCGTTGGGTAGCAGGTAGCGCTCGACACGCGCCCGGCCGCCGGTGGTCACGGCCTCCACGGCCGGCGCCTAGCCGGCCAGCAGCGCGTCGAAGAACCGCGCGACGGCGGCGAGACCGGAGAGGATCCCGTCCCAGGCGGCGCGCATGATGGTCGCGGCCTGGTCAGGCGACTTGAAGGCCGCGTAGACGAGGAACGCGATGACGAGCCACATCAGCGGACGACGAAGCCGGCCCACGCGTCACCTCCGTCCGGTCTGCGCGCCCTGCGGCTGCGTCACGCTCGACGCGGACGGGCACGACTCGTCGTCCATTGTGTCGGGATCATTCACCCGGACGGCGGAGGTGGGCCCGCGTGTCGGCAGCCCACCTGGCGGCGCAGCGGCCCTCAGACGACGCCGTACAGGCGGTCGCCCGCGTCACCCAGGCCGGGCACGATGTAGCCCAGCTCGTTGAGGCCGTCGTCCATGCCGGCGGTGACCACGGTGACCGGCACATCGACGTCCTTCAGCTCCGCCTCGACGTGGGCGACGCCCTCCGGTGCGCTGAGCAGGCAGATCGCGGTGATGTGGTCGGCGCCGCGCTCGATCAGGTAGTGGACGGCGGCGGACAGCGTGCCGCCGGTGGCCAGCATCGGGTCGAGCACGTAGCACTGGCGTCCCGAGAGGTCGTCGGGCAGGCGCGTGGCGTACGTCGTGGCCGTGAGCGTCTGCTCGTCGCGCACCATCCCGAGGAAGCCGACCTCCGCCGTGGGCAGCAGCCGGACCATGCCGTCGAGCATGCCGAGACCCGCGCGAAGGATCGGCACGACCAGCGGCTTCGGAGCCGAGAGCCGGATGCCCTGCGCCGGGGCCACCGGTGTCTGCACCTGCGTCGGCTCGACCCGCACGTCGCGGGTGGCCTCGTAGGCGAGGAGGGTCACCAGCTCGTCGGCCAACCGCCGGAACGTGGGTGAGTCGGTGCTCCGGTCGCGCAGGGCGGTGAGCTTGTGGGCGATGAGCGGGTGGTCCGCGACGTGGACGCGCATGGCCAGAACCTACCGTGCACCACCGGCTCCACGGCTTCCTGGCGTTCGACTCCCGATGACGTGCTCAGCCATGCCACGATGGGGCCGTGTCGTACTTCACCGCCGTGATCGGGCGCGCCGGGACGGGCTGGCGCGCGCTGGACGTCGACGTCGAGGACGTCGACTCGTTGGACGAGCTCACGGAGACGCTGCGCGCGGCGAGCCGGTCGGGAGAACCGGTCATCGCCGTGCTCGAGCGCGAGGACGAGTGGTTCGCGTTCGTGCGCGTGGACGACGACGAGGAGTGTCGGGCGTTCGTCAGCGACCTGCAGGCCGCCGAGGCCAGCCACTACGGCGAGCTGCTCACCCCGGTCGGTGACGTCGAGCTGCCCGAGTACGCCGACCTGCGGGCGACCAGCAGCGCGCCTGGAGGCGACGACGAGGACGACGGCCTCGACGACCTCGATGACCCGGACGACGAGGTGTCCGACCCGCTCGCCCAAGGCGCCACCACGCAGGCGGTCCCGGGCGCGGTGGGCCCGAACGCCGTCGACCCGGACGACGGGGACGTTGACGGCGACGTGCTGGTCCACGACAGCGACGGCGACCTGGCGGAGGCGGCCGTCGACCCGGACCTGCCGCCCCCGTGGGCCGGAGACCCCGGGCTGCTGCAGGACTTCGGCATCGAGGCGGAGGAGCTGGTAGAGCTCGTCACCGCCAGCCAGGACGACCCCGCCTCCGCCATCGCTGACATCGGTGAGCGGTGCGGGTTCGTGGACCTGCTCGACGCCCTGCGCTGACGCGTGGCTGAGGCGGTCGTGAGCTCGTCGGGGTGGCCCGTCGACCCGGCCGACGCGTCCGCGATGGGGCTCGCGCTGGCGCAGGCCGCGCTCGCCTCGGGCACGGACGACGTCCCGGTCGGGGCCGTCGTCCTGTCGCCGGCGGGGGAGGTGCTGGGAGCCGGCGTGAACCGGCGGGAGGCGGACGGCGACCCCACAGCGCACGCCGAGCTGCTGGCGCTGCGAGCCGCCGCTCGCGCCCGTGGACAGTGGCGCCTTGACGGCTGCACGCTCGTCGTCACGCTGGAGCCGTGCGCGATGTGCGCGGGCGCGACGGTGCTGGCGCGGGTCGAGCGGCTGGTGTTCGGCGCCTGGGACCCGAAGGCCGGCGCGTGCGGCTCCGTCTGGGACCTCGTGCGCGACCGCCGGGCCAACCACCGCGTGGAGGTCGTCGGCGGGGTCCGCGAGGCGGAGTGCACGCAGCTGCTGCTCGATTTCTTCGCGGGTCGGCGGGTCGGGTAACCTCGTGCGCGGTGGCGTGTCCGAGCGGCCTAAGGAGCACGCCTCGAAAGCGTGTGAGGGGGTAACTCCTCCGTGGGTTCAAATCCCACCGCCACCGCCATGAGCCATGGGGCCCTTCCAAAACCGGGGTCCGGGAAGTAACGAAACCCCTCGTGGGCAGCCGGTCAGGCTGTTTGCGGGGGGTTTCGTGGTGCTCGGGTCGGCTGCCGCTGCTGGTGACCTTGGGGTGGGACGTTCCGCTGCCGGGCGAGCGGCCGTGCGCTGCCCCGTGACGCAGGTTCAGGGCAGCACGAAGGGCCGTCGGCGGC
>DASSTJ010000067.1:0-21752 GCA_035707965.1 Actinomycetales bacterium
TGACCCGGTCCGCGCTGCAGAACGCCGCGTCGATCGCCGCGCTGTTCCTGACGACCGAGGCGGTCATCGCCGACAAGCCCGAGAAGGCCGCTCCGGCCGCTCCGGGCGACGGCGGCATGGGCGGCATGGACTTCTGAGCCAGCCGCACCACCGCTCGACCCAGCATCACCCCAACGGGGCGGTCTCCTTCGGGAGGCCGCCCCGTTCGCTGTTGCCGCCCCGCATCCCCCGCGCAGTGATGCGTTCTGGAGGGGCGCGCCCGCGTGTCGCGCCAGACTGCATCACTGGGCGGGGCGTCTGCCTCCCGTGAGTGAGCTGCTCTCCGTGAGTGATGCGTTCTGGAGGGGCGCGCCCGCGTGTCGCGCCAGACTGCATCACTCAGCTGCGGGCTCCGCCACGCCAGTCCCACGAGACTCGATCACCACTTCTGACACGAGTTTCAGACAACCCCTTGCGCGCCCCGCTCGAAGCCCGATAGAACTCTCCTCACGACGCCCCGACCGGGGGTCCGAACACCGAGGGAAACCTTGGCAGCCGGGCCTTTCGGGGAGGGAGTCGTACGGTCGGGAGACCGGTGGAGCGACCGAAGCGAGGCAACTCGCGGAGGTTCTGCGGAGCAGGTTCGCCTGCGAGGCAGCGGCTGTCGATGACGAGACGGCGGAACCACACGGACCCGGTCGGGCGGTGCATCTCGACTTCGCGTCCCGGCGGCTCCGGCTGCTGGATGGCGAGATCGGGCGGGCGTCATCCCGGGTGCTGAGGTGTAGCCGGTTCGCTGGCAGCGCGTCAGCAGGCAACGCAGAACACGGGGCCCCTCCAACTCATACTTGGAGGGGCCCCGACCTGTTCCTGGCAACAGGTCTACCGTCTGGCTACCCCGTCACGGGGGAGGTCATGCGGCGTGTCGTCAGATCCGCGTCGCGTTCCGCGTTTCTGGGTAACGGTCGCGCCGCACGTGGTGAGGGCTTGCGTGCGGGGGTCGACGTGCCGCCGGCTCACTGCCGGAACAGCGCCGCGTTGTGCTGCTCGGCGGCCGCGTACTGCTGCCCGGCCTGCCCGAGAAGCCGTGAGATGTGCTCCAGCGACTCTCGCACCCGGGTCTGGGTCGCGCGCCACTCCTGCACCACGCCCTGGAACCGCGCCGACGCCTCCCCCTGCCAGGCGTCCTGCAGGCCGGTGAGCCGCGCCATCATGGCCGCCACGCTGCTGTCCACCTCGGCGCTGATCCGCTGGACGTCGCCCGCTGCCGCACCGATGCGAGCGGTGTCCACCTGGTACTGACTGCTCATCCCCTGCCTCCTGATTGGTCGAGCTTCCTGATCGGTCGGAGCTTCCTGCTGGTCGGAGCCTGCTGCCTGATGACGCTAGCGAGGTTGGCGCGAGCGCCTCGCCGGTCGTCCACAGGGGTGCCCGCCCGACCGGAGCCACGCCTGCCGAACCGCGTGCTGCTGTGCTGGTGCGCCTGCTCGAGCCCCCGCGAGCGCTGCTCAGGGGGGGTGCCCTGACCGAAGTCGCCACGAGCGGCCGAAGATCGCCCGTAGAGTGCTCGGGCACACCGCCATGGCCTCGACCGATGGCCACCGAGACCCACGGGGGACACCCATGCGCAGCCAGCTGTTCGACGCCGCCCTGCAGGAGAAGCAGGCGACCGCCGCCTGGACGATGCAGAGCAGCAAGATGCTCAAGGTGACGCTCGGTCAGGACGTTCTCGCCGTGAAGGGCGCCATGGTGGCGTACCAGGGCGACGTGCAGTTCCACCACGAGGGCGCCGGGAGCGTGTCGAACATGATCCGGCGTGCCGTCACGTCGGAGGACACGCCGCTCATGCGCGTGAACGGCCAGGGCGAGGTGTTCTTCGCGCGGCTCGCGCAGGACATCTTCACCATCCAGCTCGAGGGCGACGCCATCAGCGTCGACGGCGCGAACCTGCTGGCGTTCGACTCCACCCTGCAGCACGAGATCAAGCGGGTGCAGGGCGCCGGCATCATGAGCGGCGGCTTCTTCAACGTCGTCCTCAGCGGGCACGGGCAGGTCGCCGTGACGAGCGACGGTCCGCCGATGCTGCTCGACTGCTCGCGGCAGCCCACGTTCGTCGACATCCAGGCCGCCGTCTGCTGGTCGGCCACCCTGGTGCCGCAGGTCAAGAGCAGCATGAACATCAAGTCGCTGCTGCGTGGCGGCAGTGGCGAGGCGTTCCAGTACGCGTTCCACGGCCCGGGCTTCGTCGTCGTCCAGCCCAGCGAGAGCAACACCGGCGGCACGGAGGCCGAGAGCGGCGGCAGCGGAAACAGCAAGAGCCCCGGCGGCATCGTGGGCAACCTCTTCGGCTGAGGGACTCGCTCCGCGACCCATCCGCGACGTCCTGAGCCTGGCGCGCGACCGCGGCTCCGGCAGCTACCCCGCCGCGACGCCCGGAGCCGGCACGCGACGGTCGGTGGCTCGGCCGCCTATCCGCCGCCACCGGCGGGTGCATCGCGGTGGGTCAGTGCATCGGGTGGCGCCGTGCTCCTTCACGGCGGCTGCCGGCACCCACCGCCACGCGCCTCAGGTCCGAGGTTGACGGCGGTCGACGATCCAGCCGACGAGCGGCCACCAGGGCGCATCAGACGACCCGCCTAGCCCCACGTCGGTCGGCGCCCAGAGCGCGTCCGCGGACAATGGCGCCGTGGCGACGGTGGTCGTGAGGTAGGTCAACCATGTCTGCGCTGTGCCGAGGATGCGCGTATGCCCGCTGATGCGCAGCGTGCGTGGGTTGAGGCGGACGCCGGTCTGCTGACTGACCGCAGCTGCGGCGGCGTGCATGACGTCGTCAGCCGACGTGAGCCTGGTCCCAGGCAACGACCAGGACGCGTCGGAAGTGGGGGCGTGAACGACCAGCAGAGATGGACGGGTGGTTGTGGCTGTTGCCCCGAAGACGAGGACGTTCACCTCAGCAGGGGTGACCGGTGCGGGCAGGATCGACGCGAGAAGGTCGCGACGCACCCCGCGGCCGGGGCCGACGTCCGGCACGAACGTGGACGCGAGCACCCGCTCGCCCTTGCGCTTCGGGCGGCGCAGCCCGCTGGCGTGAAGCGCCACCACGAGCTGGCGTATCGAGACGGGTCGGGCGCCAGCCGCCAGCACAGCCTCGTAGCGCTCGGCCGGGACGTCGTAGTGGTCACCCTCGAACGACCGCGGGGGCAGCCCCAAAGCATCGGCGAAAGCGTGCAGCTCGGCGAACGACGTGTCGCTGACGAGGTGCGACCAGAGCCGGCCGTGGGCAGGCCAGCGGGGCTCGTCGATCAGCAGCGGCACCGCCGCAGCCTACGTCGGCCCGACGTCAGCAGGCGGCGCTCAGTCGACGCACGACGAGCTGATTGATGCTCACGCGCTCCTCGGCAGCCTCGATCGCCAGTCGCCGATGCAGACTCTCGCCGATGCGGACGTTGAACCTCCCCGAGTACGAACGGTCGGCGATCGGCGCAGGCGCTGGCTCGCTGTCACCCGACATGTCGGCGATGGCCTCTGCGACCACGTTCTGGATACCCATGAGCGCCTCCACCGGGGAAGGAGCGAGCCACGACAGGGAGGGAAACTCGATGCAGGTCGCGACGAACTCGTTGTCTTCGCCCGACCAGGTCACCCGATAGGTGTAGTGAGACACGTCCGGGCGCACCGCCTTCGTCTCCATCACGAAGCCTCCAGCTCTCGATTGCCGCGAGTACCTGCCGCACTTGATACGGCTTCGCGCGTCCCTGGTCGTTCTGGATGTTGACCCGCGGGTCACCCGGCCAAGGCGTCTTGAACACAGCGTGTGAGCCATCGGTGGTGCGGGGCGTGCCGAAGCGCCTTCCAGCTCGCAGGTCAGGCGTCGAGCTCGCGCAGCTCGGCGGCGATGTTGGCGCGGGCGTCGGCCTCCCAGCGCTCGTGGGCCGACGGGGTGCGGAAGATCCGGTCGTGGTCGAGCAGGCTGCGCAGCAGTGCGGCACGGCCGGTGCGGAAGAGGTCCTCCGGCACGGCTGCGTACTCGTGCCGGACGTCGGCGACGTAGGTCGCGTAGCGGTTCGGCGGGCTGGCGAGTACCGACAGGTCGGCATCACTGAGGACCTGGGCGTCGGGGTCGAGGGGCGAGGGGTCGTGTCCGGCCGTCATGCGCACGAGCGCACCTACCCGGACCACTCGGTCCGGGTCGGCGCCCAGCTCGGACAGCTGCTCCTCCGCCAGCCGGGCGCTGGCCTCTTCGTTGCTGAGGCCGTCGCTCGGCGCCACGCCGGTGGTCGGCGATCCCGATCCAGAGCCCGATCCAGAGCCCGAGTCGCCAGCCCCGTCGCCGCCCACGCCGGTCGACGACGAACCGGCCGACGTCAGCACCGGCACCGTGTAGATCGCGTCGTGCCACCAGGCGGCAGCCACGGCGACAGACAGGTCGTCGGCGTGCTCGGCCAGCAGCGCGACACCCGCGAGGACCTCGGCCAGGTGGCGGCGGTCGTGGTAGGCGCGGTGCGCCTCGCCGTACCGGTCCAGCAGCTCGCGGCCGAGGGGCAGCAGGCGGTCACGCCCGGCACCGGGGGCGAGCCGGCTGAGGTGACGCACCCAGCCGCCGAGCAGGTGATCATGGGCTGAACCAGACATCTCGTCGTCCACGGGCAGAGTCTGCCGTACCCGCGGCTGGACGCGTGGGCCATGCTGAGGGTGTGGCGCGGACCGAGGGAGTGAACGTGACCGGGATCATCGACGGCCACAACGACCTGCCCTGGGCGATGCGCGAGCTGTGCGGCTACGACCTCGACCGCGTCGACCTGACCGGGTCGGTGCCGCAGCTGCACACGGACGTGCCGCGGCTGCGCGCCGGCGGCGTGGGGGGTCAGTTCTGGTCGGTGTTCGTGCCGTCGAGCCTCGCGGGGGACGCCGCGGTGGTGGCGACGCTCGAGCAGATCGACTTCGTGCGCCGCATGGTCGCCCGCTACCCCGACGCCTTCGCGCTGGCGACGACCGCCGACGAGGTCGAGCAGGCCGCCGCCTCTGGCCGGGTCGCTTCCCTCATGGGCGTCGAGGGCGGTCACTCGATCGGGGAGTCGCTGGGCGTGCTGCGCATGATGCACGCGCTCGGCGTCCGCTACCTGACGCTCACCCACAACGACAACGTGCCGTGGGCCGACTCGGCGACCGACGAGCCGGTGCTCGGCGGCCTCAACGACCTCGGCGAGCAGGTGGTGCGCGAGCTCAACCGCCTCGGCGTGCTCGTCGACCTCTCGCACGTCTCGGCGGACACCATGCGGCACGCGCTGCGGGTCACGAGCGCGCCGGCGATCTTCAGCCACTCCTCGGCGCGAGCGGTGTGCGACGTGCCTCGCAACGCACCGGACGACGTCCTGGAGACCTTGGGCAGCAACGGCGGCGTCTGCATGGTCACCTTCGTCCCGGCGTTCGTGTCGCAGCGATGGGCGCGCTGGTACGAGCAGTGTCGCGAGCTGGTGGCGGAGCAGGGCGGCGACCCGAAGCGGTTCGAGGACCTCAACCCCCTGATGCTGAAGCGGGCCGAGACGGACCCACCGCCGCTCGTCACGGTCGACGACGTGGTGCCCCACGTCGAGCACGTGCGCGAGGTCGCCGGCGTCGAGCACGTCGGGCTCGGCGGCGACTTCGACGGGTCGGCGTTCATGCCCCACGACCTGTATGACGTCTCGTGCTACCCGCGGTTGCTCGACGCGCTCCGCGACCGGGGCTGGAGTGCCCGCGACCTCGACGGCCTGCGTAGCGGCAACGTGCTGCGGGTGCTGCGCGCGGCCGAGGAGGTGGCGGCATGAACGGTGCGCCCGAGTCCGCGGAGTCGCTGGCCGATGCGCTGCTCTCGACCGGCTACCTGCCGGACGAGGGCCTCGCCACCGTGGCGTGGCTGGCCATGCGGCTCCAGCGGCCGCTGCTGCTCGAGGGCGAACCCGGCACGGGCAAGACCGCGCTCGCCGAGGCCGTGGCTCAGGCGACGGGCGCCGAGCTCGTGCGGCTGCAGTGCTACGAGGGCATCGACGCCTCCCAGGCGCTGTACGACTGGGACGTCACCCGCCAGGTGCTGCACCTGCGCGCGATCGAGGCGTCCCGCGGCGAGGGCGAGCGCGTCGAGGTCGAGGCGGCCGAGAAGTCGATGTTCGACGAGCGCTTCCTGCTGGAGCGGCCGGTGCTGCGGGCCCTGCGCACCACACCGAGCGTGCTGCTGGTCGACGAGGTCGACCGCTCGGACGACGAGTTCGAGGCCTTCCTGCTCGAGGTGCTGTCGACGTACGCCGTGACGATCCCCGAGCTGGGCACGGTCCGCGCCGAGACGCCGCCCTTCGTCGTCCTCACGTCGAACCGCACGCGTGAGGTGCACGACGCCCTGAAGCGCCGCTGCCTCTACCACTGGGTGGAGCACCCGAGCCTGTCGCGGGAGATCGACATCCTGCGCACCCGGCTGCCGGACGTGCCCCCGCGGCTGGCCGAGCAGGTGGCTACCGCGGCTCACCGGCTGCGCGGTGAGGGGCTGCTGAAACCTCCCGGGGTGGCGGAGTCGCTGGACTGGGTGCGGTGCCTCGTCGAGCTGGGGGCGCGTGATCTCGACACGCAGACCGCGGCCGTGACGCTGGGTGCCGTGCTGAAGTACCGCGAGGACGCCGACCGCGTCCGTGGCGACCTCGACCGGCTGCTCGCCGGGTAGGCAGGTCGTCGTGCGGGTGAGCAGCCGTGGCGGTCCCGTCGTGGAGCCCGTCGTCGAACCCGGGGCCGACGTCGTCGAGGTGCTGGTCGGCTTCGCGGCGACCGTGCGGGCCGCGGGGGTCCCGGTGACACCGGACCGGACGGCGGCGTTCCTGGCGGCGGTCGCGGAGGTCGGCGTCGACGACCGCGACGGCGTCTACTGGGCAGGTCGCAGCACGCTGTGCGGCGACCGGGACCACCTGCGTCCGTACGACCTCGCGTTCGAGGCGTGGTTCACCGGACGGACAGTGCGCCAGGGGCGGCCGAACCCCTACCAGCGTCCGCACGCGACCGCGATGGCGAGCCTGGGCGACGTCCCTCGTGGCGGTAGCGAGGTCGAGGAGCAGCAGGAGACCGTGCGGGCCGCGGCGAGCGACACCGAGGTGCTGCGCCACCGGGACGTCGGCGAGCTCGACGATGCGGCACGTGACGAGGTGCGGCGGCTGCTGGCGTCGCTCGACGTGCGGCAGCCGTTGCGCCGGGCGAGCCGCCGCCGCCGGGCGCGTCACGGCGAGCTGGACGTGCGCCGCACGCTGCGCGAAGAGCTGCGCCGCGGTGGCGAGCCGGGTCCGTTGCGGTGGACGACGTCAGGTCGACGGCCGCGGCGCGTCGTGTGGCTCGTGGACGTCTCGGGCTCGATGGCGCCGTACGCCGACGTGCTGCTGCGTCTCGCGCACACGCAGGTGCGTGCCGCTGCCGAACGTCGCGGGGCCGGCAGCGCGCGCGGGCGCGCCCGCGTCGAGGTCTTCACCATCGGCACGCGTCTCACGCGGGTCACGACGGCCATGCAGCACCGGGACGTCGAGGCCGCGCTGAAGGCCGCGGGCGAGCAGGTGCCCGACTGGTCCGGCGGCACGCGGCTGGGGGAGGTGCTGCGGGCGTTCGCGGACAGGTGGGGGCAGCGTGGCGTGGCGCGCGGCGCGGTCCTGGTGATCTGCTCGGACGGCTGGGAGCGCGGCGACACCACGCTGCTGGCCGAGCAGGTGGAACGCCTGCACCGCCTGGCCCACCGCCTGGTCTGGGTGAACCCGCACCGCGGCAAGCTCGGCTACGAGCCGGTGCAGGCGGGCATCGCCGCGGTCCTGCCGCACGTTGACGACTTCGTGGCGGGCCACTCGGTGGCCTCGTACGTCGAGCTGATGGAGGTGCTGGCCGGTGCGTGAGGTCATGGACGAGCTGCTGGCGTGGTGGCGAGAGGGCAAGAGCGTCGGCGTCGGCACGGTGGTGGCGACCTGGCGGTCGGCCCCGCGCCCGCCGGGAGCGTCGATGCTCGTCGGGCCGGGCGGCGAGGCGGTCGGCAGCGTGTCCGGTGGGTGTGTCGAGGGCGCCGTCTACGAGACCGCGCAGCAGGTGGTGGCCGACGGCGCGCCCAGCCTGGAGCGCTACGGGGTGAGCGACGACGACGCCTTCGCGGTGGGCCTGACCTGCGGCGGCATCATGGACGTGTTCGTCGAGCGCGTCGACCAGGAGCACTTCCCGCAGCTCGGCGCGGTGGCCGACGACATCGAGGCGGGACGCCCGGTCGCCGTCTGCACGGTCATCGAGCACCCGGACGCCGAGGTGGTGGGACGGCGGATCGTCGTCCGGCCGGAGGACGCCGACGTGCCGGTGTCGGGGACCCTCGGCTGGGACCGCGCCGACCACTCGGTCGTCGACGATGCGCGGGGGCTGCTGGCCGGTGGACGCACCGAGACCCTGACGTACGGCCCGGACGCCGAGCGCATGGGGGAGGGGATGCGTGTCTTCGTGGCGTCGTACGCGCCACGCGCCCGGATGCTGGTCTTCGGTGCCATCGACTTCGCCGCGGCGGTCGCCCGGGTCGGCACCTTCCTCGGGTTCCGGGTGACCGTCTGCGACGCGCGCCCGGTGTTCGCCACGCACTCGCGCTTCCCGGATGCGGACGAGGTCGTCGTCGACTGGCCGCACCGGTACCTGCAGGCGCAGGCCGAGGCCGGCGAGCTCGACGAGCGCACCGTCATCGCGGTGCTCACCCACGACCCGAAGTTCGACGTCCCGGTGCTCGAGGTGGCCCTGCGGCTGCCCGTCGCCTACGTCGGAGCCATGGGGTCACGACGCACTCACGACGACCGGCTCGATCGGTTGCGCGAGGCCGGCGTGACGGACGACGAGCTCGCGCGGCTGCACTCGCCGATCGGGCTCGACCTCGGTGCCCGCACGCCCGAGGAGACGGCCATCTCGATCGCCGCGGAGATGATCAAGCTGCGGTGGGGTGGCGCCGGCACGCCGTTGGTGGCCATGTCCGGGCCGATCCACCGGACCGCCCCGCGCTGACCTCCGTCACCCCACCTTCGCGTGAACGGGGGCACCGAGCCGCCGTGCACTGCCCCGGTTCGCGCGAATCGGGACGCCGGCGGGCGGGCCCGGGTGCCGAGGGCGTTGCACAACCGTGACCGGCCGGCCCTAGAGCCCTCCTCTGCAATGTGAAATGGTACTCCTGCCGTCGCACAAGGAGGACCTCATGGCCGACCGCTTCCGCACCGGTAGCCACGACCTGCCGGTGACCGAAGCGCTCGAGGCGTTCATGGCCGGCGACTGGGCCGAGCCGCAGCCGCGGCACGACCAGCCGCTCGAGGTGGCGGCGTGGACGGACAAGCGGCGGCAGGCGCTCTCGCAGCGCTTCCCGGGCGAGCGGCTGGTCGTGCCGTCGGGCAGCTACCTTGCGCGGTCGAACGACCAGGACTACCGCTTCCGCCCGCACTCCGACTACGTGTGGCTCACCGGCGACCAGACCTCGGACGCCGTCGTGGTGCTCGAGCCGCGCGGGACGCAGGGTCACGACGCGGTCCTGTTCCTCCGCCCGCGGGCGGAGCGCGCGACGTCCGACGAGTTCTGGCGCGATCGGCGCTACGGCGAGCTCTGGGCCGGACGACGACCCACCCTGGCCGAGACGCAGGTCGCCTTCGGGCTCGACTGCCGGCACGTCGACGAGCTGGAGCAGCTGCTCTCCGGACGCCGGGTGCGGACCCGGGTGCGGCGCGGCACCGACGCGGTCGTGGAGCGCCTGGTCGACGGCGCGGGCGTCACGGGTGACGGCGAGGGCGACCGCGAGCTCGCGGCCGCGCTGTCCGAGCTGAGGCTCGTCAAGGACGACTTCGAGATCGAGCAGCTGCAGCTGGCGGTCGACATCACGGCGCGCGGGTTCGCCGACGTGGTGGCCGAGCTGCCCCGCTGCGTCCAGATCGGCGACCGCGCCGAGCGCTGGATCGAGGGCACCTTCTGGCGCCGGGCGCGGCAGGAGGGCAACGACGTCGGGTACAGCTGCATCGTCGCGGGCGGGCCGCACGCGACGACGCTGCACTGGATCTCCAACGACGGGCCGGTGCGCCCCGGCGACCTGCTGCTGCTCGACCTGGGCGCCGAGACCGAGGCCCTCTACACGGCCGACATCACGCGCACCCTGCCGGTGACCGGCACCTTCTCGACGCAGCAGCGCGAGCTGTACCAGCTGGTGGTCGACGCGCAGGACGCCGGCATCGCCGCCGTCCGGCCCGGTGCCCGCTTCCGCGACTTCCACTCCGCCGGCATGGCGGTGATGGCGCAGGGCCTGGCCGACCTCGGGCTGCTGCCCTGCTCGGTCGACGAGGCGCTCGACCCGTCGTCCACGATCTACCGCCGCTGGACGCTCTGTGGCTCCGGCCACATGCTCGGCCTGGACGTGCACGACTGCGCGCTCGCCCGCGCCGAGACCTACCTCGACGGCGTGCTGCAACCCGGCCACGCACTCACGGTCGAGCCCGGGCTCTACCTGCAGGCCGAGGACCTGCGGCTGCCGGAGCACCTGCGCGGCATCGGCATCCGCGTCGAGGACGACCTGGTCGTCACCGACGCCGGCAACCGCGTGCTGTCGGCCGGCCTGCCCCGCACCATCGCCGACATCGAGGCATGGATGACCTCTCTGCTGTAGCAGCACCACTGTGCTGTAACCGCACGACCAGAGCACGGCAACGACGAACGACCGGACGCCGGTCACGACCAGGATGGAGACGACATGGCCAAGGCCAGAGCCGCTCTGCGGCTCACCGCCCTCGCCGCGACCGGAGCGCTCGCGCTCGCCGCTTGCGGAGGCAGCGGCGGCAACGAGGGCACCGGCGACAGCGGCTCGTCGGGCAAGGGTCAGAAGGGTGGCACCCTGACGATCCTCACGCTCAACGAGCAGCTCGACCACGTCGACCCGCAGCGCGCGTACACCGGTGAGGACCTCGCCTTCCTCAACGGCTACCTCGTCCGCACGCTGACCGCGTACAAGCTGAGCAAGGACGGCAAGACGTCCGGCGAGCTCGTCGGCGACCTGGCGACCGACACCGGCAAGGCGAGCGACGGTGGCAAGACCTGGGCGTTCACCCTGCGCGACGGCGCGAAGTGGGAGGACGGCTCCGACGTCACCTGCGCCGACATCAGGTACGGCGTCTCGCGCACCTTCGCCCAGACGGTGATCACCGACGGCCCGACCTACGCGGTGCAGCTGCTGGACATCCCGAAGGACTCCGACGGCAACCCGACGTACAAGGGCCCGTACGAGACCGCCGACAACGACACGGCGGCCTTCGACAAGGCGGTGGAGTGCTCGTCGGACAACAACACGATCACCTTCCACCTGTCCCAGCCGGCCGGTGACTTCAACTACACGGTGACCTTGCCCGCGTTCGGTGCCGTGCCGAAGGCCAAGGACACCGGCGAGAAGTACGACGACAACCTGGTCTCGGACGGCCCGTACAAGGTCACCGAGTACACCAAGGGCCAGCAGTTGGTGCTCGAGCGCAACCCGAGCTGGAAGGACGGTGTCGACGGCGGGTACCGGGGCGCGTACCCGGACAAGATCGTCATGAAGTTCGCGGTCCAGCAGAGCGTCATCAGCCAGCGTCTGATGGCCGACTCCGGCGAGGACCAGACCGCGATCATGCGCGAGGGCCTCGACACGGCCTCGCTCAGCGCTGTCTTCAACGACCCGAAGTTCGAGAAGCGGCGCATCAACGAGCTCGACCCGTATGTGCGCTACATCGCGATCAACACGCAGAAGGTGCCGAACCTCAAGCACCGCCAGGCGATCCTGGCCGCCGCCGACCGTGAGCAGATCCGCACGATCGCGGGTGGCTCCTTCGGTGGCGACCTCGCCGACGGCGTCGTCAAGCCGAACCTGGCAGCGGACTACGCGCCGTCCGGGCTCTGGGATGGCTTGCTGGGCGACAAGGTGCCGCCGACGGGCAACGTCGAGCTGGCGAAGAAGCTCATCGCCGAGTCCGGCGCGCCGATGCCGACGCTGACCTTCGACTACGGCAAGAGCCCCGACACGGACAAGATCGCCGCCTCGCTGCAGTCGTCGCTGAAGCGCGCCGGCATCACCGTCAAGCTCAACCCCATCGAGACGGGCAAGTTCTACTCGACCGTCCTCGACCCGAAGAAGGAGAACGAGCTCGCCCGTGCCGGCTGGGGCCCGGACTGGCTCAACGCCTCCACGGTGATCCCGTCCCTCTTCACCCCGGACGGCGGGTTCGACCTGTCGCGGGTGGACGACAAGGAGTTCAACGCCAAGGTGCAGGCGGCCAAGGGCGAGCTCGACCGCGCCAAGCAGGGCGAGATGTGGAAGGAGCTGAACAAGTACGCGATGCAGCAGGCCTGGCTCATGCCGACCCGCAACACGCGCATCCAGCGACTGAACGGCTCCAAGGTCGGCGCGGCCAGCGGTGAGGACGGTCGCCCGTACCTGTGGGCGCCGTACGGCTCCTGGTCGTACGCCGACCTGTACGTGAAGAAGTAGGGCGCGTCAGGAGCGACCTCGGCCACCTCCTCCGGTCGAGAAGCGCGGGGCGGACGGCGGCACGCCGTCCGCCCCGTCGTCGTTCCCACCGGGGACGAATCGGACAGCACCGGTCGGTGGGGCCGCTTCTCGATCTCTGGCCCTTGTGCCGCGCGGCGTTCCGGAGTGTGATGCGGGTGACACCCGCCGCACGAGCAGGCGCACGAGGAGGAGGTCCCATGGCCCGGATCACCGTCAACGTCGACGGCGTCAGCTACTCGGACGAGGTGGAGCCTCGAACGCTGCTCGTGCACTACCTGCGCGAGACCCTGGGCAAGGTGGGAACGGTCGTCGGCTGCGACACCAGCAACTGCGGCGCCTGCACGGTGCACCTGGACGGCGAGAGCGTGAAGTCCTGCACGGTGCTGGCCGTGCAGGCCGACGGCCACGAGGTGACGACGATCGAGGGCCTGTCCTCCGGAGGCGAGCTGCACCCGATGCAGCGGGCCTTCCACGAGCACCACGCCCTGCAGTGCGGCTACTGCACCCCGGGCATGATCATGGCGGCCTGCTCGCTGCTGAAGGACAACCCCGACCCGAGCGAGCAAGAGGTCCGGGAGGGCCTGGAGGGCAACCTCTGCCGGTGCACCGGCTACCAGAACATCGTGAAGGCCGTCCGAGCCGCCGCGCAGGAGACGGCGGCCTCTGCGGCCCCTGCCTCGGAGCCCGTCACCGCCGGCGGTGCCCGGTGACCGCCGTCGACGAGCGTCCTGGACGCGAGCTCGGCAACCCTCGCCCCCGCAAGGAGGACGAGCGGCTCATCACCGGCCGCACCCGGTGGACCGACAACATCGTGCTGCCCGGCATGCTGCACGTGGCCTTTGCCCGCAGCCCGTTCGCCCACGCGCGGATCACGTCCATCGACACGGCTGCGGCGGCCGCGTCGTCGGGTGTGGTCACGGTCCTGACCGGTGCCGACCTCGACGCGGAGCAAGGCAGCCTGCCGACGGCGTGGCCGATCACGCCGGACATGAAGGCGCCACGGCACCCCGCGGTGGCGGTCGACCACGTCGCGTTCGCCGGCGAGATCGTCGCCGTCGTCGTCGCGCGGTCGGCCCGCGAGGCGCGCGACGCGGTCGAGCTCGTCGACGTGGAGTACGACGAGCTGCCGGTCGTGCTCGACATGGAGGCGGCTCTCGCGGACGGCGCTGACCTCGCGCACCCCGACCTCGGCACCAACGCCAGCGCGACGTGGGTCTTCGACTCCGCCCAGGCCGGTACCGGGGCGGACGTCGAGGAGGCGATCGCGACGGCGCGCGAGAGCGGCGTCGTCATCGAACGGCGCTTCCGTCAGCAGCGCCTGGTCCCGGCGTTCATGGAGCCGCGCTCGGTCGTCGTCGACCCGACCGGCGACCAGACGACGCTCTACAGCGCGACGCAGGTGCCGCACATCGTGCGCGTCATGATGGCCCTCGTCACGGGCGTCCCCGAGTCGAAGATCCGCGTGGTCGCACCGGACGTCGGCGGCGGCTTCGGCGGCAAGCTGCAGTTCACTCCCGAGGAGCTCGTCACGTTCTTGGTGGCTCGCCGTCTCGGCAAGCCGCTGAAGGCGACCGAGACGCGCACCGAGTCGATCATGACCGGCCACCACGGTCGCGACCAGATCCAGAAGCTGACGCTCGCCGCTACCAAGGACGGCACCGTCACTGGTCTGAAGGTCGAGCTGCTCGCCGACATGGGGGCGTACCTGGGGCTCGTGACGCCCGGCGTGCCGATCCTCGGCGCCTTCATGTTCAACGCCATCTACAAGTTCCCCGCCTACCACTTCTCCTGCACCAACGTCTTCACGAACAAGACCTGGACGGACGCCTACCGAGGAGCCGGCAGGCCGGAGGCGACGTTCGGGATCGAGCGGATGATGGACGAGCTGGCGGTCGAGCTCGGTCGCGACCCGATCGAGGTCCGCGAGCAGAACTGGATCAAGCACGAGGAGTTCCCGTTCACCACGGTGTGCGGGCTGCAGTACGACTCGGGCAACTACGAGGCGGCGACGGCCAGGGCCAAGGAGCTCTTCGACTACGACGCGCTCCGGCGTGAGCAGGCGGAGCGTCGGCAGCGGAACGACCCCGTGCAGCTCGGCATCGGCGTCTCGACCTTCACGGAGATGTGCGGCCTCGCGCCGTCCCGGGTGCTCGGGTCGCTGAGCTACGCGGCCGGCGGGTGGGAGAGCGCGAGCATCCGGATGCTGCCCACGGGCAAGGTCGAGGTCGTCACGGGCACGAGCCCGCACGGCCAGGGCCACGAGACGTCCTGGGGCCAGATCGTGGCGGACCGGCTCGGCGTCCCGTTCGAGGACGTGGAGGTGCTGCACGGCGACACGGCAGTGTCGCCGAAGGGTCTCGACACGTACGGCTCGCGGTCGCTCGTCGTCGGGGGCATCGCGGTCGTGAAGGCGGCCGACAAGGTGATCGAGAAGGCTCGTGTCGTCGCCGCCCACCTGCTCGAGGCGAACCCGGACGACCTCGAGTTCGCGAACGGCTCCTTCACCGTGCGGGGCACGGACCAGAGCAAGAGCATCTCCGAGCTGGCGTTCGCGGCGTTCGCGGCGCACAACCTGCCGGACGGCGTGGAGCCCAGCCTCGACTCCGAGGCCACGTTCGACCCGGAGAACTTCTCGTTCCCGCACGGCACGCACCTGTGCGCCACGGAGGTCGACACGGAGACGGGGCAGGTGCGGATCCGCACCTACGTCTGCGTCGACGACGTCGGTGACGTCGTGAACCCTCTGATCGTCGAGGGCCAGGTGCACGGGGGCCTCGCGCAGGGCATCTCCCAGGCTCTCTACGAGGAGGCGGTGCACGACGAGCAGGGCACGCTCACGACCGCCACCTTCGTCGACTACCTCGTGCCGAGCGCCGTCGACCTGCCGCACTACACGACGGACCGCACGGTGACGCCGTCCACCACGAACCCGTTGGGGGTCAAGGGAGTGGGCGAGGCCGGGACGATCGCGTCCACCCCGGCGGTGGTGAACTCGGTGCTCGACGCCGTCCGCCACCTCGGCGTGAGGGACATCGACATGCCGATGTCGCCGCAGCGCGTCTGGAAGGCGTTGCAGCACGGCGCCTCGAGTACGAGCGGTGGCGAGCTGCCGGACGCTGCGTCCGCCGGTGGCGACGCCCCGGTCGTCGACATGACGGCACCCACGGACCCGGGAGAGGCGGGGCCGAGCGTCGACGTGGCCGGTGCGCAGGACCAGCCGATCATCGGTGGACAACCCGGAGACGACGCGGAAGGGAGGCGGCCATGATCCCCGCGGCCTTCGACTACGTGGCACCGACCACGGTCGACGAGGCGCTCGCGGCTCTGCGCGAGCTCACGTCGTCCGGCAAGGACGTCAAGGTGCTCGGCGGTGGTCAGAGCCTGCTGCCCGTGCTCCGCCTCCGGCTGGCGGCACCCGAGGTCGTGGTCGACCTGGGGCGCGTGGACGAGCTGCGCGGCGTGCGTGAGGACGGCGACGCGCTGGTCGTGGGTGCCATGACGACGCACGACACGATGACCCGCGACCCGCTCGTGCGTCAGCACGCGCTGCTGCTGGCCCTGGCTGCTGAGACGGTGGCCGACCCGCAGGTCCGTCACCGCGGCACGTTCGGCGGCTCCCTGGCGCACGCCGACCCGGCCGGTGACATGCCGGCTCCGGCGCTGGCGCTCGACGCCACCATGGTCGTCGCCGGGCCGTCCGGACGGCGGTCGGTGCCGGCGTCCGACTTCTTCTCCGACATCTTCACCACCGCGCTCGGCGAGGACGAGCTGCTCGTCGAGGTCCGGGTACCCAAGCACACGGGCTGGGGCGCGGCCTACGAGAAGTTCCACCGGGTCGCCCAGGCCTGGTCGATCGTCGGAGTGGCCGCGGCCGTGCGGGTCGACGGTGGGGCCATCGCCGAGGCGCGGGTGGCCCTCACCAACATGGGCACCGTGCCGGTGCGGGCCACCGCCGTGGAGCGGGCGCTCGTCGGGCAGCCCGCGACCGCCGACGCCATCCGGTCGGCCGCAGCCTCGGCCGCGGAGGGCACCGAGCCCCCGGTCGACGCCAACGCCGACGCCGACTACCGTCGACACCTCGCGGGCGTCCTCACCAGGCGGGCCTTGGAGGCCGCCTCGGCCAGCTGAGCCCACCGACGTCTCAGGGAGGCCTTCGTGGACCTGCAACACACCTTCACCGTGCCCATCGGCGTCGAGGAGGCGTGGGACGCGTTCACCGACATCGCGCGCATCGCTCCCTGCCTGCCGGGGGCGGCGATCACCTCGGTGGACGGCGACGAGTTCACCGGCACCGCGAAGGTGAAGCTCGGCCCGATCTCCTTGCAGTACACCGGCAAGGGCTCCTGGGTCTCCCGCGACCACGACGGCTACCGGGCGGTGCTCGAGGCCCAGGGCAAGGACAAGCGCGGCAACGGGACGGCGGGCGCCACCATCGCCGCCCAGCTCGAGCCGGACGGCACCGGCACCCGCGTCGTCGTGGACACCGAGCTGAAGATCACCGGCCGTCCCGCGCAGTTCGGTCGCGGGGTCATCCAGGACGTCGGCACCAAGCTGCTCGACCAGTTCGCCGCCTGCCTGGCCACGCGGCTGGTGGAGCCGGCGTCCGTCGGTGGTGACGACACCGTGGACGGCGCGGCTGGCGCGACGGCTGGAGGTCCGGGCCCGGTGCCCACGTCCGGGCCTCCAGCGGCTGCGCCTGTCACCGAGACCTCGGCTGCGACTCCGCCCAGCGCGACGCCCAGATCCGCGCCGCCCAGCGCCGCCTCGAGTGCCAGCGCCACAGAGCCGATGTCGTCCAGCGCCGCGCAGCCGAGCGGCACGCAGTCGAGCAGCGTGCCGCCGACGTCGAGCTGGGCGGACAAGGCCGGCGACGCCTATCCCGGGCCGACGACCAGGGCAGCCGCGAGCGAGCCGGCCGAGCTCGATCTCGGCGGTGTCGTCGGACCGGTGCTGCTCAAGCGGCTCCTGCCGGTCGCCGTGGGCGCCGTGGCCCTCGGGCTGCTGGTGCGCTGGCTGCGCCGCCGCTAGCCCAGCATTGGCCCACATCGCGTAACTTGGTCAACCTTCTGTCGCCGTGAGAGCGCTTTGGCGTACACAAGGTTGACCAAGTTCCGGGTCAGGCCTTGCCGCTGGTGAGCCCAGCCGACCAGCGCTCTTCCACGCGCCCGAGCTTCCACCACCCGAGGGCGACCGCCCAGGTGACGACGAAGAGCGCCACGATGACGTAGCCGACGTGGTCGAGGCTCAGCGTGCCGATCGCGTGCAGCGGGCCGGAGGTGATGCCGAGCTTGTCGATGATGATCGAGTCGATCTCGATGACGCCGATGATGAGCGCCACGGCCACCGACAGGCCCGTGATGGTGATGTTGTAGTAGACCTTGCGCACGGGACGCGCGAACGCCCACCCGTAGGCGAAGTTCATGAAGACGCCGTCTGCGCTGTCGAGCAGGCTCATGCCGGCGGCGAACAGGATCGGCAGCACGAGGATCGCGTACCAGGGCAGCGCCACCGCGGCGCTGGCGCCGGCCAGCACCAGCAGGCTGATCTCGGTGGCGGTGTCGAAGCCCAGCCCGAACAGCAGGCCCACCGGGTACATGTGCCGCGGCTGCCTCACCGCCTTCATCACCGGGCGCAGGATGCGGTTCATCAGGCCGCGGTGGTCCAGGTGGTGCTCGAGCTCGGCCTCGTCGAAGTCGCCGTCGCGCATGCGCCGCGACACCTTGAGGATCGCGAGCAGCGACACGAGGTTCACGATGCCGAGCAGGATGAGGAACGTGCCGGAGACGGTCACGCCGAAGAGCCCGGTGAGCTGCTGCAGGCGGGACGACTCGTCCTCCACCTGCCCGGCCAGCGAGCGCACGCCCAGGGCCAGCAGCAGGCACAGCCCGAACACGATGCTGGAGTGGCCGAGCGAGAACCAGAACCCGACGGTCAGCGGCTTCTTGTCCTCCGCGACGAGCTTGCGCGTCGTGTTGTCGATCGCCGCGATGTGGTCGGCGTCGAACGCGTGACGCATGCCGAGCACGTAGGCCGTCACGCCCAGCGCGACCCCGAACGCCTTGCCGTCGCCCATCACGAGGTTCTGCGGCGCCACCGCCCAGGCCAGCACGCCCCAGCCCACGACGTGCAGCAGCAGCACGAAGCCGGTCATGCTGCCGAGGACCGCCCAGTCCCGGTGTCCGAGCGACCGCCGGAACTCAGCGAGGGCCGAGGGGCGCTCGTGGCCGGACGTCGGAGCCTGGGTCGTCGAGGTCACCCCAGAAACGTAGTCCGGCCCGGAGCCTTGTTGCAACCGGGTCGCAATAAGTGCTGGCTACCGTGGACCCATGACGATGAACGTGCACGAGCTCAACGACGGGACGACGCTGCCGGCCACCGGTTTCGGCACGTACCCCATGCGGGGCGGCGACGCGGTGGACGCTGTGGTGTCCGCCCTCGACGTGGGCTACCGGCTCGTCGACACCGCCGTGAACTACGAGAACGAAGCGGAGGTCGGCGACGCGATCCGGCGTTCGCGCGTGCCACGCGACGAGATCGTCGTCACGAGCAAGATCCCTGGCCGTCACCACGCGTACAAGGACGCCGTGGCGTCGACCAAGGAGTCCCTGCAACGGCTCGGGCTCGACCACATCGACCTCCACCTCATCCACTGGCCGAACCCCGGCCAGGGCCTCTATCCCGAGGCGTGGCAGGCGCTCGTCGACCTGCGGGCGCAAGGGCTGGTGCGCAGCATCGGCGTCTCCAACTTCACCGCCGAGCACCTCGACCGGATCATCGCCGACACGGGCGTCACGCCGTCCGTCAACCAGATCGAGCTGCACCCCGCCTTCGCGCAGGAGGCGATGCGGGCCGCGAACGCCGAGCGCGGCATCCGCACCGAGGCGTGGAGCCCGCTGGGCAAGCGCCGTGCGCCGTTCACCGAGCCCGCCGTCGCCACCGCTGCCGAGCGGCACGGAGTCACCCCGGCCCAGGTGATCCTGCGCTGGCACGTGCAGCTCGGCACCGTGCCCATCCCCAAGTCGGCGACTCCGGAGCGCCAGCGCCAGAACCTCGACGTCTTCGGGTTCGAGCTGAGCGCCGAGGAGATGGACGCGATCGCCGAGCTCGACCGTCCGGACGGCCGGCTCTTTGGCGGCGATCCCGAGACCCACGAGGAGATGTAGCGCTGAACGGCCCGGGCCGACGGGGTATCGCCCGGGCCGACGCGGGACCTCCTCTGGCGGCTCTCGCTCGGTGCATCGCCTGACCATGTGCGGTCCTCGTCGGCGCCGCTCGTCTCACGCCGCCTGCCGGAGGCACCCGCGCTGACCCTCTCGTCAGATCGCCGGGCCTCTCGTCAGATCGCCGGAGATGGCTGGGGGCGTGGCGTTGGGACCGGCGTTGCGGTTCGGGAGCGCGTGATGATGAGGCCGACGTAGCCGAAGGCGACGAGGCCGGCGAGCAGGCCGATGAGCCCCGCTGCGACGCCGCTGACCGCGCCCGCGACGACGAAGACGACGGCCAGGACCGGAATCCAGATCGGCACGACGCCCGCGCGCCGCAGCCCGGTGGTCAGCAGGACGGGGCCGAGCAGCATGCCCAGCATGAACAGGGCGATCGTGATGCCTCCCAGGGCGTCGGTGGTCTCGTTCATCGCGGCCAGCGCCGTCGTGTCCAGACCGCTGTCGGCGTAGGCGGCGTACGTCCCGTAGTAACCGATGGTGTGGCCGGTCGAGGCGATGCCGCCGATGCCGAGCAGGGTGGCGCCGACGACGGTGAGCGTCCGTCCACGCGCGGGCGCCAGGCGCACGACGGCGATCGCTCCGGCGACGAGAAGCAGCGCGGACAGCAGCTCCAGCGCTCCGGCGGCGAACCAGGTACCGGCCTGCGCGCGGACCGCGGCGGTCGTCGTCGCCACGGACGGCGAGGTCGGTTCGACCACACGGCGCAGGAGGTCGCCTCCGGAGAACGCGAGCACGCCGAGGGCGAGTGCCGGTCCGCCGGCGCGTCGAGAGAGGTCAGACGTGGACATGCCAGCTCCTTGAGTGCGGCGGCGCCGCAGCAGCGGCGCCTCGGTAGGTCGGCGCGGGTGGCGTCCGACGTCCTCGAGGCTGCCGTCGGCGGGCCTCGTCCCGCGTCGGTCGCAGTCGTGATCCGCACGGCGGGCGGGAGGATTCGTCGTCGCGCTCGGTCATCCTCCCGGTGGACGGCGGTCCTCAACGAGACGGACGTCGCAGCGGCCGTGCCGCCCTAGGGTGACCCTCATGACCGAACGGCTGGGCCGGCGAGCGAGGTGGCTGGCGTCCCCGAGGCTGCCCGTGCTCGACGTGGGGATCGCCGCGCTGCTGCTGGTGCTGGCGGTCGGGACGACGCTCGGCGGTGGCCTCGACGAGGGTCCGCTGTGGCTCACGCTGCCGGTCGCGGTGGCGATGACGGGCGCGCTGGCCTGGCGCACCCGGGCGCCGCTGGCGACGCTCGCCGTGGTGCTCCTCGCCGGGCAGGTCCAGGCGCTCGTCGGCGAGCAGCCCGGCTCGTTGTGGTCGCTGGCGGTGTACCTGCTGGCGACGTACTCGGTGGCGGCGGGGAGCACCGAGACGTGGGCCACGGTGGGCGGCGTCGCGATGGTCGGGGTGCAGTGGTGGCAGGAGTGGCAGGAGGACGGCAGCGACTACCTCTTCGTCGTCCTCGTCTTCGGAGGCGTGTGGCTGCTCGGCCGCCTCGTGCAGCAGTGGCAGGGGCGCGCCAGGCGCGCCGAGCTCAACCAGGAAGAACGTGCGCGGCTCGCCGTCGCGGAGGAGCGGGCCAGGATCGCGCGGGAGCTGCACGACATCGTCGCCCACGGCGTCAGCGTGATCGCCGTCCAGGCCGACGCGGCGGAGGCGGTCCTGCCCCACGACCCGGACCGCGCACGTGAGCCGATCGACGTCATCCGCAGCAGCTCGAGGGAGGTCCTCGACGAGATGCGCCGACTGCTCCAGCTGCTGCGCATGGCGGACCCGGAGGGGGACCCCACGACGGGCCATCCGGCGCCTCAGCCCGGCCTCGACCAGCTCCACGACCTGGTGGCCGGGGTCGCGTCAGCCGGCCTGCCGGTCACGCTGCACGATCACCGACCTGGAACGGAGCGGGCATCCGTGCCGCCCAGCGTGGCGCTGTCGGCGTATCGGATCGTGCAGGAGGCCTTGACGAACGTGCTCAAGCACTCTGGACGGGTGGCCACGACGGTGGTGCTGCGGCAGAACGACCAGGCCCTGGAGGTCGAGGTGGT
>DASSTJ010000068.1:0-69700 GCA_035707965.1 Actinomycetales bacterium
CCTCGACCCCAAGTGCCGACACCACCACAACGCCAAGACCACCCAGGCCGTCCAGACCAGCCTGACCGCCGGTCCTCGCGCCGGGCCCCGGCACGTCACCTGGCAGCTACCCGGCGACCTCCGCGTCACCACCACGCCAGAGACGCTGCCGGGGTGCGATCCCCGGCGGGCACCATGGCGATGAGCGTGGCGCCGTCCGGGGGGGTCCTCATGTCGTCGTGCGCGACCTCGATCGTGCCGGGGCTGCGTTGCACGAAGAGCACGACGAGCTGGTCGCCGTGCTTCGCCCGGACGTCGTGGAACGTGCGCTCGGGTCCGAGCTGGATCGGACGCACCTCCATGCCCGACGCCATCCGGCTGTCCATCTCGGCCCGCGACAGGGGTGGCACGAAGGCGTACCGGGCGCTGAGGTGGCCGGCCGTGTCGCGCAGCTCGTTGCCCGTCCCGGTCGTCCGGCTGTCACGGTGCAGCTGGTACGTGTTCGATCGCCCGAACACCCGGGTGAACTCACGCGCGGCGGTGGCGTTCACCTCGTCCTCGGGGGTACAGGCGATGAACGAGCCGATGCCAGCGAGGTCCATGTCCTTCACGGCGTACTCCGACAGGATGTTGGCGGTCAGCGTGCGAACGCCCTTGGCTCGCGGACCGGCCAGCGAGGCGTAGCTGCGTGCCACGACGAGCACCGGGATGCCGACGTCCTGCAGCAGCGCTGCCGTGTCGACCACCCAGCGGTTCACGCCCACGAACACGACGCCCTGGGGCCGGGCGGAGGCCAGCCCGAGACGTTCGGCCAGGAGGTTGATGCCGATGCCGTAGATGGCGACCGTGCAGACGATGACGACGAACACGAGCGGCACCATCGTGGACGCCTGGGACGCCAACCGGTCCAGCTCCTCGGCACGGGCGGCCAACGACTGCCGTCCGGCACCGGTCGCGGCGGCTGCTCGCCGGGACAGCTGGTCCGCTGCCTCGCCGAACCCGAGCGCGAAGATGCTCGTCACCGCCGCCGCCACCACACCACGCGGGGCCATGCACGCCAGGAGCGTGCGCTCGCTGCGCGTCACCTTCGTGCCCAGCAGCCCCAGGAGCACGCTCACGGGCCGGACGACGACCACCAGCGCCGCCAGGAACAGCAGAGCCGTCGGGGCGACGTCCGCCAGCTCGTCGGGCGTGACCCGCCCGGCCAGCACCACGAACAACGCACCCACGAACAGCACCTGCAGGTGCTCCTTGAACTCGGCAACGTGCTCGAGGTGCAGCTGCGGCCGGTTGCCCAGATAGATCCCCAGCACCGTCACGGTCAGCAGACCGCTCTCCGCCTGGAGGGCGTCCGAGACGACCAGCGCCGAGACGGCCGCCGCGAGGAACACCACACCGTGCAGGAAGTCCGGCACCGCCCGTCGGCGCATGAGCACCTCGAGCACGGCTCCGAGGGCGAGGCCGATGCCGAAGGCGATGACCAGGGTCTTCGTCAGCACGAGAAGGACTGCCGACAGCGCGTGACCGGCCTGCGCTGCCAGCACGCCCTGGAACACCAGCAGCGCGAGCACCGCGCCGATGGGGTCGACGACGATGCCCTCCCACCGCAGCAGGGCGGAGACCCGCCGGGTCGGCCGCAACGACCGCAGCACGGGGTTGATCACGGTAGGTCCGGTCACGACGAGGATCGCGCCGATGAGCAGCGCCACGCGGACGTCGAAGCCCAGCAACCAGGCGGCCCCCGTGATCATCGCACCGGCGAGCAGCACGGTGACCGAGCACAGCCGCCAGACGGGCCTGCCGAGCCCCTGCAGCTGCTTGATGCGCAGCGAGAGGCTGCCCTCGAACAGGATGATGCCGACGGTGAGCCGCACGAGGTCGAACAGCAGCGTGTGACCGAGCACGTCCTCTGCCCGGACGACCTGCCCGAGCCCGAAGCCCACCAGCAGGAGCAGCAGGATCGACGGCAGCCTGATCCGCCAGGCGACCCACTGGCACAACACGCTCACCGCGATGACGAGCGTGATGTAGCCAGCGGGGCCGAGGTGGCTCAGGGCGTCGAGCGTGCTCGTCAGGACCGCGGGCATCCCCGCAACGATCCCAAGCGCCGGGCAGGAGGTGCAAACGCGGCTCAGTGCTGCGTGGGCGCGGAGTCCAGGATCGGCGCGCCGACGTCGCCCACGATCGCGTACGGGCAGTCCGGAACAGCGGCCCGCAGGGCAGCCACCAGCTCGCCGACGGTCGTCGCCGACCCCTCGACGAGGGTGCGCACCAGGGCGACCAGCAGGACGTCGTTCGTCTCGTGCGCGACATCACCCTCCGCGGCCACGACGGCGCGCGCGGACCCGGCCGCCACCAGCGACTCCGCGAAGGAACGCCCGGTGCCGTCTCGCGTCGCGCCGTGGCATGTGAGGCAGACCAGGACGTCGATCGACTGGACACCAGCGAGGTCGATGGCGCGTACCCCACCGTAGGTCGGCCAGCCGGACGGCGCCCCGTGGCCGGTGTAGACCGCGAGCGGCACCCCCGAGCGCAGGCCGGCCAGCATGGCGCGCCGCGTCACGGTCCCGGCGTCCCAACGGTGCACGGTCGCGTGGCTCGCCAGGCCCGCCTCGGTCCGGTCCAGCAGGGCCGAGGTGCGGGCCTGGCGGTCGCCCAGCAGGGCGATGGTGAGCGTCGGCTGCGCGCGCGAAGGCAGCACGGTTCAGGCGTGGACGACG
The DNA here is from genome assembly GCA_035707965.1 of Actinomycetales bacterium. Lineage (GTDB taxonomy): Bacteria > Actinomycetota > Actinomycetes > Actinomycetales > Angustibacteraceae > DASSTJ01. The sequence continues at coordinate 2,700 of DASSTJ010000068.1, forward strand.
TCCGCGTACGGCTGCCAGTCGGTCGTGTCCTCCGGTGGGGTGTGGTTGTACCTGCGGTCCCAGTAGTCCTCGATGATCGAGGCCTGCTGCTCGGGGTTGAACTGGCTGAAGTCGCCGGCGGCGGCCTTGAGGTCGTCGTCGGTGTAGGCGTAGCCGTCGCCGACGAACTGCGCCTCGAGCGCCTCCACCATGTAGAACGGCCCCTCGACGGAGCCCTGCCACACGTGGGTGAGCTCGTGCACCAGCGTCTTGAGGCTCACGTCGGCCCAGGACGCGAAGTTCACCAGGTACATGGTGGTGAAGGGCCGCTCGTTGTTGCACAGCTCGATGAGGTCCACTGCCGGGTTGAGCACGCAGACCCGGACCTTGTCGAGGTCGACGGACGTGCCGAACACGATCTCGGCGGTCGCCCGCTCGGTGTCGGACAGCGGCCGGTAGGCGCCGGGGATCCACTCCAGCACGAGCGTGAAGGCGAGCGCGATGGCGCTGCCGCCCACCTCCAGCGCGGCCCGCATGACGTCGACCGCGGACCGCCCGAGGTCCTTGAGAGCCGCGAAGTACCGCCGTGCGGCGTCCTCGACCAGGGAGGTCGCCGCCCCGACGATCTCCTCCAGGCTGCGCCCGAGCTGGTCCAGCGCCTGCACGAGGTCGCGCGCCGCGTTGCCCGGGTTGAGCAGGGCGTCCGCCATGAGTCCCGCGATCGTGCCGCCCGCCTTGACCAGCTCGTCGGCGACGGCCGCGATGAGGTCCACCCCGCGCGACATGGACCACGCCAGCAGGTCGGCGGCAGTCGCACCAGCCGTCAGCAGGCCACGAACCGCGGCCCGCACACCCTCGATGACGTCCTTGCTCACCCAGAGCAGCACGTTGTCGACCGTGCGACCGGCCTTGGCCAGCACCTCGGCCGCCAGCTCCATTGCCTGAGCGCCGGCACGCGCGGCCCAGTCCATGATCTGGCCGATGGCCATCCCCGCTGCGTTGATGGACTCGAGCACCCGGCGCAGCACCGCCTGGGACGTCGCGGCCGCCCAGTCCAGCGCCTCGTCGATGGAGCGGCCCAGCACCGTGACGGCGTCGACGAGCTGCCTCCAGCCGAGCGCCGCGACGTCCTCGGCCTGGCTGAGCAGCCAGTCCACGACGTCCCCGAAAGCGCCGGTGTGCGCCAGCACGGCGGTGAGCGTGCGACGGAACACGGCGTAGCCCTGCTGCAGCGCTGCGCCCAGCAGCGACGCGGCCGTCTTGCCGATCTCGAGGGCGGCGGCGACGAGCCGGCGAGCCGTCGCGAAGGTCGCCGACATGGCGGCGAGCGCGAACTCGCCGAGCGACCGTCCCACGTCGAAGATCGCCTGGACGGTCTGCTTGAGCAGGCTCAACGTCAGGGAGCCCATCGCCTTCGCCAGCTCGAGCATCGTCTGACCCACCGCGAAGGCCGCCTCGACGATCTTGCGGACGGCGCCCACCGCTGCGCTGGCGACGTTGGCGACCAGGTCGATCGCAGTGCGTCCGACGTCGATCAGGCCGGCGACGACCTGCTTCGTGATGTCGATCGCGGCGTTGGCGGCGTAGGCGGCCAGCTCGACCATCGACTCACCGACCTGCACGGCTGCCGCGACCGCCGCGCGCACGAAGGTGCTCGCGCTGGCCCTGACGTCGTCCAGGATCGAGGTGAGGGAGTGGCCGAGGTTGCGCAGTGCGCGCAGCACGGAGCCGCCCAGCGCAGTCGGGTCGGTGAGGGCGGTGACGAGGATGTCGCCGACCGCTCGGCCCAGGGCGAGCAGCGCCTGCACCGTGGCGGTGACGAGAGCGACGCCGAAGGCGGCGGCCGCGGCGAGGACGTCGACCATCGCCTGACCGACCTCGAGCAGCGCGCGCACGGTCGCCTGGAGGACGCCGACGACAGCGTTCGCGACGGCAGCCATCACCTGCGCGACGGTCTGGCCGATCGCGATGACGGCCTTGACCAGCGCGCGGGCCGCCTCGACCGTGAACGTGCCGATCGCCTCGAGCACGGAGGCGAGGCTGCGCCCGATGGCGAGCACGGCTCGGGTGATCTCCTGGATCGCCTTCTCGCCGGCCTGGATCGCACCGAGCACCAGCTCACCGAGCGACTTGCCGGCTGCCAGCACCGCGCTCACGAAGTCCTGGAACATCTGCGCCGTCCAGGACGCGATGTCGGCCAGGGCGCTGGCCACCGCGCCGACGATGCTGCCCACCGTGCTGACCACCGCGTCGACGACACCGGTCACGGCGTCGACGATCGCGTCCCAGACGTCGTCGAAGAGCCCGTCGTGCGGAGCGTCGGGCGCGGGAGCCTGGATGCCGTTCTCCCGCATGTAGGCGCCGGCCTGGACCAGCCACTGCGCCAACGAGGCAGCGGCGTCGCCGTCGACCTCGTCGCCGTCCATGAGGAAGTCGCTCATGAGCGCCTGCGCCTGGACCCGCGGCAGCATCGAGATGCCGTTGACGACGTCGAGGCCGTGCCCCGCGTGCCGCAGGGCGGCGACGAGGTCATGACGCTCGGACGCCGGAGCCTGGCTGATGGTGTCGAAGTAGATCTCGGTCTGGTCGCGCGTCTCCAGGGACGCGACGTAGCCGAGCGCGAAGTCCTTGGCCTCGACGGGGTTCTGCTCACGCAGCGAGCCGAACCGGCTCGAGAACTCCCCGATGCTCACGGCGGGCTGCAGGTCCTGGGGCGACCTCGCCTCGGGGAGGCGAGCCGACGGCTCGACGACGACGCCGGGACGAAGACGGGTCTGAGGGGGCATGACTGCTCCTGCGGGGCGAGTGGGTGGCTCAGCGGATCGGAACGGGGGTGCGGGCGTCGCGCACGTCGGTGAGCACGCCGTCGGCCAGGTCGGCCCGGACGTCGTCGACGAGAACGTCGCCCAGGCGGGTGGTCGGCTCGAGGTAGACGTTGACGTCCCCGCCCGCCGCCGTCTTCACGGAGAGCAGCGCCGACGTGGACGAGAGGGCGGTCAGCGGTCCCGTGGGCTTGCCGGCCTCCGCCAGGTCGAGGAGCGTCGTCGGCGTCCAGAGGACGACGTCGAGCCGCTGGTGCAGCGTGCGGCTGACCGCGGCGTCGATGCCGGCCCTGGGGGTCCAGGACACGAGCGAGAGGGTGGCGGTGCGCGCCACGGGGTCGAGGGCGACGATCGCCTCGACCGTGATGAGGCCTCCGCCGCTCAGGGACACGTCGACGCGGTGGGCACGGTTGTGCGTCGCGACGCCGTCGTTGCGGTACCCGCTGGTGCCGGCGAACGTCGCCTGCCGAAGGCCGGCCGCGCCGGAGCCGAGCACCTGCTGCAGCCGCGTCGTCACGGCGTCCACCACGTCCTTGGCCTTCATGGTCGGCCCGGAGCCGCCGGTGCGGCGCCAGGGGGTCAACCGGATCGCGGTCGTGGCACCGCGGTGCCAGAACGCGACACCGTTCTCGAAGTCACCGAACCGGTTCGGGCTCGGGGTGTCGGCCGCGGTCGTGACGCCGCCGACCGAGCCGCCCAGCACCCCACCCACGTGCGTCACGATCCCGGCGGAGACGAGCCCGGTGCGGGTGACGTCGTCGAGTGCGCTGATGTCGACGTGGGTGGGCAGGTTCACGACGGACGGCGGCACGTGGCCGGAGATGGCGACCTGCGGCAGCTTGACGACGTCGACGGGCAGGTCGAGGACGGGCTTGCGCCACGTCTCGGGCCGACGGCTGCCGACCCGCCGGTCGGGGACGAGCTCGTCGGTCAGCGGGTAGCCGAGCGTCGGGTCCTGGTCGAAACCCCCTGCAGCCCACAGCGCGTGGATCAGCCCGTGCACCTCGTGGGCCCCGGTGGCCGGGCTCCAGTAGATGGAGCCGGCCTGGAAGGTGCTGAAGGCGCCGGTGCCGCTGGCGGTGGGCTTCTCGTCACTGGTGGGGTAGCCGAGGATCGACCCCTCGCCACCGAGGGCGAGGTACCGCGCGCGGATCGCGCCCTTCACCTCGTAGAGGTGGCCGTCGGGCGGACGCACGATCGGAGGGATCACCACCGGTGGGACCACGGGCGGCCGCACCACCACCGGGACGCCGGGACCGATGCCGTTCGCCGGCTGCGCCAGCACCGGTGAACCTGGGCGCACCACCGCTCGGTTCACGGGTGCGAGGTTGGTCGCGGTGACGTCCGGGCGACCGTCGCTGGGGGCGCTGGGGGCCACCCGCTCGCTGAGGGACGCGCTCGCGACGAGCTCGGTGACCGCGGGGTTCACCTCGATGCCGGTCACCGCGTCGAACCGGGACCTCGGGTACCAGTACAGCGAGCCGTTCTCGAAGTGGCTGACCTGGCCGACCTGCGCAGCGTCCTTGCCGGCGAGCTGGTCGGTCGTGGGGTAGCCGAGGGGACCGCGCTCCGCACCCTCCGCGGCCCAGCGATCGCCGATCGGGCCGTGCACCTCGTGCGCACCGACCCGGGGGTTCCAGACGATGGTTCCGCGCTGGAACCTCCGGTACCAGCCGATGCCGTCCGGGCAGGCCGTGACGGCCCCGGCGGTGCTGCCGAGGATGCCGGCGGCCGAGCCGAGCAGCTCGTACTTCTGCGCGATCATGCGCTCGGCGAGCGCCTGCGGCGACGCGATGACGACGAGGTCGTCCACCAGACCCCCGAGGTGGCTGCGGTCGAGCCCGGTCGCGATCTCACGGATGCCGGCGAGCAGCGCGCCGCTGTCCGCCGCGGCTGCGGCGTCCCCCAGGTCGACGACGAGGTCGCCGGCCGGGTCGGTGACGAGATCGAGGTCCACGGCGCGCGTCAGCGCGGAGCTGCGCGCAAGGCCCCGGTCGAGAAGGTCCAGAGCGGTGAATGGGGCGGTGAGCGGGGTGGTCGGCATAGCACGTCTCCCGGTCGGTCGAGGTGCCTAACCAGAGGCCCCGGCCGCGAGACTGATACCTGCCTGAGAATGTGCTGGCTGCGAACGTGCTGGGTGCGCGAGGGGGGAGTTGAACCCCCACACCCTTTCGAGTACACGGACCTGAACCGTGCGCGTCTGCCTATTCCGCCACTCGCGCGTGACCAGGAAGGCGCCGCAGGAGACCCTGCAGCACCCTCGTGGAACGACGTCAAGGCTAGCACGGCGACAAGGTGCTGAGGTTCGCCCGTTACGATCAACGCTGGACCGTACGAACGCCACCGCTGACCCGCACCGCACCCGACACCGCGGGCAGCACCGCCGAGCACGACAGCGAGCGCGCACCCGAGCGAATCGCCGGAGAGGAGGCACGCGTGGGAGTACTCGACCGCTTCGAGAAGGGGATCGAGCGGGCCGTCAACGGGGCCTTCGCGAAGGCGTTCCGCGCCGAGGTGCAGCCCGTCGAGATCGCGAGCGCCCTGCGCCGAGCCGTCGACGAGAAGGCCGCCGTCATCGGCCGCGGTCGCACCCTCGTGCCCAACGCGTTCGTCGTCGAGCTCGGCGAGAGCGACCACGAGCGCCTGCAGGAGTACGCGGACGCCCTGTCGGACGAGCTCGTCGCCAACCTGCGCGAGCACGCCGAGCACCAGCGCTACGCGTTCGTGGGCCCTGTCACCGTGGCGTTCGAGCAGGTCGACGAGCTCGACACCGGCGTCTTCCGGGTGCGCAGCGCCACCGTGAAGGGGCGCCAGCAGGAGGCGCGCCCCACCCGTGCGCCGGACGTCATCCCCCGCGACCTGGACATCCCCACCCCGCCGCCGCGCGCTGCCGTGCCCGCCCGGTCGCAGCCGGCGACGCGTCCGCCACGCCGCCCGTGGCTCGAGGTCGACGGCCAGGTGTACCCGCTCGTCGGTCCCGTGACGGTCGTCGGTCGGGGCGACGAGGCGGACGTCGTCCTGGACGACCCGGGCATCTCGCGACGTCACGCCGAGCTGCGCGTCACGACCGACGGACCGCGCCTCGCGGCCACCGTCACCGACCTCGGGTCGACCAACGGCACGTTCGTGAACGGCGACCAGGTGCGCTCGACGCCGCTGGACGACGGCGCGGTGATCACCCTGGGCCGCACCCGAGCCACCTACCGCAGCGGAGAGCGATGAGCGAGCTCACCGTCACCGTCGTCCGGCTCGGGCTCCTGGCGCTGTTGTGGATCTTCGTCTTCTCGGTGGTCGGTGTGCTGCGGGGCGACCTGTTCGGCACCCGGGTCAGCACCCGACGTCCCCCGGCACCACCGCGTTCCGCCGTCGCCGCACGCCCGGTCGCCGCGCCCCCCGTCGACGCCGCCCCCCGGCCGAAGGGACGCGCGGCCCGCAAGGTGCCACGCGAGATGGTCGTCACCGAGGGCCCGCTGCGGGGCACGACGATCACGCTGGGGCACCAGTCGATCCTCATCGGCCGCAACCCCGAGTCGACGCTCGTGCTGAGCGACGACTACGCGTCCGGCCGGCACGCCCGCATCTTCCCCAAGGACGGTGACTGGTACGTCGAGGACCTGAGCTCCACGAACGGCACCTTCGTCGGCCAGCAGCGGGTCACGACCGAGCCGGTCAAGCTGGGCGTGGGCTCGAGCATGCGCATCGGCACGACCGTCCTCGAGCTGCGCAGGTAGGGCCGGGGATGGGCATCGCGCTGCGGTACGCCGCTCGCTCGGACATCGGGCTGGGCCGTTACCGGAACAACCAGGACTCCGGGTACGCCGGACCGCACCTGCTGGCCGTGTGCGACGGCATGGGCGGGCACGCCGGGGGCGACGTCGCCAGCTCGACGGCTCTGGGGCAGCTGGTGGCGCTCGATGGCGAGTCCCACGGCAGCGACGCCGTCGCCCTGCTGTCGCAGAGGCTGCGCGAGGCGAACGCCGAGCTGCGCCACCGCGTCGAGCAGGAGCCGGACCTCGCCGGCATGGGCACGACGGCCACGATCCTCATGCGGTACGGCAGCAAGCTGGCACTGGCCCACATCGGCGACTCGCGTGCCTACCTGCTGCGCGACGGTGAGCTCACCCGCCTGACGCACGACCACACCTTCGTGCAGTCGCTCGTGGACGAGGGGCGCATCACCGAGGAGGAGGCCGAGCAGCACCCGCAGCGCTCGATCATCACGCGGGTGCTCTCCGGCGACCCGGAGGACGAGCCCGACCTGTCGGTGCGCGAGGCCCGGCTGGGCGACCGGTACGTGGTGTGCAGCGACGGCCTCACGGCGGTGGTCAGCGACGCCACGCTGGCCGAGACCCTGGCCGAGCACGACAGCCCGGGGCCGTGCGCGGACGCGCTGGTCCAGATGGCGCTGCGCGGCGGCGGTCCCGACAACATCACGTGCGTCGTCGCGTACGTGGTGGACGCGAGCTCGGGCGACAGCTCGACGATGCCGGAGGTCGTCGGCGCGGCCGCCGTCCACGGCACCGTTCGCACCGAAGCGGCCACGAGCAGCCCGGCGGCCCGGGCCGCGGCTCTGAGCCAGCAGACGGACGACGACGCGACGGACGGCCGGCGCTCCGACGACGTCGACGAGGTGCCACCCGTGGGCCCGCCCGCGTCCACGGCACGCTGGGCGTTCCGCGGCCTCATCACCCTGCTCGTCCTCGGCCTCCTGGGCGCAGGCAGCTACGCCGCCTACGCGTGGAGCCAGAAGCAGTACTTCGTGGGGGCCGACGACGGCCAGGTCGCGATCTACCGCGGCCTTCCCCAGGACGTCGGTCCGCTGCACCTCTCGAGCGTCTACGAGCGCCAGGACGTCGCCCTGTCGGCCCTCCCGGCGTACAGCCAGGAGCAGGTGCGCGACACGATCACCGCCGACGACCTGCGCGACGCGCGCGCCAAGGTGGCCGAGCTGCGGCAGCAGGCGCTGGACTGCCCGACGGTGCCAGCGGCGGGCTCGACGACCGCACCGACCACGCCCGCGACACCGACAGCGACCACGCCCGCGACCACCCCGGCCACGACTCCGAGCGCCACCCCGACGGCGCCCACGACGCTTCCGGCCGGCTGCCAGGGCGTCGGCTGATGGCCACCGTCACCACCCTTGCTCCACGCACCCGTCGGGGCGTCGAGCTGGTGCTGCTGGCCTTCGCGGTCGGCATCGTGCTGCTCGCCTACGTCAACGTCGGCATCGCGGTGAACGGCACGCTGCCGCCGAGCATCATCGCCTACGGCACCGGGCTGGTCGTGCTGGTCGGCGCGGTGCACGTCACCCTGCGGCTCCGAGCCGCGTACGCCGACCCGGTGCTGCTGCCGGTCGCGACCGTCCTCAACGGGCTCGGCCTCGTGATGATCCACCGGCTCGACGTCGCCGAGGGTCGCGACGGCGGCAGCGCGTTCGCCGCCCGCCAGATGATCTGGATGGCCCTCGGCGTCGCGCTGGCCCTGGTGATCTTGTGGCTGCTGCGTGACCACCGCCGGCTGCAGCGCTTCACCTACACCGCGATGGCCGCCGGTCTCGTGCTGCTGCTCCTGCCGCTCCTGCCCGGCCTGGGCAAGAACATCAACGGCTCCCGCATCTGGATCGGCCTGGGCTCGCTGTCGTTCCAGCCCGGGGAGCTCGCGAAGATCGTGCTGGCCGTCTTCTTCGCCGGCTACCTCGTGCAGACGCGCGACGCGCTCTCGCTGGTGGGACGACGGGTGCTGGGCTTCAGCCTGCCGCGCGCCCGCGACCTGGGGCCGATCCTCATCGCGTGGCTGGCCAGCCTCGGCGTGCTGGTGTTCGAGCGTGACCTCGGCTCGTCCCTGCTGTTCTTCGGTCTGTTCGTCGCGATGCTGTACCTGGCCACGGAGCGCAAGAGCTGGGTCGCCATCGGCCTCGTGCTCTTCGTGGCGGGTGCCTACGTCGCGTACCTGCTGTTCGGCCACGTGCAGCAGCGCGTGCTGCTGTGGCTGCACCCCTTCTCGCAGAAGGCGATCGACGTCAGTGACCAGCTGGTTCGCGGCCTGTTCGGCATGGCGAACGGCGGCCTGCTGGGCACCGGTCTGGGCCGCGGCCGACCCGATCTCACCTACTACGCGGAGAGCGACTTCATCGTGCCGTCCTTCGCCGAGGAGCTCGGGCTCTTCGGCGTGTTCGCCCTCGTGGTCCTGTACCTGGTCTTCGTCGAGCGGGGCATGCGCACGGCACTGGGGGTGCGGGACGGCTTCGGCAAGCTGCTCGCCGCGGGTCTGGCGTTCACCGTGGCCCTGCAGTGCTTCGTCGTCGTCGGGGGCGTCACCCGCGTCATCCCGCTCACTGGGCTGACGATGCCCTTCCTCTCCTACGGTGGCTCGTCGCTGCTCGCCAACTGGGCGATCCTCGGGCTGCTGCTGCGCATCAGCGACCAGGCGCGTCGTCCAGCGCCCCCGGTCGATGCGGCGAACCTCGCCGCCCCCGGGTCGGACGCCGTGACGCAGGTGGTGAAGCTGCGGTGAACGCGCCGATCCGTCGCCTGTCCATGGTCGTGGCCTTCATGTTCACCTGCCTTCTCGTCTCGACGACGTACATCCAGTTCGTGCAGGCGTCGTCCTTGCGGGACAAGCCGAACAACCGACGCACGCTCCTCGAGAACTACGGCCGCGAGCGCGGGCCGATCCTGGTCGACGGCAACCCGGTGGCACGATCGAAAGCCACCGACGACGAGCTGAAGTACCAGCGCACCTACAGCGACCCCGAGCTCTTCGCGCACGTGACCGGCTACTACTCGTTCGTCTACGGAGCCGGCGGTGGGGTCGAGCGCAGCGAGGACGCGCTCCTGTCCGGCTCGTCGGACGCCCTGTTCTACCGCCGCATGGTGGACCTCGTGACGGGTCGCAAGCCTCAGGGTGCCTCCGTGGAGCTGACGATCGACCCGGCCGTGCAGAAGGTGGCCAGCGACGGGCTCGGGAAGCAGACCGGTGCCGTGGTGGCGCTGAACCCGAAGACCGGCGCGATCCTGGCTCTCGTCAGCCACCCGACCTACGACCCGAACCGGCTCGCCGGGCACGACGTCGCGACCGTGACCAAGGCGTGGAAGGACCTGAACGCCGACAAGGGCCGCCCGCTGGTGAACCGGGCGATCGCCGGTGACCTGTACCCGCCCGGCTCGACGTTCAAGGTGGTCACGGCCGCAGCGGCGCTGTCGAGCGGCAAGTACGACGAGAACACGGTGGTGCCGGGCCCGGCGACGCTCGACCTGCCCCAGACCAGCGTGAACCTGCCGAACGACTTCCGTGGCGCCTGCGGCCCGGGCGGCAAGCTGTCACTCACCAGGGCGCTCCAGATCTCGTGCAACACCGCGTTCGGCAGCCTGGGGCTCGAGCTCGGCGGCAACGCGCTCGCCGAGCAGGCCCAGAAGTTCGGCTTCGGCCAGGGTCTCGACGTCCCGATGCCCGTCACCCCGAGCACCGTCCCGGCCGACATGAACCCGCCACAGAGTGCCCAGGCGGCCATCGGGCAGTTCGACGTGCGCGTCACACCGCTGCAGATGGCTATGGTCGCGGCCGGCGTCGCGAACGACGGGGTCGTCATGAAGCCGTACCTCGTCGACACCGTGCGCGCCCCCGACCTCGACGTCCTGCACCAGGCGAAGCCGGAAGAGCTCTCCCGCGCGGTCAGCAGCGACGTGGCCGCCCAGCTCACCCGCATGATGGAGAAGGTCGTCGACGCCGGCACGGGCACCCGGGCGCAGATCCCCGGCGTGAAGGTGGCCGGCAAGACGGGCACGGCGCAGCACGGCGACGGCAAGGCCCCGCACGCGTGGTTCATCGCGTTCGCCCCGGCCGACAACCCGCAGGTGGCGGTCGCCGTGGTCGTCGAGGACGGCGGCGAGCTGGGCCACGAGGGCTTCGGCGGCTCCATCGCCGCCCCGATCGCCAAGAAGGTCATGGAGGCGGTGCTGAAGCCATGACGTCCTTGCACCCCCAGGCGGGCCTCCGGATCGGCGACCGCTACGAGCTCACCCAGCGCATCGCCGCGGGCGGCATGGGCGAGGTGTGGGCCGCGCACGACGCGGTTCTCGACCGCGAGGTCGCCGTCAAGCTCCTGCGACGGGAGTACGCCGACGACCCGGGCTTCGTGGAACGGTTCCGCGCCGAGGCCCGGCACGCCGCCTCGCTCTCGCACAGCGGCATCGCGGCCGTCTACGACTACGGCGAGGTCGACGGATCGGCGTTCCTCGTGATGGAGCTCGTGCCGGGCACGCCGCTGTCGACCCTCATCGCCGAACGCGGCTCCCTCCCCGCGACCGAGGCCGTGCCGCTGCTGCAGCAGGCGGCCCTGGCGCTGCAGGCCGCGCACGCGGCCGGGCTCGTCCACCGTGACGTGAAGCCGGGCAACCTCCTCGTCACACCGGAAGGGGAGGTCAAGGTCACCGACTTCGGCATCGCCCGTGCCGGCGGTCAGGCTCCACTCACCCGTACCGGCGAGGTGATGGGGACCGCGCAGTACCTGTCGCCGGAGCAGGCGATGGGTCGCACCGCCACGCCGGCCAGCGACGTCTACTCGCTGGGGGTCGTCAGCTACGAGGCCCTGTCCGGACGCCGTCCGTTCGACGCTGACAACCCGGTCGCCGTCGCCATGTCGCAGGTGAACGACGCTCCGCCCCCGCTGCCGGACTCGGTCCCGCCCGCGGTGGCGTCCGTCGTCCTTCAGGCGCTCGCCAAGGACCCGGACGAACGGCCGCACAGCGCCTCCGACTTCTCCGACGCGCTCGGTCGGGCGATGCGTGGCCAGTCCCCGGCCCGGGGCATCCCGCCGGTGGCAGCACCGCCCACCCAGCCCATCACCGGACCTCTCGCGGCCGCGGCCGCGCCGCCCCGTCCCGCCACCGACGTGCTCGCCGACGACACCGGCCCACGACGGTCGGTGGGCCTGTGGATCCTCGTCGCCCTTCTGGTGGCCGCGGTGGTGGCGCTCGTGGTCCTCCTGCTGACGCACGGTGACGGCAAGGCCCTCGACGACACCCCCGGTGGTGGCCCCGTGCCATCGGCGACGACGTCCAGCCCGTCGACCGGCGCGACGACGTCGGCGGCTCCCACGACGATCTCCCTCGTCGAGGACGACTACCTGGGCCGGCCGGCGAACGAGGTCGCTGCCGAGCTGCGCGCCAAGGGGCTGCGCGTGACGACGACCCCCCAGACCACCGCCGAGTACCGCCCCGGCACGGTCTCCGACGTCGCGCCGACCGGCAACCTCGAGCCCGGTGACCGGGTCACCCTCTCCGTGGCCCAGGCACCCACGACGAGCAGCACCAGCACGACGACGTCCAGCCCTCCGTCGCCGCCGTCGACGAGCTCGTCGACCTCCACCACGACCACCAGCCACACGAGCGGGACCGCGACCAGCACGGCCGGCAGCACTGGCGAGGCCGGTGGCGACACGGCAGCGGCACCATGAGACCTCACCCCTGCCGGACCAGGACCGATCACGCGGGCGCGTGCCCGCACCGCACCACAGCGAAGGGCATCACGTGAACGCCACCCCCCAGCTCCTCGGAGGCCGCTACGAGGTCGGGGCCCTCCTCGGCCGCGGCGGCATGGCCGAGGTGCACATGGGCCGCGACACCCGACTCGGCCGTTCGGTCGCCATCAAGATGCTGCGCACCGACCTGGCACGTGACCCGTCGTTCCAGAACCGGTTCCGGCGCGAGGCCCAGTCGGCCGCGGCGCTCAACCACCCGGCCATCGTGGCGGTGTACGACAGCGGCGAGGAGCCGGTCATGTCGTCCGACACGGGTCAGCCGTCGCTCGCCGTCCCGTACATCGTCATGGAGTACGTCGAGGGCCACACGCTGCGCGACGTCATCAAGCGCGGCCAGCCGCTGCCGTGGGAGGAGGCGCTGCGCATCACCTCCGGCGTGCTGGCGGCGCTCGCCTACAGCCACCGCGCGAACATCGTGCACCGCGACATCAAGCCCGCCAACGTCATGCTGACGCCGAGCGGCGAGGTCAAGGTGATGGACTTCGGCATCGCCCGGGCGCTCGCCGACAGCTCCGCCACCATGACGCAGACGCAGGCCGTCATCGGCACCGCGCAGTACCTGTCGCCGGAACAGGCGCGCGGCGAGACCGTCGACGCCCGCAGCGACATCTACTCGGCCGGCTGCCTGCTGTTCGAGCTGCTCACCGGCCGGCCGCCGTTCGTGGCCGACAGCCCGGTCGCCGTCGCCTACCAGCACGTGGGGGAGGCCCCGAAGCCCCCGAGCGACTTCGAGCCCTCCGTCCCGGGCCCGGTGGACGCGATCGTGCTCCACGCGCTCACCAAGGACCGCGACGAGCGCTACCAGAGCGCCGACGAGTTCCGCGACGACCTCAAGGCCGCTCTCGCCGGACGCCGGATCAGCAGCGCCGCGCTGGGGTCCGCCGCAGGTGCCGGCGCCGTCGCGGCCGGTGCGACGACCCCGAGCCAGCCGACCGAGCGCATCGCCCCCGCCCGCGAGACCGAGGCACCCGCCACGCAGGCGCTCGGCCCGATCGCGCTCCCAGCCGACCCGACGTCGCAGCTGCCGACGGTGGGCGACGGCTACGGCCGGTACGACCCTGCCGACCCGACCCTGCGTCCGGCCGACGGTCGCGGGCCGCAGAAGGCCAACCGCACGGGCCTGTGGGTCCTGCTCGCCCTGCTCGCTGCCGCGATCATCGCCCTGGCGGTGCTGGTCCTGCCGGGGCTGCTCGGGGGCAGCGGCTCCCAGAAGGCTCAGGTAGCGGTGCCCAGCATCACCGGGCAGACCGAGGCCCAGGCCCGGACGACGCTCAGCCAGCACCAGCTCACGGCCGGCACCGTCACGAAGGAGACGAGCGACACCGTGCCGGAGGGCCAGGTGGTCAGCCAGAGCCCGCCCGAGGGCACCATGCTGATCCAGGGCGGCAGCGTGGACTTCGTGGTCTCGTCCGGCAAGGGCGAGGTGATCGTGCCCGACCTGACGGGCATGACGGTGGACCAGGCGAAGAAGGCCCTGGCCGACGAGGGGCTCACGCTCGGCAAGCAGACGGAGTCCGACTCCCCGGACCAGCGCAAGGGTCGCGTCATCAGCAGCAGCCCCAGCACCGGCGAGTCGGTGGCCAAGGACACCCCGGTCGACATCGAGGTCGCCAGCGGCAAGGTGCGTGTGCCCAACGTCGTCGGCCAGTCGCTCGAGGACGCCACGAAGACCCTCACCGATGCCGGTCTCGCCGTGACGGCCGAGAAGTTCGAGGAGAGCACCCAGCCCCAGGGCACGGTGATCAAGCAGGACCCGGCCAGCGGTCTCGTCGACCAGGGCACCAAGGTCGTGCTGGTCCGCGCCAAGCCACCGGCGACCCCCACGACGACGCCACCCGAGACCCCGACCACGACGACATCGCCGCCGGGCGACGGAGGCTGACGACTCAGGGCTGCAGCTCACCCTCCGTCAAGGTGAGGAAGACGCCTCCGTAGGCCCCGAGCCAGATCGAGAAGCTCTGGAGGTCGTCGACGTAGCCGATCTCTCCACCGGTGCTCGCGTCGACGACCGCCATGCGGGGTCGGAACGCCGACGAGTTCACGGTGCCCTGGATCGGCTCACCGGCGAAGTTGAGGACGGTGACCTGCAGGGGCGCATCCGGCAACGAGGCGTCCCCGCCGTCGAGGCGGTGCACCATGACGAGCATCGCGGGGTGCGAGACGTCGGGGACGTCGATCTGCGTCGCGACCGCGATCTCGTGCTCCCGGCGCGTCGCCAGCACGGCACGCAGACCGCTGGCGAAGGAGTCCTCCCGTCGCAGCTGGTCCGGGAGCGTGCCGTACAGCGACCGGCCACGGGGCATGCCGGACGAGGACGCCGTGGCGTCGGCCGCGACGCCCATGAGGTCGTGCGCCCCGCGGTGCAGCCATCGGGTGTCGCCGGTGTCGATCAGCTCGGCCACCTGGTCGGCGGGGACGGGCAGCATGCCCACGAGGTCCCAGCCGGACAGGGCGAAGGCACCCGGCTGCCAGGCGTTGAACATCGCGAGCAGCAGGTGGGCGCGCCGGATGGCCTCGACCTCCTCGTCGTCCAGGTCGTCCAGGATCCGTCGTCCGCGGACCGCCGCGACGACGGACGCCGTGGTGCAGGCGATGCCGTTCGTGGTGAAGACCCGGTTGTAGTCGGCGGCCTCGCCGGTCAGGTGCCGCGTCAGGTCGCCCCGGATCGTCTCGGCCAGCTCGGCGCCGGTGACCTCCGAACCCTGGTAGGAGTAGACGTCGTCGCGATGGCGGGTCGCCCAGTGGACGAGCTCGTAGGTGAGCTCGTCGTGGTTCTGCAGCGCGTGCACCAGGCTGACTGGTTCCACACCCGTCGCCAAGGCCGTCCGCAGGCACAGCCGCAAGAACTCGGTGCTCCCGGTCGCCAGGGCGTGGTGGTACGCGGGCCGGTTGATGAAGTCGTACGACAGGTCGGCACCGACCATGCCGGTGTCGTGGATGTCCTCGACGGTGAGGTTGAGCTCCTGGAACGTGAAGCCGCCGACCTTGCGGACCATGCCAGCGATGATGTGGTTCGCGGCTCGGGACAACGGGTGACCTTCCGACCACGCCGGGAGCCCCTCGGCGCTCTTCTCGACACCGAGGAAGCCGTTCGCGTCCAGACGCAACGCGTGGCTGCCGAGGTCGCCGAGCGAGTGCAGCGCGTCCCCGATCACGAGCCGCATGCCCGCGAACGTGGGGTCGAGCCAGTTGATGGACGGCTGTCCCATCTTGAAGTAGTGCAGGTAGACCCATCGTCGGGACCGGCCGTCCACCCCGGTGACCGGCGCGGTCGCGCTCCAGTTCGTCTCCTTGATCCCGGGCGCGTAGAAGATGACCCGCTGCAGGGCTCCGATGATGTACCCGTGCTCGGCGAGCTTCGCCTCGGCGACCGCATCGAGGTTCACGGCGTCCCGCCCCTCGGGGACGTCGGGCAGCAGGTGCCAGTCCTCCTCCGGGATCTCCACCATGTGGTAGATCCCGGGGTAGTCCTCGTAGGCCATCTCGGCGAGGCGGAAGTCAGCGCCCTTGCCGGTGTGGCCGGGGACGATGTCGTCGATCACGCAGCCGTCGTGCTGGTCGGCGACCTCGCAGAGCCGTCGGAACTCGTCCTCAGTTCCGAAGACCGGGTCGATGCGGGTGCTGATGCGGTCGAAGTGCCCGTCCACGCTGGGCGTCTGGTGCCAGCCGCGGATGCCGCCCGCCAGCTTGACCGGTCCGGTGTGCACCGCGTCGATGCCGATGGACTGGAAGCACTCCCACAGCCCGACGTCACCGAGGGCGGAGAGGAACGACTGGCCCGGTGACGTGATGAGCGAGATCGGGTAGGCGGTGAACCACACGGACGCCGTGCGCAGCGCCTGGCGCGGATCGGGCCTGGCGTACGGGTTGCGCCACATGCTCGACTGGCCCGACAGCTGCCGGCTGATCACGTCGGCGTCGTCCAGCATCGACTGCGCCACCAGCCACTGGACGTACGCCGGGTTGGAGCCGTCGGGCGAGCGCGGGTCGGACAGCCGTCTCAGGCCACCCGCGCGAAGGTGTGCGCGCGGACGCGGCCGCGCGAGCTCACGTGGCCGGGCCGGGAAGCGCTGCTCGTCGTACGTGACCTCCGACGGCCCGTGCTCGAGGTCGTCCGACGCCTGCCGATCGAGCTCGTCGTCCGTCGTCGGGCCGTCTGGCATGCGCGGTCCTCCTCTCGCGCCGGGGGATGGCAGCAGACTGGCACACCCCGCGACGGCACGCGCCCTCAGCCGGCGGCGTGGACCAGAGGGGTGAGACCGGCCGACCTCTCGACGGCGTCAGGGTCGCCGCACACCGCCAGCCAGTTGGCGAGCAGCCGGTGACCGCCCTGCGTGAGCACCGACTCCGGGTGGAACTGCACGCCCTCGAGCGGCAGGTCGCGGTGCCGAACCGCCATCACCACACCGCTGGCCGTGCGACCGGTCACCTCGAGCTCGTCCGGCACGGTCGCGGGGTCGATGGCGAGGGAGTGGTAGCGCGTGGCGGTGAACGGCTGGGGCAGTCCGGCCAGCACCCCGACGCCGTCGTGCTCGACCAGGCTCGTCTTGCCGTGCAGGAGCTCCGCGGCACGGCCGACGACTGCGCCGAAGGCGACGCCGAGCGCCTGGTGGCCCAGGCACACCCCCAGCAGGGGCTGGCTGCGGTCGCCGCAGGCGCGCACCATGTCCAGGCACACGCCGGCCTCCTGCGGGGTGCCCGGGCCCGGGGAGAGCAGGACCCCGTCGTAGCCGACGGCGTCCTGCGGGGTGACGGCGTCGTTGCGAACGACCTCGCAGCTGGCGCCCAGCTCGGTGAGGTACCCGACGATGGTGAAGACGAAGCTGTCGTAGCTGTCGACGACGAGGACCCGGGCGCTCACGAGGTCATCGTGCCACTCAGGAGCGTGGTCAGTCGCCGACCGTGCCGTCGTTGAACGGCATCAGCGGAGCGAGCGCCGGGAAGCCCCACTGGAAGAGCACGACGACGACGACGGCGAGCAGCGCGACGCAGATCAGGGCCCGGACGGGCCAGGGTCCGGGAAGGTGCCGCCACATCCACTCGTACACGCGTCTCCTCTCGTCTACCGGAGGGCTTCCGGGATCGCTCCGCCCGTCTTGGGCAGGACCTCGTCGAGCTCGGAGAAGACGACGTACCGTTCCCGGGCGGAGAACTCCGGGTGGCAGGCGGTCATCGTCATCATCCGCTGGGTGGGCTCGTCACCAGGGTGCTCGGGCACCGGTGCCACGACGTCGACCCGATCCGGGGTGACGATCGTGTGGCTCTTCACGCGGTAGACGTACCAGGTGTCGCGCGTCTCGACCACGATGGCGTCGCCGGGCTTCAGCTCGGCGATCCGGTTGAACGGCTTGGCGTAGGTCACCCGGTGCCCCGCGACCGCGAAGTTCCCGACCTCCCCGGGCTTCGCCGTGTCGGGGTAGTGCCCGACGCCCCGCTGCAGGACGTCGAGACCGACGCCCTGCAGGATCGGCCGTACGTAGTCGTGACCGAACCGGGGGATCCGGATGAGCGCGAACGCGTCGCCCATCGGGATCTCCTTGACCGTCGTGGACGGTGCCTTTCCCGAGGCGTGTGGCGGCACCTGCCACTGGTGCTCCAGCTGCTGCGTCAGCTGACGCTGCGTCTGACCGGCGGCGACGTCCGTCCACCACAGCTGCCAGGCGACGAAGAGCAGCAGCACCACGCCGAGCGTGATGCACAGCTCACCCAGCCCGTGGACAGCACCACGGACGATGCGACCGGTGCTCACGAGGTGACCGGGGTGGCGTAGCGGAGGTCGAGGGCGCCGTCGTAGCCGGGCATCGCCAGGCTTCCCTGGCTGCTCACGTCGTAACCCAGGCCCAGCACGTCGACGTACTGTCGGTAGATCCGTAGCGCGCTCGAGCGGTTGAGGGCGGCGCGCATGCGGTCCTGTGGACCGATCGCCCGGATCACGTACGGCGGCGAGTAGACGCGGCCCTGCAGGATGAGCACGTTGCCCACGCAGCGGACCGCGCTGGTCGAGATGACGCGTTGGTCCATCAGCATCATCGCTTCGGCGCCGCCAGCCCAGAGCGCGTTCACGACCGCCTGCACGTCCTGCTGGTGCACCACCATGTCGTCGGCAGTGAAGCCGCTCGGTACCGAGCCCTGGTGGGGGGCGTCGTCCAGCTTCACCGTCAGGGCCGGGCCGCGCACCGCCGTGGTGCCGGAGGCGGCCGCCAGGACCCCCACCCTGGCGTTCAGCTCCCGCAGGTGCTTGCTGGACGGGTTCGACTGGGTGGTGAGCGCGTCGACCTGCTGGCGCAGAGCGGCGACGCGCGCCTCCTGCTGGTCGGCTCGGTGCTGCTGCTCGCGGATCACGTCCGCGGTGCTGCTGCGGCCGGACGAGCGCAGGTCCGTGCCGCGGGCCGTCTGCGCGCTGGTGGTCGCGAGCAGGCCGACGACCGCGAAGACGACCGGCACGAGCAGGGCCCACGTGCCGCGGTGCCGGGTCGGGAGCAGGGTCGGGAGCAGCCGCTCGAGCACCCTGCCACCTCCCGCCGCGACGTCGTGAACCGATCCCACCCTGCCGACCACTACGCTAGACGACGACCGCTGACCCCGAGGAGTGCCCGTGCCCGAGTCGAGGGGCCGCAAGAAGGCCACCTACACGCCGCCGCCGACCGCGTCCTCCGGGCGCAAGCAGAGCCCTCCGTGGTTCGCCCCCGTCATGGTCGCGCTCTTCGTCGTCGGGCTCGTCTACGTCGTCACCTACTACGTGAGCCAGGGCAAGTATCCCATCCCGCCGCTGGACAAGTGGAACATCGTGGTCGGCTTCGCGATCATCATGGCCGGTTTCGGAATGTCCACCCGCTGGAAGTAATCACAGGCGTGTAAGTCCTCCACAGCTGTGGAGAAGCCTGTGGAGGAGTGCCGCCGGCTCAGGAGACGCCGACGGAGGCGAGCCGCAGCCATGCGGCCAGCACGACCAGCACCGCGACGACCAGGATGCCCGTCACCTGCACGACCGTCCTGCGGTGCGCAGGGGCGTGCACGAGAGCCGCGGTGACCGCCGAACCCGCGACCAGGCCGCCGAGGTGCGCCTGCCAGGCGATGCCTTGGATGACGAACCCGAGGATGGCATTGATGACGATGACGCCGACCAGGGGCCGGATGTCGAGCCGCAGCTTGCGCAGCACGAGCACCGTCGCACCGAAGAGGCCGAAGACGGCGCCGGACGCACCGACGACCGGGGCGTACCACGAGAAGGGGTTCGTCGGGTCGGCGAGCAGCAGGTAGCCGACCGACCCGCCCACCGCGCTGATCAGGTAGAGCGCGACGAACCGGGCCCGGCCCAGAAGGTGCTCGAGCGCCGGGCCGACCTGCCACAGCGCCACCATGTTGAAGACGATGTGCAGCAGGAAGCTGGGGGAGTGCAGGAACGCCGCGGTGACGAAACGCCACGGCTCGTCGGCAGCGAGCGCCGGCACGAACGCCAGGTCGCTCGTGATCGTCATGCTGGGCACCTGCTGAAGGCCGAACACGAGAACGCACAGACCGATGATCGTGTAGGTCACCAGGGGCCGACCGTCCGTCGGCCTGCCCCCGAACGGCGTGCGGACCGCGCGGCTCTGGCGGGCGTTCTCGCGGACGCAGTCGACGCACTGCACGCCGACGGCCGCCTGCCTCTGGCACTCCGGACACGTCGGCCGGTTGCACCGCTGGCAGCGGACGTAGCTGATCCGCCCAGGGTGGCGCGGGCACACCGGCTCCGGGCCGCTGCCCGGAGCCGGGTGCTTGGTCAGGTCAGGACCGCCGGGATCCACGTGACCGTCACCGCTCATGCCGTCGTCCGTGGGTCGTGGGTCCTGGGTGAGGCGAGCCGGCCGAGGTCAGGAGATCTCGACGCTCTCGATGACGACCGGCTCGGTCGGGCGGTCCATCGCGCCGGTCTGGACGGCCGAGATCGCGTCGACGACCTCGCGGCTCCCCTGGTCGGCAACCTCGCCGAAGATCGTGTGCTTGCCGTTGAGGTGCGGCGTGTTGACCGTGGTGATGAAGAACTGCGAACCGTTCGTGCCGTGGCCGCCGCGCTTGCCGGCGTTCGCCATGGCGAGCAGGTACGGCTTGGTGAACGACAGCTCGGGGTGGATCTCGTCGTCGAAGGCGTAGCCGGGGCCGCCGGTTCCGCTGCCGAGCGGGCACCCGCCCTGGATCATGAAGTTGGGGATGATGCGGTGGAACGTGAGCCCGTCGTAGAACGGCTCGCTGCGCTTCTGGCCGGTGCTCGGGTCCGTCCACTCCTGCTCACCCGTCGCCAGACCCGTGAAGTTGCGCACGGTCTTCGGCGCGTGGTCGGGGAACAGCGTGATGCGGATGTCGCCCTTGTTCGTGTGCAGCGTGGCTTCCATGGGCCCATCCTCCCACGATCCGCTGAGCGGACGGCGCACGGAGCAGGCCCTGTGGACGGCGGTCCGCTGCGCCCCGGTAGGCGACGACGTCCCGATGCGGGCAGTATGGGCGGAGATCATGCAGGACGTCGGACCAGACGAACGACGGCACACACCGCTGGAGGGCACGTGTTCACGAGCAGGAGCCGGGCCGAGAAGGCCCGCGACCAGGTCGCCGAGACGGCGAGCACCGTCAGCGAGCAGCTGCGTGAGCGCGTCGCTCCCGCGGTGAGCGCCAAGGCCAAGGACGCCAAGGAGTGGGCCGCCCCCCGTGTGGAACGCGGGGTGGAGCGCGGGCTCGAGGCGGCAGCCCCCCGGGTCGAGCAGGCCGTCGAGAAGGTGTCGCCCAAGGTGGACGCCGCCCGGGACAAGCTCGTCGACGACCTGCTTCCGCGCCTGGTGGTCGCGCTCAACGCCGCAGCGGCCGCCGGCGGTCACGCCGCGTCCGAGGCCGGTGACGAGGCTCGCGAGCGCAGCAAGGGCGCGGCCGCCGTGCTCCGCGGGGACGCCGTCGCCAAGCCGAAGAGGCGTCGGGGACGCCGGTTCCTGCTGTTCGCTGCCGTCACGGCCGCGATCGGGGCGGCCGTCGCGGCGTTCAAGAGCCGGGCTCCGAAGGACGACCCGTGGGCCATCCCGAGCACGACCTACCCAGCCACGAACGCCAGCGGCCCGGCCAGCAGCGCGACCGCCTCGACCCCTGCGACCAGCTCGACGCTGTCGTCGGGAGCGGCCGCTGACGCGCTCGACGTCGACCTGCGCGACACCGCCGCGACCAGCTCGACGGCCGAGGTCCCCGGCATGACCGCCGACAGCGAGGCCGGCAAGGACGCCGTCGAGGAGGCCAGCAAGAAGCAGGGCGACGCGCTCACCGACCCTGCGAGCTCGAACGCGGGCGGCGGCAAGAAGAAGTCGTAGCGCCAGGCCGCCGCACGACAGCGGGGTGGTTCCCTTCGCTCTGGCGAAGGGAACCACCCCGTTGGTGTGTCAGCGGGTGGAGGCGATCGGACTCGAACCGACAACCCCCTGCTTGCAAAGCAGGTGCGCTACCAATTGCGCCACGCCCCCGAGCCTGGGAGATGCCGAGCGGTGGACTAGCTGACGTCGTCCGTGGCCTCGGCCCACAGGTCCTGCTCGGCCTTGTCCGCCTCCATCTTGCGCCAGACGGCGAACGCACCGGCTCCAGCGGCGACCAGCAACAGCAGCTTCTTCACAGCAGCCTCCTGCAGTGTCGGGTGAGCACCTTCTGGTGAGTGCACCGAATCGGTACGCCGTGGTGTCGTCGACAGCATGTCGCACGGGGCGGGACGACGTGGGCCTAACTGGACTCGAACCAGTGACCTCTTCCTTATCAGGGAAGCGCTCTAACCGACTGAGCTATAGGCCCCGGCGCACTCGACCGCCGTCGGACGACGGCACAGTGCGCGCCGGACGAGGGTACCCCAGCGGGGACCCCGCTCCCAAACCGCCTCAGTCGTCGGTGAGCGTCAGGTGGACGCCGCCGACGAGCGACGAGCAGACGTTGTACAGGAAGGCCCCCAGGGTGGCGAGCGCCGTCAGCAAGAACACGTCGATGACCGCGATCACGGTGGCGAGCGACAGGACCCGCCCGAAGCCGAGGTAGTCCATGAGGTTGAAGGTGCCGGCGTCGCTCCCCATGATCTCGCCGATGGTGCGGTCGACGTCAGCGAACACCCCCATGCCGTCGAGGATCATCCACAGCACGGCCGTCATCACGACCAGGGCGATGCCGATGGCCACCGACAGCAGGAAGGACAGCTTCATCGCCGACCAGGGATCCACCCGGGCCACGGTGAGCCGCACCTTGCGAGGACCGCTGATCGGCCGTGCGGCCGTGCTCGTCTGGCCGCGGGCCGCCGACTCGCTCACCGGACGGCTGGGCGCGGTGGAGGGACCGGACGTGAACGTCCGGGCACCGGAGCCGTACGCCTGCTCTGGTGTGCTCACTCGTCGCCTCCTGGCTGACCGGGCTGCTCGGCCGGTCCGTCGCCGGCTGCTGCACCGTCAGACGCTACGCCATCTGCGTCCGGGGATGAATCCACCTGCGCCTGCTGCTCGGGTGCGTCGCCGTCCTCGTCCGCCTCGTCGGCGACCACGTGCTCGGCGTTGCGCGCGATGCCGGTGATGGAGTCATGGCGGTCCGGGGTCGCGAACCGCACCCCCGAGGTGTCCCGACCGGTCGCCCGGACGTCGTCCACGCGGGACCGCACGATCTTGCCCTTCTCCATGACGACGAGCACCTCGTCGTGGTCACCGACCATGAGCGCCCCGACCAGGTGACCGCCCTTCTCGGACAGCTTGGCCACCTTGATGCCGAGACCGCCACGACCCTGCACGCGGTACTGGTCGACCGGCGTGCGCTTGGCGAGCCCGTTCTCGAAGACCACGAACACGTCGAGCGGCTCGTCGGGCCGGACGACGTCCATGGCCAGCAGGTGGTCGTCCCCGCGGAACTTCATGCCGGTCACGCCGCTGGTCGCGCGTCCCATCGGCCGCAGGGCCTCGTCGGTCGCGTGGAAGCGCAGCGACTGGCCCTGGCGGGACACCAGCAGCAGGTCGTCGTGGCTGGAGACCAGCCGCGCCGACACCAGCTCGTCGTGCACGACCGGTGCGTCCTCGTCGTCCACCGGCTCGCCCGACGCCACCGCCCGCAGGTTGATGGCGATGAGGCCCGCCGTGCGGTTCGTGTCGTACTCGCTGAGCCGCGTCTTCTTGACCAGACCCGCCTTGGTGGCGAGCACCAGGTACTCCGCCTGCTCGTAGTCGCGTAGGTCGAGGACCTGGGCGATGTGCTCGCCCGGCTGGAACGCCAGGAGGTTCGCGACGTGCTGCCCCTTGGCGTCGCGGCCACCCTCGGGCAGCTCGTACGCCTTGGCCCGGTAGACGCGCCCCAGGTTCGTGAAGAACAGCAGCCAGTGGTGCGTCGTCGTGGTGAAGAAGTGCTCCACCAGGTCGTCGCCGCGCAGCTGCGCACCGCGCACGCCCTTGCCGCCGCGCTTCTGCGACCGGTACTCGTCGACCCGCGTGCGCTTGGCGTAGCCGCCGCGCGTGATCGTCACGACCACGTCCCGCTGGGGGATGAGGTCTTCCATCGACATGTCGCCGTCGAACGGCACGATCTGGGTGCGCCGCTCGTCACCGTACTTCGCGACGATCTCGGCCAGCTCCTCGCTGATGATCTGCCGCTGCCGCTCCGGTGACGCCAGGATCGCCTTGTAGTCCTCGATCTGCTCCTCGATCTTCGCCAGGTCGTCGATGATCTTCTGGCGCTCGAGGGCAGCCAGTCGACGCAGCTGCATGTTGAGGATGGCCGAGGCCTGGATCTCGTCGACGTCGAGCAGCTCGATCAGGCCGGCGCGAGCGGCCTCGACGGTCTGCGAGGCGCGGATCAGCGCGATGACCTCGTCGAGCATGTCCAGGGCCTTGACGTAGCCCCGCAGGATGTGGGCCTCTTCCTCGGCCTTGCGCAGGCGGAAGCGGGTGCGGCGCTGGATGACCTCGACCTGGTGATCGACCCAGTGCCGCACGAACCCGTCGAGGGGAAGCGTGCGCGGGACGCCGTCGACGAGCGCCAGCATGTTGGCGCCGAAGTTGTCCTGCAGCTGCGTGTGCTTGTAGAGGTTGTTGAGCACGACCTTCGCGACCGCGTCGCGCTTGAGCACGATGACGAGCCGCTGACCGGTGCGCGACGACGACTCGTCGCGCACGTCCGCGATGCCGGCGATCTTGCCGTCCTTGACGAGGTCGGCGATCTTGAGCGCCAGGTTGTCAGGGTTCACCTGGTACGGCAGGTCGGTCACGACCAGGCACTGCCGGTTCTGGATCTCCTCGACCTCGACGACCGCCCGCATCGTGATCGAGCCACGACCCGTGCGGTAGGCGTCCTCGATGCCCCGGTGGCCCATGATGAGCGCGCCCGTCGGGAAGTCCGGGCCGTGCACCCGGGCCAGCAGCTCGTCCAGCAGCTGCTCCCGCGTCGCCTCCGGGTTCTCCAGGAACCACTGGACGCCGGACGCCACCTCACGCAGGTTGTGCGGCGGGATGTTGGTGGCCATGCCGACGGCGATGCCGTTGCTGCCGTTGACCAGCAGGTTGGGGAACCGCGCCGGTAGGAGGTCCGGCTCCTGCGTCTTGCCGTCGTAGTTCGGCGAGAAGTCGACCGTGTCCTCGTCGATGTCGCGCACCATCTCCATGGCGAGCGGGGCCATGCGGCACTCCGTGTAGCGCATGGCGGCGGCGGGGTCGTTGCCCGGCGAGCCGAAGTTGCCCTGCCCGTCGACCAGCGGGTAGCGCAGCGACCACGGCTGTGCGAGCCGCACGAGCGTGTCGTAGATCGAGCTGTCACCGTGCGGGTGGTACTGGCCCATGACGTCGCCGACGACGCGGCTGCACTTGTTGTAGCCGCGGTCCGGGCGGTACCCGCCGTCGTACATCGCGTACAGCACTCGCCGGTGCACGGGCTTCAGGCCGTCCCGCACGTCGGGCAGCGCGCGGCTCACGATGACGCTCATCGCGTAGTCCATGTAGGACCGCTGCATCTCGACCTGCAGGTCGACCTGCTCGATGCGGTGGTCCGGTCCGCTGGTCGGCGGCTGTTCCGTCACGGTTGGCCCTTACGTGTCGATGGAGGTGATGACAGGCGGAGGTGGCCCGAGGCCCGGGCCAGGCGGCGGCGCTAGATGTCGAGGAAGCGCACGTCCTTGGCGTGCCGCTGGATGAAGGACCGGCGCGACTCGACGTCCTCACCCATGAGCACCGAGAACGACTCGTCAGCGGCCGCGGCGTCGTCCAGCGTGACCTGGAGCAGCACGCGGTTGTCCGGGTCCATCGTGGTCTCCCACAGCTCGTGGGCGTTCATCTCGCCCAGGCCCTTGTAGCGCTGGATGCCGTTCTCCTTCGGCAGCTTGCGCCCTGCCTCCTGCCCGGCCTTGACGACGGCGTCGCGCTCGCGGTCCGAGTAGACGAAGTCGTGGGGTCCCTGGCTCCACTTCACCCGGTACAGCGGTGGTTGGGCGAGGTAGACGAAGCCCTGGTCGACGAGCGGACGCATGAACCGGAACAGCAGGGTGAGCAGGAGCGTGCGGATGTGCTGGCCGTCGACGTCGGCGTCGGCCATCAGCACGATCTTGTGGTAGCGCAGCTTCTCGAGGTCGAAGTCCTCGCCGATGCCCGTGCCGAACGCCGAGATGAGCGCCTGCACCTCGGCGTTGCCCAGCACGCGGTCGATGCGCGCCTTCTCGACGTTGAGGATCTTGCCGCGGATGGGCAGGATCGCCTGCGTCATGGGGTTGCGGCCGCCCTTGGCGGAGCCGCCGGCGCTGTCACCCTCGACGATGAAGATCTCGCACTGGGCCGGGTCGTTGGACTGGCAGTCGCTGAGCTTGCCCGGCAGCGACGACGACTCGAGCAGACCCTTGCGGCGCGTGGCGTCGCGCGCCTTGCGCGCAGCCACGCGCGCCGCCGCCGACTGGATCGACTTGCGGATGATGTCGCGCGCCTCGCTCGGGTGCCGCTCGAGCCAGTCGCCGAGGTTGTCGGTGACGACCCGCTGCACGAAGCCCTTGGCCTCGGTGTTGCCGAGCTTGGTCTTGGTCTGGCCCTCGAACTGCGGCTCCCCCAGCTTGATCGACACGACCGCCGTCAGCCCCTCGCGGATGTCCTCGCCCGAGAGGTTGTCGTCCTTGTCCTTGAGCAGGCCCTTCTCACGCGCGTACCGGTTGACCAGGGTGGTCAGCGCGGCCCGGAACCCCTCCTCGTGCGTTCCACCCTCGTGCGTGTTGATCGTGTTGGCGTACGTGTGGACGCTGTCGGAGTACGCCCCCGTCCACTGCATGGCGACCTCGAGCGACAGCCGCCGCTCCGCGTCCTCGGACTCGAAGTCGATGATCTCGGGGTGCAGCACCTCGGCGCGCTTGCTCGAGTTCAGGTGCCGGACGTAGTCGACGAGCCCACCGGCGTAGCAGTAGCTCACCTGCCGCGGACCGCTGGGGACGTCACCGTCCGCCGTCTCGTCGGTGTCGGCCGACTCGGACTCGTCCGTGGCCTCGTGGCCCGGCCGTAGGTCGGTCAGCATGATCGTGAGGCCCTTGTTGAGGAACGCCATCTGCTGGAACCGCGCGCGCAGCGTCTCGAAGTCGAAGTCGACCGTCTCGAAGATCTCGTCGTTCGGCCAGAACGTGATCGACGTGCCGGTGTGGTCGGTGTCCTCGCCCTTGTCCAGCGGCGCCTCCGGCACGCCGTTCAGGAACGTCTGGCGGTAGACGTGTCCGCCTCGGCCGACGGCGACGTCGAGCCTGGTCGACAGCGCGTTGACGACGGAGACGCCGACGCCGTGCAGGCCGCCGGAGACCGCGTAGCCGGACCCGCCGAACTTGCCGCCGGCGTGCAGGACGGTCAGCACGACCTCGACCGCCGGGCGGTTCTCGCCGGGCATGATGCCGACGGGGATGCCGCGGCCGTCGTCGACGACCCGCACCCCACCGTCAGCCAGCAGCGTCACGTCGATCGTGGTGGCGTAGCCGGCGAGCGCCTCGTCGACGGAGTTGTCGACGACCTCGTAGACGAGGTGGTGCAGCCCCCGGGGGCCGGTGGAGCCGATGTACATGCCGGGCCGCTTGCGGACGGCCTCCAGCCCCTCGAGCACCGTGATCGCGCTCGCGTCGTACACCGGTGCGGCCGCGATGCTGGGCACCGCGCCGGTCTGCGGGTCGATGGTCTCGTCGCCGACGGTGTCCGGGTCGACCACCGGGTCGACCACCGGGTCGTTCGCCGCGTCGTTCGCGGCGGATGCGCCGGGGGCCGAGGTGTCAGGGGTGGAGCCGTCGGGGGCAGGGCTGTCCGAGGCAGGGCTGGTCTCAGGCACGAGAGGAGGACTCCTTGTCCGCACGCGACCTGCGGTGCACGACAGGCTGACGGCGTGCGGTCGCGGATGCGGTTCAGTCTACCGGTTCTCGTCCCGGCGCAGGGGTAACGGCGGTGCTGACACCCCTGAGGCACGCCTGGAGGGCCGTTCAGAGGCGCCTGGCGTCCTCATCTCGACTCCCCCTACGTCAGACGGGGGCTTCGTTCGTCCTGACGCGAATCACGTGAGGCTCCGTCGAAGATCCACAGCCTGTGGACAAGCAGTGGAAAACTCACCCGTACGGGCGATGGACATCTAGTCACTCCGCACCAGTCACTGCCACACCGGTCAGGTGGTCAGCCGTAGGTGTCCCGCGGCCCCGGGCCCTGCACCGCCCGCCGACCACGTCGCCACGAGGGCGAGGCCGGCCCGCCGACGTGGACCTGGCGCACCACGTCGTCGCCCAGCTCCTCGGCCAGCCGACGCAGCAGCGTCGGCACGAGCAGGCGCACCTGGGTAGCCCAGGCGGTCGAGTCGGCCCGGACCGTCAGGACGCCGTCCGCGAACGACACCGGCGTGCAGTGGGCGGCCACGTCGGGGCCGACCACGCGCGGCCAGCGCCCCATGACGCCACCGACGGCGACGTCCACCTGCCAGCCTCGGTCGGTCACCAGCCGCTCCAGACCGGCGCCCAGGGCCTGTGGCTCGCGGTCGCCGGCAGCGGTGCGGGACGGATCCGGCGAGGTCGCGGACCGGGAACGCCCACGGTGACCGGGGCGCAGACCCCGGGCGGCAGCGGCGGCTCGCGCCCGCTGCAGCGCGGTGCGGGCCGCGCTGGCCGCACGCTCCCGCTCGTCCTCGGCGTCGCCGGGCTCGAGGGACTCAAGGGGGTCGACGGGCCGGTCGTCCGGACGCTCACCGGACACGGCTGATCTCGCCGCCCATCACGTCGACGCGTGCTCCTTCCAGCTCCTCGGGGACGTCGTCCGGCACGGCGGCGGTGACGAGGACCTGCTCAGCGCCGGCGACGAGCGCGGCCAGCCTGGTGCGCCGACCCACGTCGAGCTCGGCGAAGACGTCGTCCAGGACGAGCACGGGATCACCGCCTGCCTCGTGCCGCAGCAGCTCGTACGAGGCGAGGCGCAGCGCGAGCGCGAGCGACCACGACTCACCGTGGCTCGCGTACCCCTTCGCTGGGAACGGGCCCAGCGAGAGCACCAGGTCGTCCCGGTGCGGACCGACCAGGCAGACCCCGCGCTCGAGCTCCTGGCGCCGCAGCCGGCTGGTCGCCTCGAGCAGCCTGGCCTGCAGCAGCTCGCGACCGCCGCCCGGTGCGTCCAGGATCTCGGCCGCGAGGTCACCACCACGGTCGGGGTCGGCCAGTGCCGACCTGTAGGTGAGCCCCGCCTCACCCTGGCCCTCGCTCACCTGCTCGTAGGCGTGGGCGACGTAGGGCGCGAGGTCCGTGACCAGCCGCAGCCGGCCCGCGAGCAGCTCGGCACCGGACGTGGCGAGGTGCTGGTCCCAGACGTCGAGCGTGCGCACGTCACCCTGGCCGCGCCGCACGGCGGGGCCGGCCGTCTTCAGCAGCGCGCTGCGCTGCTTGAGCACTCGCTCGTAGTCGGACCGCACGCCGGCGAACCTCGGCGACCGAGCCACGAGCAGCTCGTCGAGGAACCGACGCCGGTCGCTCGGGTCGCCCTTGACCAGGCTGAGGTCCTCGGGGGCGAACAGCACCGTGCGCAGCAGCCCCAGCACCTCGCGGGCTCGCGGCACGGGCCCCCGGTTGATGCGGGCACGGTTCGCCTTGCCCGGGGTGATCTCCAGCTCCACCAGCGTCGGCCGCTCGTCGCGCACCACCGACGCGCGCACGATCGCCCGGTCAGCCCCCAGTCGCACCAGCGGGGCGTCGCTCGACACCCGGTGACTACCCAGCGTCGCCACGTAGCCGACGGCCTCCACGAGGTTCGTCTTGCCCTGGCCGTTCGGGCCGACCAGTGCCGTGACCCCCAGGCCGAGCGGAAGCTCGGCCGACGCGTAGCTGCGGAAGTCGCTGAGGGACAGGTGGGCAAGGTGCATGGGTGATCGGGTGGTCAGTCGGTGGATCCGGTGCCGGACGACGGCCCTGCCTCGGGGGCGGTCGCGCCCTCAGAGACGTCACCGGCCCCCGAGGTCGGTCCCGCCTCCGTCACCGCGTGCCCGCCGAACTGGTGGCGCAGCGCCGCCACCGCCTTCATCGCCGGCGAGTCCTCCTGCCGCGAGGCGAACCTGGCGAAGAGCGCGGCCGAGATCGCCGGCATGGGCACGCGGTTCTCGATCGCCTCCTCGACGGTCCACCGGCCCTCGCCCGAGTCGACGACGTAGCCCTTGATCGACGCGAGCTCGGCGTCGTCCTCGAGCGCCCGGACGAGCAGGTCGAGCAGCCAGGAGCGGACGACGGTGCCGCGCGTCCATGCCTTGAAGGCGCCGTGGACGTCGGTGACCAGGTCCTTCGCGGCGAGCAGCTCGTACCCCTCGGCGTACGCCTGCATCAGCCCGTACTCGATGCCGTTGTGCACCATCTTCGTGTAGTGCCCGGCGCCGCACTCGCCCGCGTGCACGAAGCCCTCCTCGCGCGGACCCTCGGGGCGCAACGCGTCGAACACCGGCATGGCGCGCTGCACGTGCTCGTCGGAGCCGCCGCACATGAGGCCGTACCCGACCTCCTTGCCCCACACGCCACCGGAGACGCCGCAGTCGACGAAGCCGATGCCTTTGCCGTCCAGCAGCTCGGCGTGCACGAAGTCCTCGGTCCAGCGGGAGTTGCCACCGTCGATGACGAGGTCGCCCGGCTCGAGCCGGTCGGCGAGCTCACGGATCGTCGCGTCCGTCGCGTCGCCCGACGGCACCATCACCCACACGAGGCGAGGGGTCGGCACAGCCTGGACGAGGCCCTCGAGCGAGTCGACGTCGCTGATGTCGGGGTTGCGGTCGTACCCGGTGACCTCGATCCCCGAGGCGCGCAGGCGGTCACGCATGTTGCCGCCCATCTTGCCCAGGCCGATGAGTCCGATGTGCATGAGCGAAACCCCTCTCCTCGTGTCGTGCCGCCCATGCTCCCGTGACGTGGCGGCGTGCGCGCGACGGCCTCTGCCCGGTCGGGGGGTGCCGCTACCCGGCGAGCCGGATCGGCATGAGCACGTACCGGAAGCTGCTGTCCGGCTCGGCTGTCGGCTCGGCCTGCCCGGTCAGCAGCGCCGGCTTGGTCGGGAGCGTGAAGTCGAGCCTCGCCCACGGCTGGTGCAGGGCACCCAGGCCGTCGAGCAGGTACTGCGGGTTGAAGGCGATCTCGATGTCGTCCCCCTCGAGCGTCGCCTCGACCGCCTCGCTGGCCTGCGCGTCCTCCGTCTGGCCGGCCTCGATGGTCAGCTGGCCGTCACTGAACCGCAGCCGGACGGGAGCGTTGCGCTCGGCGACCAGCGCGACGCGCTTGACCGCCTCGACCAGTGGGGCGGTCTCGACGACAGCGTGCGTGTCGCTGGTGCTCGGGAAGATGGCGCTCACCTTCGGGTACTCGCCGTCGAGGAGTCGCGACGTCATGCGCCGGCGGCCGGCCTCGAAACCGATCAGGCCCTCACCGCTGCCGCTGCGGGCCAGCGCCAGCTCGACGTCGGCGCTCGCGCCGAGGGCGCGCGCGGTCTCGGCGAGCGTGCGGGCAGGCACCAGCGCGACCGCGGACGTGTCGGTTCCCGAGGGGTTCCACGTCAGGGTGCGCTCGGCCAGCCGGTAGCGGTCGGTCGCCAGGAGGGTGATCGTCGACCCCTCGATCTCGACCCGGACGCCGGTGAGGATCGGCAGGGTGTCGTCGCGCCCGGCCGCCGTCGTCACCTGGCTGACCGCCAGGGTGAACACGTCGCCGGGGACCCGGCCCGACGCCTCCGGCATCTGCGGCAGCGCGGGGTAGTCGTCGACCGGCATCGTCAGCAGGGTGAACCGCGACGAGCCGCAGGCCACGGTCACCTTCGTGCCGTCGGTGGCGATGTCGACCGGCCGGTCCGGCAGGTTCCTCGAGATGTCGGCCAGCAGTCGGCCTGACACCAGGACGGTGCCCTCCTCGGCGACGTCGGCCGCCACGCTGACCCGGGCGCTCACCTCGTAGTCGAAGGCAGACAGCGTCAGGGACCCGTCGGTGCTCGCTTCGAGCAGCACTCCGGCGAGCACCGGCACGGGTGGGCGCGTCGGCAGCCCACGCGCGGCCCAGCTCACCGCCTCGGCGAGGACGTCGCGTTCAACGCGGAACTTCACCGGTCACCGTTCCCTCCGACGAGCACCCACCCACGACGGGCAGGGGCAGACACGTGCACGCCGCACGTCGGACGTCGACGTGCGCGAGACGACCCTAGCCTCCGAGGGGGACAGGCGGAACCGGCGGACACGGCTGGTGACCAAGGGCTCCGGGCGGTCGTCCGCCTTCTCCACAGGACCGGGGTCCCCAGGTGTTCGTGGGCGGATCATGGTGGTGTTCTCTCTCATCGTGGTCATCGCACCTGTGGATCCTGTGGATGACCGGTGTCGACGCAGGTCAGCGCTCGGATGGCAGTGTGGAGAGCCCTGGGGACGTCGGACGCCGGGCGAGCGCGTGGCTGTGGACGGTTCGCGGTCGTCCACCTGTCGTCCCGGCGCCTCACAGGTTCTCCACCGGGGCGTCCCCAGCTCGTCCACAGCGGCGGGCGCCAGGAGGGGTCCCGGACCGGCGGGGTTGTCCACAGATCCACAGAGTTCTCCACAGGGTGTGGACCCGGTGCGTCCAGCCGGGCACGAGGCTGTGGACGAGACGTGGACGACGCCCGTGGCGAGCGCTACTGGCTCTGCTGCTTGATGCGGTTGGTCAGCTCGGTGACCTGGTTGAAGATGCTGCGTCGCTCGGCCATCAGCTGCCGGATCTTGCGCTCGGCGTGCATGACGGTGGTGTGGTCACGGCCGCCGAACTGCTGCCCGATCTTCGGTAGCGAGAGCTCGGTCAGCTCGCGGCACAGGTACATGGCGATCTGCCGGGCGTTGACGAGCACCCGCGAGCGGGACTGCCCGCAGAGGTCGTCGATGGTGAGCCCGAAGTAGGCCGCCGTCTGAGCGATGATCGTCGCCGACGTGATCTCCGGACCCTGCTCGTGCGGGATCAGGTCCTTGAGGACCATCTCCGTCAGGCCCAGGTCGACCGGCTGCCGGTTCAGGCTGGCGAAGGCGGTGACGCGGATCAGGGCGCCCTCGAGCTCGCGGATGTTCGTCGAGATGCGGCTCGCGATGTACTCCATCACGTCGTCCGGTGCGGTCATGCGCTCCTGGATCGCCTTCTTGCGCAGGATCGCGATGCGGGTCTCGAGGTCCGGGGGCTGGACGTCGGTGATCAGTCCCCACTCGAAGCGGCTGCGCATGCGGTCCTCGAAGCCGGCGAGCTGCTTGGGCGGCAGGTCGGACGTGATGACGACCTGCTTGTTGGCGTTGTGCAGGGTGTTGAAGGTGTGGAAGAACTCCTCCTGCGTCTGCACCTTGCCCTGCAGGAACTGGATGTCGTCGATCAGCAGGATGTCGACGTCCCGGTAGCGCCGCTGGAAGGCCTGCGCCTTGTCGTCGCGGATGGAGTTGATGAAGTCGTTCGTGAACTCCTCCGAGTTCACGTACCGCACGCGGACGCCCGGGTAGAGGTTGCGCGCGTAGTGCCCGACGGCGTGCAGCAGGTGGGTCTTGCCGAGCCCGGACTCCCCGTAGACGAACAACGGGTTGTAGGCCTTGGCCGGCGCCTCCGCCACCGCGACCGCCGCAGCGTGCGCGAACCGGTTGCTCGAGCCGATGACGAACGTCTCGAAGGTGTACTTCGGGTTGAGCCGAGCCGGCTCGACGGGGCCGCGCTCGGCGGAGTCCGTCGAGGGCAGCGGGGTGCGGTGAACCGGCACCACGGCGTCCTCGTGGGCTGACGACTCGGGGCGCGTCACGTCCGCGGCGCGGGTCGAGACCTGCACCGACGCGCCGTCGCCGATGCCCTCGGCCTCCACGTCGAGGGCGTCCGGCTCCATGGCCAACGTGGGGTCGACCGTGACGGCGATCCGGATCTCCTGGTCCAGCTGGGCACCGAGCGCGTCGGTGACCTGGGCGCGCAGCCGCTGCTCCAGGACCTCCTTGGTGAGCTCGTTCGGGACGGCGAGAAGCGCCGTGGAGTCGAGCAGCCCGACCAGCTTGGCCAGGCGGAGGAACGCGTGCTGCTTCGTGCTCAGGCCACCGTCTCCGAGCACCGAGAGCGTGCCGTGCCAGATGCGGGCGAAGTCCGTCTCGCTGCCCTGCGCCACACGTCCTCCGTCGGCTGTCCTGCGTTGTCGAGAGGCTCCTCGGGCGGGAACCCGTCCGTCAGAGCGGCCTTCTCGAGCGGTCCGGTCGAACGCGCCTGGCTACCGTACGCCGGTGGTCCACATGTTCGTCCACAGCCTGTGCATGGCGGGATGGAGAAGGGACCGGGCAGGACGCTACACGACCTCGCGAGCCCCGCGCACATGTCCGGCATGGTTTTCCATGAAGTCGTCGGCGTGTCGTCACGGGGGACGAGACGGCTCACCGCCAGACTGGTGGGTTCGGCGCTCGTGTCGTCGACGGGACCTGGCGCTGCGGCGGTTTGCTCTAGCGCCGCCCGGGGCCGTACCTTGGAGCAGTCCCTCGGTGACGGCCGCTGTCGCATGCCCGCGCGCGCTCGAGCACCTGGCAGCGAGTCTGCCTGGTGGCACGTGTCGTGGGTGTCCCATGGTGGCCGAGCCGAACCGCACGTCGGGCGCGGGTCCACCCCGTCATCAGGAGAGAACCTCGTGAGCAAGCGCACCTTCCAGCCGAACAACCGCCGTCGGGCGAAGACGCACGGGTTCCGCCTGCGCATGCGCACCCGCGCCGGCCGCGCCATCCTTGCTGCGCGTCGACGCAAGGGTCGCGCAGAGCTGTCCGCCTGAGGCCGCGGGCGTGCTGCCCGCCTCGCACCGGATGCGCACCCGTGAGGACTTCACTCGTGCGGTCCGTCTCGGGCGTCGGGCCGGTCGTCCCCTCCTTGCCGTGCACCTGCTGCTCCCCGAGGCTGGTCCGGTGTCGAGCGCTCTGCCGCCGGCCCGGATCGGCCTCGTCGTCTCTCGTGCCGTGGGTGGGGCCGTGGTCCGCACTCGCGTGAAGCGGCGACTGCGGCACGAGCTGCGGGCTCGCCTCGAGCGCGTCCCGGACGGATCCCGACTCGTCGTCCGAGCCACTCCCTTGGCGGCGACGGCCACCTCCGCCGAGCTCGGCGCCGACCTCGAGCGGGCGCTGGACCGAGCCCTGGCCGCCGGCCCGCGCACTCGGCGGTCCCGGACCGAGGTCGCCCGATGACACGGCTGCTGCTGCTGCTCGTGCGCGGGTACCAGCTGTTCGTCTCACCGCTGCTCGGTCCCCGCTGCCGCTTCTACCCGTCGTGCTCGGCCTACGCCGTCACGGCGCTGCAGACGCACGGTGCCCTGCGCGGCACCTGGCTGGCGATCCGGCGGGTCGGTCGCTGCCACCCCTGGAACCCCGGTGGCGTCGACCACGTTCCACCGGCGAGGCCGCGGGCCCGCGCCGCTCGCCGGCACCACGAGTCCGCGCGGCCCCCGGCTGACGGTCCGACCGCCGGGCACGGGCCCGCCCTCCAGCACCACCCCACCAGCTTCCGTCGTGCGGCAGCCGCTGACGACGACCACCCCGCTGACGGCCCTCGCGCCGTCGCCTGAGCCCCACCGAGGACCTCACCGTCATGGGAAAGATCCTGTACCCGCTCGAGTACGCCGTGGCCTGGCTCATGGTCATGTGGCACAAGGTGCTGTCGTTCGTCGGGATGCCGGAGGCGTCGGGCTGGACGTGGGCGCTGTCGATCGTCGGGCTCGTCATCGTCATCCGCATCATCCTGATCCCGCTGTTCGTCAAGCAGATCAAGGCGTCGCGCGGGCTGCAGATGATCCAGCCCGAGATGAAGAAGATCCAGGCCAAGTACAAGGGCAAGACGGATCCTGAGAGCCGACAGGCCATGACCCAGGAGACGATGGCCCTCTACAAGGAGACGGGCACCAACCCGTTCGCGTCCTGCCTGCCGATCATCTTGCAGGCGCCGATCTTCTACGCGCTGTTCCGCGTCCTCAACCAGTACGTGCGCAACTCGCGGCCGATCGGCCCGCTGACCCAGCGCCTGGCCGAGCAGGCCGACAACTCCACGCTGTTCGGCGCACCGCTCTCCTCGACGTTCATCCACGCCGACAACATCAACACGAAGGTCATCACGGTCGTCCTCATCGTGCTGATGTCGGCGACGACGTTCACCACCCAACGTCAGCTGATGATGAAGAACATGCCGGCGGCAGCGCTGGACAACCCGTTCGCCAAGCAGCAGAAGATGCTGCTGTACGTGCTGCCCGTGGTCTTCGCGGTCTCGGGTGTGAACTTCCCGATCGGTGTCCTGCTCTACTGGCTCACCACGAACGCCTGGTCGATGGGCCAGCAGTTCTACGTGATTCGGCGCATGCCCGCCCCCGGCTCGCCTGCGGAGCGGGCGCTGCTGGAGCGGCGGCGGCGGCACGGCCGTGGAGGCCCGGACCTCGAGGCGATCGAGACCGAGGCAGCAACAGCTCCGACGTCTGGGCAGCGGGCCCAGCCCAAGCGTCAGGCTCGCAGCAAGCGTGGTCCGAAGACGGAGACGTCCGGGACGCCGAACGTCACCGACAGCGCGGACGTGGCCGAGAGCGCGTCGGGTCCGTCGCTCACCAAGGAGGGCTCGACGTCGCCCAAGCCGGGCGCTCGCGCGCAGAAGCAGGCCCCGAAGAAGCAGCCCTCGACCACGCAGCCGGCGGCGACGAAGCGTTCGAAGCAGGGCAAGGCCTCGGCCACGACCTCCGGTTCGAGCACGTCCTCAGCAGCAAGCAAGAAGCGCACGAAGCAGTCACCGGGAACGGCGAAGCCGGGACGACGTCCTCGCTGATCAGCCCGCCACCCTGACCCCGTGCCACTGACCCAAGGAGACGACATGACCGAGTCCGCGACGCCGTTCGAGGACACCACCCCGCCCGACGGCGCTGACGAGCCGCGTCGTGGCCCGGCGACCGAGGTAGCCGTGGAGCGGCTGGAGCGCGAGGGTGAGATCGCGGCCGACTACCTGGAACGACTCCTCGACCTCACGAACCTGGACGGCGACATCGACATCGACATCGACGGCGATCGCGCAGCTGTGGCGATCGTCGACTCCGAGGAGGGCCGCGTCCCCCGCCGTCTCGTCGGTCGGGATGGCGAGGTGCTCGAGGCGTTGCAGGAGCTGACCAGGCTCGCCGTCCTCGCGAGCAGCGGCGAGCGGTCGCGTCTGATGCTCGACGTCGCTGGGTACCGGGCAGGGCGCCGTGAGGCTCTGGTGAAGCGGGCTCAGGAGGCCGTGGACGAGGTGCGCTCGACCGGGTCGCGACTCGCGCTGGAGCCGATGACGCCGTTCGAGCGCAAGGTCGTCCACGACGCCGTCGCCGCGGCGGGTCTGGTCACGGAGTCCGAAGGTGTCGAGCCGCAGCGTCACGTCGTCGTCCTGCCCGCCTGAGACCGTGCGCTGAGACCGAGGTTGCACGTGAAACATGAGGACGCCGACGCCGGCCCGCCTGCGTCGCGCCCTTCAGCTCCGGACGGGGCGCAGCCGCCGGGGACGTTTCACGTGCAACACGCCGCGTCGGAGACCGGGCTGGATCCGGCCGCCGAGCTGATCCCGGATCCGCCAGCCGTGGCGGTCGGCGTGTTCGGTGACCGGCTGCCGCTGGTCCGCCGCTACGTCCGGCACCTGGCGACGACAGGCGTGGAGTGGGGTCTCCTGGGGCCGCGCGAGGTGCCACGGCTCTGGGAACGGCACGTCCTGAACTGCGCGGTCCTCACCGATCTACTGCCGCCGGACGCCGAGGTGCTCGACATCGGCTCTGGTGCCGGTCTTCCCGGGATCGCGCTGGCGCTACGGCGGCCCGACCTGCGCATCACCCTGGTGGAGCCGCTGCTGCGGCGCGTCGACTGGCTGACCATGGTCGTAGCCGACCTCCAGCTCACCGGCGTCAGGGTCCGCCGAACCCGAGCCGAGGACCTCGTCGGTGACGTCCGGGTCCCCCACGTAACTGCCCGCGCGGTCGCCTCCCTGGACCGGCTCTGCCGCTGGAGCCTGCCGCTGCTCGAGCCGGGCGGCGAGCTGTTGGCCATCAAGGGACGGTCGGCGTCCGACGAGGTGGGGCGTACCCGCTCGGCGGTGCGTCGCGCCGGAGGGGTGCGGACGGACATCGTGGAGCTCGCGGCTGGCCTCCTCGGCGATCCAGTGACGGTCGTCCGCGTTAGGGTCGCCCAGGACGCCCCCGCCGACCGACCGCGGCGCTGACGGTGTACACCGAAGGACTTCTGGTCGGCTCGATCATCCCGACGTTGAGAGGCTCGCGCATGGAACAACGGACGTCCGGTCTGGGATGGCCAGCAACGGAGGCCGAGTCACGTCCGGACGCGGGCCTCGGCTGGCCTCGCGCTGGCCAGGTTTCCCGTGAAACATCGACCGACGACGAGCTGGGTCTGGCCACCAGGCCCTCGGCCGCAGAGGCCACGACGTGGGTGCTGAACAGTGCCGGTCGCGCCGGCACCGGCGATCGTGACGCCGACGTGGCGATGGCGTCAGTGGATCGGGAGGAGCTCGCCCGATCGCTCCCCGAGCCGGACGAGGACACGCCCTTGGCGCGGGAGGTCGCCCTGGACGCCCGTCGCCGCATCGTGCTTCACGGGCAGCGGCTTCCCGCCCCGCCGGCGTGCCGCGTCATGACGGTCGCGAACCAGAAGGGGGGCGTCGGCAAGACCACGACGACGGTCAACATGGCGGCCGCCCTCGCGCAGTCGGGCCTCACGGTGCTGGTCATCGACATCGACCCCCAGGGGAACGCGTCCACCGCCCTCGGCATCGACCACCACGCCGAGGTGCCGAGCATCTACGACGTCCTTGTGGACGGGCTACCTCTCGCCGACGTCGTGCAGGCGTGCCCGGACGTCCCGCGTCTGTACTGCGCGCCCGCGACCATCGACCTGGCCGGAGCCGAGATCGAGCTCGTGTCCCTCGTCGCGCGCGAGTCCCGGCTGCAGAAGGCCTTGGCCGCGTTCCTGGACCGCTGGGAGGCGGACGGCAGCACGCGCTTCGACTACGTGCTCATCGACTGCCCGCCGTCGCTGGGGCTGCTGACGGTCAACGCCTTCGTGGCGGCGCAGGAGGTGTTCATCCCGATCCAGTGCGAGTACTACGCCCTCGAGGGCCTCTCGCAGCTGCTCAAGAACATCGAGCTCATCCAGTCGCACCTCAACCCGGCCCTGCACGTCTCCACCATCCTGCTCACGATGTTCGACGCCCGGACTCGCCTGTCGGCCGACGTGGCCCAGCAGGTGCGAGACCACTTCACGGACGTGACGCTCCGAACCAGTATCCCGCGTTCGGTCCGCATCTCGGAGGCGCCGAGCCATCAGCAGACCGTGATGACTTACGATCCTGGCTCGAGCGGCGCGCTGTCGTACCTGGAGGCGGCGAAGGAGCTGGCGATGCAAGGTCAGCACGGTCAGGACGACGAAGGGAGCGCGGAGTGAGTGAGAAGCGGCGTGGTCTCGGTCGGGGGCTGGGTGCCCTGATCCCGTCGGCTCCGGTGACGACGAAGGCCGACCGTCCGGTCGACGTGTTCTTCGATCGCCGGTCGGAGGACGCGGCGGCCACTCCCGCCGACCCCGCGCCCGAGACCTCGAGCGCCGACGCCCACGACGCGTCACCGTCCGCCACCGACCCCGCGGATGTTTCACGGGAAACCGCCGCCGACTCGGCCCTTGTCCCGGTGCCAGGAGCGCACTTCGCCGAGCTGCCGGTCGGGCTCATCGAGCCCAACCCGCGCCAGCCGCGGCAGGTCTTCGACGAGGAAGACATGGCCGAGCTCGTCCACTCGATCCGCGAGATCGGCGTGCTGCAGCCCGTTGTCGTGCGCCCGTCGCCGAACCACGAGGGGCGTTACGAGCTCATCATGGGGGAGCGTCGCTGGCGCGCGACGACCGCGGCCGGACTGGACAGCATTCCCGCCATCGTGCGGGACACCGCAGAGAACGACCTCCTGCGCGACGCGTTGCTCGAGAACCTTCACCGCAGCCAGTTGAACGCCCTGGAGGAGGCGGCGGCGTACGCGCAGCTGCTCGAGGACTTCGGCTGCACGCACGACGAGCTCGCCAGTCGCATCGGTCGCTCGCGTCCGCAGATCACGAACACGCTCCGCCTGCTCAAGCTGCCTCCGCTGGTGCAGCGACGGGTCGCCGCCGGTGTTCTCTCGGCCGGCCACGCCCGCGCGCTGCTGGGACTGCCTGACGCCGCAGCGATCGAGCGGCTGGCCCAGCGCATCGTGGCCGAGGGCATGTCGGTGCGCGCCGTCGAGGAGACCGTCGCTCTCGGTGGCGACCAGGCACCGGTGACCCGGCGCAAGCCGCGCGCCGGTGCCCGGCACCCTCAGCTCGACGACCTGGCGGCCCGGCTCTCGGACCGGTTCGACACGCGGGTGAAGATCGCCTTGGGTCAGCGGCGCGGCAAGCTGACCGTCGAGTTCGCCTCGGTCGAGGATCTCAACCGCATCGTCAGTCTGCTGGCTCCGGGCGACCGCGCCGGCTGAGCCGAGCGCCGGGTCGGGAGAACGGGCTACCCCTGACGGCCCGGACCGACGTACCATCCGATGACGGCACCAGGGGCCGTCCCGGCACGTCCGCGACCCGCCAGGGACCAGCCCTGCCGTCGTCCTGGAGGAATCGGAGCATCCATGGTGCGAGCGACAGCTG
The DNA here is from genome assembly GCA_035707965.1 of Actinomycetales bacterium. Taxonomy (GTDB): domain Bacteria; phylum Actinomycetota; class Actinomycetes; order Actinomycetales; family Angustibacteraceae; genus DASSTJ01. Next base: position 43,158 of record DASSTJ010000068.1, read on the forward strand.
TCTCCGCCTCGCCCTTCGCGCGCCCGCGGGGGTCCTGGCCGCGGCTGCTGCGCCTCGCGCTGACGGGCCTGGCCGTCGGTGCCGCAACCGGTTTCGTCGCCGCGCTGCTGCGGCCGCGCACCTGGGTCGAGTACGCCGAACCTCGGGTGGCGAGCAGGACGTGATCGCCCGGAGACTGGCTCCGCTCACCCTGGACAGCATCGACGACCTTCCGGTCCCGTGCCGACGGTGCGTGTTCTGGGAGCTCGACCCGGTCGCGGGTGCCCGGGCGCAGGAGTCGGGCGACCCGGCGTTCGAGAAGGAGGCGTGGCTGTCGGCCGCCCTCCTGGAGTGGGGTTCAGTCGGTCGCATCGCGTACGTCGACAGCCTGGCCGCTGGTTATGTCATGTACGCCCCGCCGCACCTCGTACCCCGCGCGCTGGCCTTCCCCACAGCGCCGGTGAGCGCGGACGCGGTGCTCCTGATGACCGGACGTGTGCTGCCGGAGTTCGTCGGCGCCGGCCTCGGGCGCATGCTGGTTCAGGGGGTCGCCAAGGACCTCACCCGCCGGGGGATCCGCGCCATCGAGGCCTACGGCCTGGCCCCAGGGGCCGCACCGCCCGACGACCGGTACGCCCCGACCGGGGGATGCGTGCTGCCGGCGGACTTCCTGCTGGCCGTCGGTTTCAAGACGGTACGGCCCCACCACCGCCACCCTCGGCTACGGCTCGACCTGCGCACGGCGCTGTCGTGGCGCGAGGACGTCGAGCAGGCGATCGAGCGCCTTCTCGGCTCCGTACGGGCACCCGTGCTGACCCGCGGCTGACGGTGGGCGCCTCGACGTCGGAGCACCGAGAACCGTTGCAGCACAAGGGTTCTGGGCTCCACGGGTTCCGAGCGCGACGGAGGGCTCAGGTGCGGCTCGCGCGCGCCAGCACGTCCGCCACGTTGAGCGTGCCGGTCGCCGTGTCGTCCTCGTCGGCGAGGTAGAGACGCTGCACCGCGACGACCACGGCCTCCGCGATCGTGTCGCGGAACGCCGGCTGCGAGAGGCGATGGGCGTCACCCTCGTTGGTGAGGTGGCCGACCTCGATGCGCACCGCCGGCATGCGTGTCATGCGCAGCAGGTCCCAGGTGCGGGCGTGGGTGCGGCAGTCGGTGAGGTCCGTCCGGGCCACGATCTCACGCTGCACGAGCGTGGCCAGGTGCTCACCCACACCAGACCAGGCGCCGGTCTGGTCGGGGTGGCCGTAGAAGAAGCATGCGATGCCGTTGGCCTGCGGCCGGTCGGGAAGCGCCTCGCAGTGCAGGGACAGCAGCAGGTCGGCACCGACGGCGTTGGCCAGGTCGGCGCGCTCGCGCTCGGTAGGGTTGCCGGTGAGCGCTCGGGTGAGGACCACCTGAACCCCGACGGCGGCGAGCCGGCCCTCGATCCGCCGCGCGAGGTCGAGCACCGCGTCGCTCTCGACGAGGCCGTGGGCGGCTGCGCCGTGGGCGGCGTCGGGGTCGCTGGAGTGGCCGGGGTCGAGGACGATGACACGACCGCTGAGGTTGGGCCCGGCGGCACGCACGAGGTCGGCCTCGCGCAGCGAGTGCGGGCGGCCACCTGTCACGGCACGACCGAGCTGGTTGAGAGCCCGCAGCGTGTGCGGACCCGCCAGGCCGTCGGGCTGCAGCCCCACCCCGCGCTGCAGCTGACGGAGCGCCGCATCGGTCTGCCACCCGAAGACGCCGTCCACCCGGCCGCAGGGGAAGCCGAGGCTCAGCAGGCGCTCCTGGAGCGCTGCGACGTCGTCCCCCTCCATCAGGTGACCCGGCGTGTGCAGCAGGATCCGGTCGCCCAGCTGCCAGCGGGTGGCCTCGAGGGCCCGATAGGTCTGCGGGCCGACGATGCCGTCGACCAGCAGCCCACGCCGCTGCTGGAAGGACCGGACGGCGCGCTCCACGTCCTCGGTGTACACGTCACCGGTGTCGTCCGGGCCCGTCCGGGCCACACGAAGGTCGCCGGTGGCTGTCAGGCGGTCACGGACGTCGAGCACGGCCGGGCCGGTGTCGTCTCGGCGTAGCAGCAGCCCGGCGCTCACGTGACGACCTCCTGACTGGCCTGGTGGAGGGCCCGGGTGGACAGGATGCTGGACGTGGCGCGGCACCCGTGGGCGATCGTAGATCGGCCCCGGCCGATCGGCTCGCTCAGCCGACGAAGTCGGCGAGCTCGCGCAGCATCGCCGGCTTCGGCTTCGCGCTGGTGATGGACTTGACCAGCTCGCCCTTCACGTACACGTTCATCGTGGGGATGCTGGTGATGCCGTACCGGGCGGTCACGGCGGGGTTCTCGTCGGTGTTGAGCTTGACGATCTCCAGCCGGTCACCGTGCTCGCTGGCGATCTCGTCGAGAATCGGCGCCATCGCGCGGCAGGGCCCGCACCAGGGCGCCCAGAAGTCGACCAGCACCGGCTTGTCGCTGGCGAGGACGTCGCTGTCGAAGCTGGCGTCGGTCGTGGTCTTGATGGCGCTCACGGTGCTGCTCCTCGAGTGCTGCTGGATGGGACGGGGTGGGCGACGGGGCTGACGTCCACCGTTTCAACGGTAGCCGGGGACACCGACAGCGCCTGCGGACGCGCGGTCAGTGGACCGACAGCTCCTCGGTCTGGGCCTCGTGCGGTGCGGGCGCGCCGGCGTCACCGAGCGCGGCCAGGTACCGCTCGGCGTCGAGCGCCGCCACGCAGCCCGAGCCGGCTGCGGTGATGGCCTGCATGTACTCGTGGTCGACCACGTCGCCACAGGCGAACACGCCCGGCAGCGACGTGCGGGACGAGCGACCCTGGACGTCGATGTACCCCTTCGCGGTGAGCGCGATCTGGTCGCGCACCAGCTCGACGCGGGGGTCGTGGCCGATGGCGACGAACAGTCCGGACACGTCGAGCTGCTCGCGCTCGCCGGTCTGCGTGTCCTCCACGACGATGCCGCTCACCTTGTCGTCGCCGAGCACCTCGACCACCGCCGAGTTCCAGCGGAAACGGATCTTGTCGTTCGCGAACGCGCGGTCCTGCATCACCTTGGAGGCTCGCAGCGCGTCCCGGCGGTGGATGACCGTCACGGACGCCGCGAACTTGGTGAGGAAGGTGGCCTCCTCGATCGCGGAGTCGCCACCCCCGACCACCGCGATGTGCTGCTCACGGAAGAAGAAGCCGTCGCAGGTCGCGCACCACGAGACGCCGTGCCCGGACAGCCGCTTCTCGTTCTCCAGGCCCAGCTCGCGGTACGCGGAACCCGTCGCGAGGATCACCGTGCGCGCCAGGTGCGTCTCGCCCCCACCGGTCACCACGCGCTTGGGATCGCTCCGCAGGTCCAGCTCGACGGCGTCGTCCGTCACGAGGTCGGCACCGAAGCGCTCGGCCTGTGCCCGCATCTGCTCCATCAGCTCCGGGCCCATGACGCCGTCGCGGAAGCCGGGGAAGTTCTCGACCTCGGTCGTGTTCATCAGGGCGCCGCCGAAGGTGACCGAGCCCTCCAGGACCAGGGGCCGCAGGTTCGCCCGGGCCGCGTAGATGGCGGCGGTGTAGCCGGCCGGACCAGACCCGACGACGACCACGTCGTGGACGGTACCGGTCGGCACGTCGGTGGTGTGCTCGGTGCTGGTCACGGGGGGCCCTTCATCCGACGGTGCTGGGGTGGGCCGCTGCCTGGCGCGGCCTCACAGGTCTCAAGGCATCGTAGGCGCCGTGTGTTCCGCACGTCGGTGTGGTGTTCGTCGCTGGCGGTGCCGGGACGAGGTCAGCCCACCCGGGCGAAGTACCGGGTCTGGTCGTCGCCCTGCCGGCAGCCCCGGCCGACCACCCACACGTCCTGGCCACCTGCGTCGTCGCGCACGACCACGAGGGCCGCCGGGCTGCCGCCGAAGGTGGCGAGGTCGACCGCGGTGACGTGCCCGGGGTCCACGTCGAGCGCCGCCAGGCAGGACGCCAGCACCTGGGGACTGGCGAGCCGGCGGTCGTCCGACGAACCCGAGGCCAGCGGTGCGGCCCCCGACGGCGGCAGAGGGGTGGCCGTGCCGTCCAGCAGGTGCTGCTCGACCTGCGCCGGCAGAGTCGCCCGCTCGTACGCCGTACCCGTGGCGTAGACGGGCGTCCTCGAGGCGGAGTCCTGGCCGGCGGCACGGGACTCCTTGGCCGCACCCGACGCCGTCGACGACGACTGGTCCGCGCCGGACCACGGGTGCGTCACCACGGCGGCACCCCCGCCCCCGAGCAGCACGACGGCTGCCGCGGCCGCCAGCCACGCCCGCGGCCGTCCCCCCGGCTCGCGGCGGGCTGCCAGCGGCTCGAGCGGGACGACGGTCGTCGCGGACGTGGCGGACGTGGCGGACGCGCTGCTCGCCGCCCGGTCGAGCAGCGGCTCGGTCGGCACGTCGTCCGACGACAGACGTGCCAGCGCCGCGGCCAGGTCCGCGGCGACGTCGGTCGGCACCGGCCCCGGCTGCGGGACGCTGCGCAGGAGGTCCCGCACGTCTCGCTGCTCCTGCCACAGCGCGCGGCAGCGCTCGCACGACCGAAGGTGCTCGTGGCCGGCCACCGCGTCGACGTCGCCGAGCTCCCCAGGAGACAGGTGGGTCACGGCCTGCCTCCCTTCTGCTCACGGTTCGTGCTGATCCGGCTGGTGGTCCCCGCCGGTGGGACGTCGGTCGCCGCGGTGTGGTTCCCGCCGTCGTCCGGCTTCAGGAGGGGCGCCAGGGCCGCGCGGCCGCGGGCGCACCTGGACTTCACCGTGCCTTCGGCCACCTCCAGCACGGCTGCCGCCTCGGCGACCGACATCTGCTGCATGTCGACCAGGACGAGGGCGACGCGTTGGTGCTCGGGCAGCCGGGCCAGCGCGGCCCGCACGTCGAGGCCGGTCTCGGTGGCCGCGTGCTCGTCGCGGGGGTCGGCGGGCTCGTACCCGTCGTGCAGGGGCGTCGTCGGCCGGGCAGCGGCGCGCCGTCGGCCGTCGAGGCAGGCGTTGACGACCACGCGGTGCAGCCACGTGGTGACCGCCGCCTCGCCCCGGAAGGTGCCCGCGCGACGATAGGCCGACACCAGGGCGTTCTGCAGCGCGTCTGCGGCCTCCTCGCGGTCGCCGACGGTGCGCAGCGCCACCGCCCACAGCCGGTCGCGGTGCCGACGCACCAGCAGCGCGAACGCGTCCGGGTCGCCGGCGACGTGCGCCGCCAGGAGGTCGTCGTCCGACGCCTCCTGGTGCGGGGTCGTCACGAGACGGTCACCTCCGAGACCGCGACGCGGTAGCCGTCCTGGTCCTTCACCGCCGTGGTGAACCACAGCACGAGGTAGCGGGTGGAGACCGGCGTGCCCAGCTTGACCGGGACAGTCCCGTCGAGGTCCTTGGCGGACGCCACGACCTTCGAGCCGCTGAGGCTGTCACCGCTGACCGTGCGCAGCTCCAGGCTCGTGCCGGGCGCGGGCACCGTGATCGTCACCTCGTGGACCTCGGTCTCACGGCCGAGGTCGAGGCGCAGCCCCACGCCCTTCTTCAGACCGGAGAACGTCGCTGACTTGTAGGCGTCCGACGTCCAGGCGGTGGCCGGGTTGCCGTCGACGGCTTTGGCGGCCAGGGGCTCCTTCTCCTGGCCGTCGCCCTCGGGGTCGAAGCTGGAGACGCCGGCGATCGCGACGGGGGCCGCTGCCGAGCCCGTGTCCGCGGGGGTCGTCGGCGTGTCGCTGGGCGTCGAGGTGCCGGACGGCGTGCTGCTGGCGTGCGGCGTGGACCGTGGCCGTTCGACGAAGGCGTTGTCGCCCAGCCCGCTCAGGCCGCACTTGGCGAGCGCCAGCATGATGACGACGAAGATGATCACGAGGATCAGCACGGTGCGGGTCTGCGTGCCCGGTGGTCGCGTCAGCGGGGTCGCGGGCAGCAGCGGCGCGGGCTGCTCCCGCGGCTGCTCGGCGAAGATGCCGCCCCACGCCGCCGCCTCGTCCAGGTCGGCGGACGCGAGCGTGGGCAGCGAGCCGGGCGGTTCCGGCGTCGGGGCAGGGGTCGCAGCCGGACGCGTGCTGCTCGTCGAGGGGGTCGGTACCGGCGGTGGCGGCGGGCCCGCCGCCGGCTTCGAGGCGGGCGACGGCCGCTGGCGAGGCGTCGGCCTCGGTGTCGCGGCGGGCCCGCTCGGGGGCTGCTCGCGGCGGAGGGGCGGCAGCGTCAGCGGGAAGGCACCGCTCGAGGCCTGGTCCCGGACCCGGTCGCCCCAAGGGGCGATCTGGCCGGCCAGCTCGCCCGGGCTGTCCGGCGCACCGCTGCCGGAGAAGGCCTGCACGCAGAGGGTGTCGAGGTCAGCGGGGACGCCGCTGACGATCTGCGCCGGCGCCACGGGTGACCCGGCGACGTCCGGCGCCGGCGGCAGTGCGGACTCGCCGAGCTCGAACGGGAAGTGGTACGTCGAGCTCGTGGGCCAGAAGCCGGTCAGCGCCGCGTAGGCGATGGCGACGAGGCCGAACGTGTCCTGCCGGGACGCGTGCTCGGCGTCGTCCGTCTCGAGACCGGCGAGCGCCGCGTCCACCGCGAGGCCGGCGACCTTCACGCTGCCGTCGTCGAGCCGCAGCACGTTGTCGCTGCTGAGCAGCAGGTGGTGCAGGCCCCGGTACCGGGCCTGCTCCAGCGCCAGTGCGGTCTCGCCGACGAGGGTGCGGGCCTGGTCAGCGGCGAGCGCCCCGTGCCGGACGAGCTCGGTGAGGGTGTCGCCGTCCACCCACTCGGTGACGACGTAGGTGTGCCCGTCCTCGTTGCCGACGTCCAGCACCCGCACGAGCCGCTGGTCAGCGACGCCGGACGCCTGGCGGGCGGCGTCCAGCACCGCCTCGGCCCGCGGGTGGTTCGAGGGCAGGACGCAGATCTCGACCGGCCGGGCGAGCGTGTCGTCCTCGGCGAGCCAGCGCTCCGCGCCGAACAGGACGTCGAGCCGCCGTCGCAACCCGTACCGCCCACCGAGGACGTCGCCTGCTGACACCGGTTCCAGGACGCTCTCCCCTCGCCGAAGGCCGCGGTCCGCCGCAGGCCCGTCGGACGCCGTGGTCGCACGGCCGCTGCCGTGCAGCACCATCGTAGGGTGGGCCTCGCTCGTCGCGTGGCAGTCGCGTCGGTCGGCGGCACCGCTGACGACCCGTTCGGGCCGACGCCGGCCCGCCAGCGGTCAGCCGGTGGGGCGAGCCGCGCCGATGATGCGGCCGTACCCGACGGCGCCGATCTTCACGACGTCACCGGTCTCGGGCGCGTAGATCGACAGCCCCTCCCCGAGGTACATGCCGACGTGGTGGATCGTCGCCGGGTTCGCGACGTCGGTGGCGTAGAAGACGAGGTCCCCGGGCAGCAGCTGGTCGAGCGGCACGTGCGGCAGCGCGGCGTACTGCTGTCGCGAGGTGCGCGGGATCACCAGCCCGGCCTCCCGGTAGGCCCACTGGGTGAGGCCCGAGCAGTCGAAGCTGGACGGACCGGTGGCGCCCCACACGTACGGGGCGCCGAGCCGGCTCCGGGCGGCGGCGATCGCTCGTGCCGCCACGACGTTCGGCGCGGCGGGGAGGGTGCCGACGTCCCAGCTCGTCCCGATCCCCGCCTGCTGCGCCAGCTGCTCCGCCTGCTGCCGCGCTGCCTCCTCGGCCGCGGCGCGCTCGGCCTCGGCGAGCTCGACGACCTGGGCGTCGGTGCGGGCCAGCAGGTCCTTCTGCTCGGTGAGCGTGGCCTCGATCGCCGCGAGAGCGGCGGTGGCCCGCGCCTGGCGCTGGCGAGTCGTGGTCCGCGCCTGTTCGGCGTCCTCGGCACGCGCCCGCTGGTCGACGACGTCGGTGTCGCGCTCGACGACCGTGGAGGCGTCCGTCTGCACGATGGTCTGCAGCGCTCGCAGCCGTGTCATCACGTCGCTGATCGACGTGGCCTCGAGCACGGTGGCGGCCATGCCGACGGTGCCGCCGCTCATGTAGATGGCCCGGGCGCGCTGGGCGCTCGCGGACATCGCGCCGCTGGCCGAGCGCTGTGCGTCCTCGAGGCGGGTGGTGGCCAGCACCTGGTCGGTCGTGGCGACGTCGAGCGCCTGCTGAGCCTCGTCGTACTCCTCGACCGCCAGCTGCTGCTTGACGCGCAGCTCGTCCAGCGTGGTGCGCAGCTTGTCGGCTTTCGCGCGCAGCTCGCTGGAGGAGGGGTCGGCCTGGGCCGGGGATGCGACCGCGACCGCGAGGAGCGTGCTGACAGCCATGGCCAGCGCCACTGTCGCGCGGACGGCCGCCGGGCGGCGTCGGCGTCCGTCGGCTGACCGGGGTCGACGGGTCACGACGTGGACCGGCCCACGCCCTGACCCGTGACGTCCGCCCAATGGCTGAGCGGGCCGAGCAGGCGCAGCACGAGCGTGGGGGCGGTCCGGTGCATGGTCAGGTGCACGGTGCCGTTCTTCTCCACGCGGAACGTGTGGGTGTCGACGGTGTTCGTGGCGTTCGCCTGCGTGGCTGCCGTCCAGGCGGCGTCGAACGCCGACTGCTGGTCGTGGTGCGCCAGCCAGTCGGTGCTCGCGACACGGGCGGCCTCGGACGCCTGGTCGGTGACGGACATCGTCGCCGTCCCGACCGAGATGGCGTCGAAGAGCAGGACGCCCACGACGGCCAGGGTGGCGACGACGCGCACGAGCCAGCCGACGACGATGTCGCCTCGCTCCCGCTCGTCGGGTCGCGGCTCCCGGCGTGCGGCAGTGGCAGGTCGAACCATGTCGGTGTGATCGGACGCCGGCACGCCCGGCTTGAGCGGGTGTGCGCCGAACGGGTTGCTGCCCGGCGGGCGCTGCGTCCGGCACCACCCCGCTCAGTCCTGCGCGGGGGCCCTGCCGATCCGCGCCAGCACGGGGGCCAGCACGTCCCTCAGCTCGGTGACCCGCAGGACGCGGCAGAGCCCGACGAAGACGGCCAGCAGCAGCGCGCCGCCGAGGGCCAGCGCCACGGCGCTCGCCGACCACGAGTCGCCGAGGGCGTGGTGGCTCGCGCGGGACACCGCCCAGGCGAGAGCCGCGGCGGGGGCGGCTGCGCAGAGCAGCCGGACGTAGGTGCGGAGCACCGCGGTGCCGTCGAGCCGTCCGAGCCGGCGACGCAGCAGCACGGCGGACGAGACCGCGCCGACCGCGTAGGCGACCGCCATGCCGAGGGCGACGCCGATGACGACGTGCTGCGGGGACAGCGCCACGCTGGCCAGGTAGCTCGTGCTCGCGATCACCGCCACGACGGGCAGCTGCACGAAGAAGGGGGTGCGGGCGTCCTCCTGCGCGTAGAACGCGCGTTGGAACAGGTACTGGGCGCTGAACGGCACCAGGCCGAGCACCATGGCGGCGGTGGCGAGCGCGATCGCCCGCGTCCCGTCGTCGCTGGTGCCCACGAACAGCGTGCGGGTGACGTCCGGCGCCAGGGCCAGCATCGCGGCGGTCGCGAGCACCGTGGCCACGCCCGTGAGGCGCAGCCCGAGGGAGAGGTCGCGGCGCAGCGCCGGGACGTCGCGCTCGGCGGCGGACGCGCTCATGCGCGTGAACAGGGCCGTCACGAGTGACACGGTGATCAGCGAGTGCGGCAGCATGAAGAGCAGGAAGGCGTTCGAGTAGGCGCCTTGCCCCGGACCGCCCTGCGTCGCCGCCGAGTTGACCGCCTTGACGGTCACCACGTACCCGAGCTGGCCGACGAGCGCGGACGTGAACGTCCAGCCGGCCACGCGTCCCGCCGTGCCGAGACCGACGCCGCGGAAGCCGAACCGCGGCCGGTAGCGGAAACCCATGCGGCGCAGAGGGACCAGCAGCACGAGCGCCTGGACGACGACGCCGAGGGTCGCGGTGCCGGCGAGCAGCGCGATCTGCCCGTTGCTCCACGTGGCCGGGTCGTGGAGGTTCGCGGGGACGCCCGCCTCGACGGCGTCCTCCGCCGACCGGTACCGACCGATCCAGACGAGCATCATCGCCAGCCCGCCGATGGCCACGACGTTGTTGGCCACCGGCGCCCACATGTAGGCGCCGTAGTGGCCACGCGCGTTCAGCAGCTGGCCCAGCACGGTGTACAGGCCGTAGAAGAAGACCTGCGGCAGGCACCAGAGCGCGAACGCGACCGCGAGGGCGGCGGTCTCGGAGCTCCACGGCGGACCGCTCGACGGACCGAGGACCACCGGCACCAGCGGGGCGGCGGCGGTGACGACGACGGTGACGGCCAGCAGCCCGCCGATCGAGAGGGTCAGCAGCCGGTCCAGGAACGCCTGCCCGCCGTCCTCGTGCTTGGTCGCGCGGACGATCTGCGGCACCAGCACCGCGTTCAGCAGGCCGCCGGCGATGAGGTTGTAGATCTGGTTCGGGACGGTGTTCGCCGTGGTGAAGGTGTCCTGCGCGAGGGCACCGTTCACGCCGAGCAGGGTCGTGAGCATGATCGCCCGGCCGAAGCCGAGCACCCGTGACACCAGCGTGCCGCTCGCCATGACGGCGCTCGACCGCATGAGGCTGCGATCGTTCACGTGGGCGTCCCGTCGTCCGTCTCGCCGCTGGTCGCGTGGGGAACGACCACCTTGCGGCGGGGCCGGCGCACCGCCCGCACCAGACCGACGAGGAGGACCAGCCCCACGGCGGCCGCGACGACCCACATGACCCACGTGCCCGGCGGCTGGGTGCGCACCTGCACGGACACCGCGTCGCCCAGCTCCCGGCCGGACGGCGTCACGAGCTGCGCTGTCAGGCTCACCCGGCCGGCCGCGATCGCCCGCACCGGCACCTGCACCCGGACGCGCGTGCCGGCCGCCACGTCGAAGGGGTCGGTCAGGTCCTGGCGGACCTCGAGCCGCGGGTTCGGCGCCGTCACCTTCAGGCGCAGCCCGGTCACCGTCTGGTCCAGCCCGTTCGCCACGGTGAAGGGAAGGCTCGCGTTGGTCGCCAGGAAGTTCGCCCGGGTCGGCAGCACGTGCAGGCGGCCCACCAGCGCGTGCACCTGCTTCGTCACGGCCGCGCGGCGGGCGGCCAGCTCGCTCGGGTGGCCGCGCCACTCGCAGGACAGCAGCCCCAGGGCGCTCCGCTGCAAGGCCAGGGTCACCTCGGCCGGCGACGTCAGCACCTCCGCCAGCGCAGCGAGGTCGGAGCGCAGGTCGTGGGTGGCCAGCACGTCACGCGTGGAGATCGCGGTCGTGGCCACGGTCGTCGGGGGCGAGACGGGACGGCGCTGCAGCGACGACGTGTCGCCACGAGGCAACGCCTGGCGCAGGTCGGCCGGCGCCACCGTCGTCACCCACGGGGCGGCAGCCACGGCGGCCACCAGGGTGCGGAACGCCGCCGGGTCGGGGTCGGCGCCGCGCGGCAGGGTGATGAGAAGCCGCCGCGCCAGGCCGGGGCGCTCGGTGGTGAGGGCCGCCGTGTGCGCGAGCACCCGCTGCAGGGTCAGCGCGTCTCCGCTGCGCACCTGGGACGCCAGGCCCGAGAGCGGTGCGTCGAACAGCCACCCCTGCAGGTGGTACGGCAGCTCGGCACGCGCGTCCGGGGTGTAGCCGAGCGGGTCCGTGAGCGGCCGCGACCGGGAGTCGAGCACGACCGCGGTGGTGTCGTCGCCCGACAGCGCCTGCAGGGCCCGGTCGTCGGCCCACCCGGCCGCCGGCCAGGCGACGTCCGTGGCGGCCGGCACGCCCAGCACCTCCTGCACGGTGCCGGCGCCCAGCGCGTTCGCGCCGTGGAGCAGCTGGGGCTGCCCCGCGTCCGCCACTGCCTGGACGTCCGGGTCGCCGTAAGGCAGCTCGAGGACGGTGCGTCCGTGCGCGGCCTTCCGCATCGCGGTGAGGAAGTCCCGGATCTCGGCGCGCGCCAGGTCGTCCGCGTCGGTCGGCGAGACGGTCGGCGAGGCGGACGTCGTCGGCGTGCCCGAGGTCGTCTCTGACTCCGGTGTGCTGACGCCGGACGACGTCGGCGCGGTCGTCGCCGGGGACGTCGCACCGGATGACGTCTGCCCGCTGGCATCGGCGAGGGTGCGCAGCAGAGCCGGGTCCACCGCCCAGCCGACGCTCGGTGCCGAGGCGGCCTCGAGGAGGTGGCGCAGTCGGGACCCGGGCTCGACTGCGGCTGCCACCTGCTGCAGTGTCGGGTCGCCGGCCCGCACGCCACCCAGCGGCCCGGTGAACGGTACGAGCCAGGACACCTGCTGCGGCACGTAGCGCTCGTCGCCCGGCGCCCACACGAGGGCGGTGCGGACCAGGCCCACGTCGGTGCGGGGGCCCTCGACCTGGCCTCTCGCCTCGACGGCCAGGCCATAGCTGCCGAACGCCGCGCCGGTGAGACCGAGCTGCACCTGGTTGAGGGTGAGCGTGAACGGGACGGAGTCTCCCGGACGCAGGCCGGGCGAGTCAGGCAGGTAGAGGTCGACGGTGCGTCCCTCGACCGGGCCCGTCGGACCGTCCCCGCGAAGCCAGCTCTCGAGCTCGAAGCGGGTGCCGAGACGGTCCCGCAGCACGTGCAGCCGGGCCGTCAGGTAGGTGATGGGCCGGTCGCCGACGTTGGTGATCCTGCCGCTCACCTTGACCTCCGCGGTCGGGCCGGCGACGACCGGCGTCACGGACGTCAGCGCGATCTGCGCCGGTGGCCGGTCCGTCGCGTGAGCCGCCGGAACGGGCAGCAGCCCTCCGACGAGCAGAGCGGCCAGCAGCAGGACGAGCCAGACGGCGCGGAGCGCCAGGCGGGCGGCTGGCGTCCCCGCGTGCGGTCTCACGCGATGCCCGCGAGCCGCTCGGCCGCCGCTCCCGCGATCCGGCGCTCGTTGGCGAAGCTCAGCCGGTCGTCGAGCTCGGCGACGGGCACCCACGCGACGTCGATGGCCTCCGCGTCCGGGTCGTCCTCGATCGTGAGGCGCCCGCCCACGGCCTCCATGAGGTAGTGGTGCACGACCTTGTGGATCCGCTTGTCCGCCACCGAGAACCAGTAGTCGATCGTGCCGAGGGGAGCAAGCACGCGTCCGCGGATGCCCGTCTCCTCGGCCACCTCACGCACGGCGGCCTCCTCGAGGGACTCGTCGCCCTCGGGGTGACCCTTCGGCAGGCACCACTCGACCCGACCGGCCCGGTTGCGGCGCGCGATGACGGCCACCCGCGGACCGTTCTCACCACGGTCGACGACGACCCCGCCCGCCGAGGTCTCCTCGACTGACGGCAGGCGCCGGCGAGGACGGGACGGGGGGGTCGGCACAGGCGTCACTGTAACGAGCGCGCACCGACCCACCGGCCGGTCGCATACCCTGGTCGATCGTGTCCCGCCCTCGTACTCCCTCCGGCCCCGGAGCCGGGCCGACCGCACCGGACGTCGCGGTCCGACTGGGTGAGCGCTTCGCCGCCGCGGGGCACGACCTCGCGCTCGTCGGAGGGTCGGTGCGCGACCTCATCCTCCGGCGTCCGCACACCGACCTGGACTTCACGACCGACGCACGACCCGAGCAGACCGAGAAGGTGCTGCACGGGTGGGCCGACGCCATCTGGGACGTCGGCCGGGCCTTCGGCACCATCGGCGCCCGGCACGGCGACCACGTCGTCGAGATCACGACCTACCGCAGCGAGGCGTACGACCGCACGTCTCGCAAGCCGGACGTCGTCTACGGCGACTCGCTGGACGACGACCTGGTGCGGCGCGACTTCACGGTCAACGCGATGGCCCTGGCGCTGCCGTCGCTCGAGTTCGTGGACCCGTACGGAGGCCTGGCCGACCTCGCTGCCGGACTGCTGCGCACGCCGGGCACGCCCGAGCAGTCGTTCAGCGACGACCCCTTGCGCATGATGCGGGCGGCCCGGTTCGCCGCCCAGCTGGGCTTCGCGGTGGCTCCCGAGGTGCTGACCGCCATGCGCGACATGGCCGACCGGCTCGGCATCGTCTCGGCGGAGCGGGTGCGTGACGAGCTCACCAAGCTGCTGCTCTCGGACGACCCGCGGACCGGGCTCACCCTGCTCGTCGACACCGGTATCGCCGACGTCGTGCTGCCGGAGCTCTCGGCGCTGCGCCTCGAGATCGACGAGCACCACCGGCACAAGGACGTCCACGAGCACACGCTGATCGTGCTGGAGCAGGCCATCGCGCTGGAGGACGAGGAGGTACCGGGCCCCGACCTGGTGCTGCGGCTCGCCGCGTTGCTGCACGACATCGGCAAGCCGGCCACCCGGCGGTTCGAGGCGGGCGGTGGGGTGAGCTTCCACCACCACGAGATGGTCGGCGCGAAGCTGGCGACCAAGCGGCTGAAGGCCCTGCGGTACGACAAGGAGACGGTGAAGGCGGTGTCGCGCCTCGTCGAGCTGCACCTGCGGTTCCACGGGTACGGCGACGGTGCGTGGACCGACTCGGCCGTGCGCCGCTACGTCACGGACGCCGGACCGCTCCTGCAGCGGCTGCACCGGCTCACCCGCAGCGACTGCACGACCCGCAACGCGCGCAAGGCCCAGCGGCTCTCTCGCGCGTACGACGACCTCGAGCGCCGCATCGCCGAGCTCGCCGAGGCCGAGGAGCTGGCACGCGTGCGGCCGGACCTGGACGGCGAGCAGATCATGGCGCAGCTCGGGGTGGGACCTGGCCCCGTCGTCGGTCGCGCCTACCGGTACCTGCTCGAGCTGCGCATGGAGCGCGGACCGCTGGGTGAGGACGAGGCTCGGCGTGAGCTGGCCCGCTGGTGGTCGGGGCAGTCCCAGCCCGGGTGACCCCGGCGCGCCCCGCGAGGTCAGTCAGCCGGGGCGACAGTTCACGCGCCGCGGGCGGCCTGCACCAGCCTGGCGTACGTGGCGAAGCTCGCCTTCGGCGTCCGCACCTGGGTCTGGCGGTCGACGTGCACGATGCCGAACGCCTGCGTGTAGCCCCAGGCCCACTCGAAGTTGTCGAGCAGGCTCCACGCGAAGTAGCCGCGCACGTCCACCCCCGCCGCGCTCGCGGCCTGCACGGCGGCCACGTGCTCGACCAGGTAGTGCGCGCGGCGGGGGTCGTCGATGGCCACGCCGTCGGCTGTCACCACCACGTCATCGACGAAGGCCGCGCCGTTCTCGGTGACGACCAGCGGCGGCGCCGGCCACTCGCGGGTGATGCGCTGCAGCGTGCCGGTGAGGCCGGACGGTGTGACCGGCCAGCGCATGGTCGTGCCCTCGGGACCAGGGTCGGAGGCGGTCACCGCGTCCGCCCCCGGGTAGGCGCCGGCGGTGTGCGCCTCCCGGCTCAGGGCGCCCTCGGTGTCGATGTCCTGCTCCAGGTCGTGCGCGGCCGTCGCATCGCGCGGCTCGCGGTGCACCTCGGGATCGCGCTCGTCGGCGCCCGAGTGCTTCGCCTCGAAGGTGAGGTCGGCGTAGTAGTTGACGCCCAGCCAGTCGAGCGGCGCCCCGATGACCTGCAGGTCGCCGTCGTGCACGACGTCCTCGAACGACGCCGGTGCCAGCTCGAGCGCCGCGTCGCCGTACTGCGACCTCAGCAGGGCGTCGAGCCAGACCCGGTTCTGCATGACGTCGACGTGCTCGACGGCTTGCTTCACCGCCGGCGACGCGTCGTCCACGGGGTGCACGCCGAACAGGTTGAGCACGATGCCGACGTCGGCGCTGCCACCCGAGAGCTCCCGCAGCCGGCTGACCGCCGTGCCGTGCGCGAGCAGGAGGTGGTGCATCGCCGGCCAGGCCCGTTCGTGGTTGCGCTCGCCGGGCGCGTGCTCGCCGGAGCCGTAGCCCAACCACGCCGAGCACCAGGGCTCGTTGAGCGTGCCCCAGTGGGTCACGCGGTCACCGAGGCGGGCGTGCACGGCCTCGGTGTACTCGACGAACCACGAGACCACGTCGCGGTTCGGCCAGCCGCCGCGCTCGTGCAGGGCGAGGGGCAGGTCCCAGTGGTAGAGCGTCACCCACGGTTCGATGCCACGCTCGGCCAGGGTGTCGACGAGCCGGTCGTAGAAGTCGAGGCCCTGGGCGCTGACCCGGCCGGTGCCGTCGGGCAGCACCCGCGGCCAGGCGATGGAGAAGCGGTAGGCGTCGACGCCCAGGTCGGCCAGGAGCCCTACGTCCTCGGTGTGGCGGTGCACGTGGTCGCAGGCGACGTCGAGGTCGCTGCCGTCGAGGATGCGTCCCGGCTGGGCCGCGAGCATGTCCCAGATGGAGTCGCCGCGGCCGGCGCGGTCACCCTCGATCTGGGCGGACGACGTCGCGGCTCCCCACACGAACGGGCGAGCGGCGGACGGCGTCGCGGGCATGGGCCGCAGTGTAAGCGCATACAGAGTGCTCCTGCGCCCCTCGGGTGGGTGATGCAGTTTCGGGCGGCGCGCGGGCGTGTCGGCCCAGGTTGCATCACTGGGCCAGGCGCGCGCTGGCGCCCCTCGGGTGGGTGTTGCAGTTTCGGGCGGCGCGCGGGCGTGTCGGCGCAGGTTGCATCACTGGGCCAGGCGCGCCGCGCTTCGACCCGCCGGCCGCGCGGCCACGTCCTGAACCAGCGATTGACGGATCACGTGTCAGGGACGAAGGTCACGAGCAGGAGCGCGAGAAGGTAGGCGGATGGACTGGGCGGGCTGGGCGGTGTTCGGCCTGCTTGCCACCGCTGTGCTGACCGCCACCATGATCAGCGCCCAGCTGGCGGGACTGACCCGGCTCGACCTGCCTCTCGTGCTCGGGACGATCGTCAGCGAGGACGCCGACCGGGCGCGGGTCGCCGGGTTCTTCCTGCACCTGGTCGTCGGCCAGGCCTTCGCGCTCGGCTACACGGCCGTCTTCGCCCTGCTGGGTCAGGCGAGCTGGTGGCTCGGCGGCCTGCTCGGGGTGCTGCACGTCGGCATCTCGCTCACCGTGCTCCTTCCGCTGCTGCCCGGCGTGCACCCACGCATGGCGTCGTCCCGGTCCGGCCCGTCGACGACGGCGGTGCTCGAGCCCCCCGGCCTCCTCGCGCTCAACTACGGCATGCGCACGCCCGCGGTCACCATCGCCGCCCACATCGCCTACGGCGTGGTCCTTGGCCTGCTGCTGCAGGCGCGATGAGTGGCGAGCCGGAGTGCGGTGGGCCCATGACCGCGTGGCAGGCCGACGGATGAGCGCCGGCCCCGGTGACCGCTGGCCGGAGCCGATCGAGGCGTACGGGCTGATCGGTGACACCCGGACCGCCGCCCTGGTGTCGGCCAACGGGTCGCTGGACTGGATGTGCCTGCCGCGGTTCGACGGCAAGCCGGTCTTCGGCCGTCTGGTCGGGGGCCGAGAGGCCGGGACGTTCCGGATGGGGCCGGCGGGTCCGGCCACTGTCGTGGACCGTCGTTACCGGGACGAGACCGCGACCCTCAGCACCACGTGGGCGGTCGACGGCGGCCGCCTCACGCTGACCGAGGGCATGCTCACCGAGGTCACCGGCCGTCTGCTGCCGTCGACGGTGCTGGTCCGGCGACTGTCCTGCGAGGACGGCGAGTGCCGAGCCGTCGTCGAGCTCGACCCGCGCCTGGGTGAGCGCCGAGCGGCACCAACGGTCCGACGGCGGGGCCGCACGGTGGTCTGCGACTGGGGCGCGCTGGCGGTGTCGGTGGACGTCGACCGCGACCTGTCGCTGCCGGTGGGTGGCTGCCTCGAGGTGACCATGACGCCGGGGACCCCGCTGACGGTCGTGCTCACGGCGGCCGACCGGGAGCCGCTGGTGCACCTCGACCCGGCGGCAGCCTGGTCTCTCCTGCTCGAGGACGAGGAGCGATGGCGCACCTGGGCAGGTGGGATCCACGCGGACCTGCCGTGGCGCGACGTGGTGGTCCGCAGCCTGGTGACCTTGCGGCTGCTCACCTACTCGCCGTCCGGCGCTCCGGTCGCGGCACCCACGACGTCGTTGCCGGAGCACCTGGGCGGCATCCGCAACTGGGACTACCGGTACGCGTGGCCCCGGGACGCGAGCATCGGGGTCGGTGCGTTCCTGGGCGTCGGGCGGCCGCACGAGGCGCACCGGTTCCTCCGGTGGTTGCTGCACGCCTGCCGCCTGGAGCGCCCGCAGCTGCCGGTGCTCCGCACGCTGCACGGACGTCGTCCGCCGCCCGAGCGCTCGTGGGCGGGCTGGCCGGGCTACGCCGACAGCGCCCCGGTGCGCGTCGGCAACGAGGCGGCGAACCAGCACCAGCTCGACGGGTACGGCTGGGTTCTGGACGCCGCGTGGCTGTTCGTGCGCGCCGGCCACCGGCTGGGCTCGGAGACCTGGCGGGCGATGCGCGGCTACGCCGACCTGGTCGCGCGCCGGTGGAGCGAGCCGGACGCCGGCATCTGGGAGGTGCGCGGCGAACCGGTACGGCACGTGCACTCGGCCCTCATGGGATGGCTCGCGCTCGATCGGGCGCTGCGCATCGCGGAGAGCCACGGTGCACGGTCGTCGACCCGGCGCCGGTGGCAACAGGCGCGAGACGCGCTGGGGGCAGACGTGCGCGCGCACGGCTTCGACGAGACGCTCGGCAGCTACACGTCGGCCTTCGGGTCGTCCGACCTCGACGCGGCCGTCCTCGTGCTGCCCCTGCTCGGCGTGGACGACGACCCCGCGCGCCTGCGCGGGACCATCGACGCGATCCGCGCCCAGCTGGGTGCGGGAGGTCCGCTGCTGTACCGGTACCGGCCGCAGACCGACGGACTGCCCGGCGTGGAGGGGGCCTTCTTGCCCTGCTCCTTCTGGCTCGTGCAGGCCCTCGCCGCCACCGGACGGCTCGAGGAGGCGCGGCTGCTCTTCGACGAGCTGGTCGAGCGGGCGACGCCGCTCGGTCTCTTCGCCGAGGAGATGGACCCGGAGACCGGCGCCCACCTCGGCAACTTCCCGCAGGCCCTCACGCACGCTGCGCTCGTGCAGGCTGCGTTGTCGCTTCGTGATGCCGGCTGAGTCGCCGTCAGCGGCGTGCGTCCTGCGTGGCGACGGCGGACACGGTGCGGCCGTAGCCGAGCGCGGCGAGCGCGTACAGCAGCGCCACGACGGCGAACACGGCCCGCGAGTAGCCGTCGCTCGGCAGCAGCAGCGCCGCGAACGCGGCCGCCACGACGAACGCCAGGTTGAACACCATGTCGTAGAACGAGAAGACCCGACCGCGGTAGTCGTCGTCCACGTACTCCTGCACGATCGTGTCGACGCAGATCTTCGAGGACTGCGCGCAGATCCCGAGGAGGAGCGCGCCCGCCAGGGCGATCGGCACCTCGAACCTGGTGATGAAGACCGCCTCGACGACCGCTGCCAGGGCGTACGACCGCCAGATGACGCCGCCGGGACCCCACCGGTCCGCTGCCGGTGGCGTCAGCAGCGCGGCGAGACCGAAGCCGACGGCCGAGGCACCGAATGCCAGGGCCAGCAGCGTCACGCCGGCGTCGACGTCCGACGGGTCGTTGAAGTAGTTGCGGCAGAGCAAGATCGTGGTGATCACGGTGATGCCGTACGCGAACCTGTGCAGGCCCATGGCCCCCAGCGCGTTCCAGGCCGGACGACGCCCGTGCACGTGACGGGCACCGTCGATGATCGCCTGCAGGCCGTCGGCCGGCCGGGTCTCGACGTCCCGGTCCGGGCCCAGCTGTCCCGGTCGCAGCCGCAAGGTCAGCAGAGCGGACGTCGCGTAGCCGGCTGCAGCGAGGACGAGCAGCACCGCGTCGGTCCCGTCGCCGGCACCGAGAACCTCTCGGACCCCGTAGGCGATGCCGCCGCCGACGATCGCCATGATCGTGCCGCAGGTGGGCGAGACCGAGTTCGCCATCACGAGCTCGTCGTCGTCGACCACGTGCGGCAGGCTCGCGCCCAGGCCGGACAGGAAGAAGCGGTTGACCGACAGACACCCCAGGGCAGCCGCGTAGAGCACCACCCCGACCACGTGCTGTGACACCAGCAGCGCGACGCCGAGCACCAGCGCCGTGCGCACCGCGTTGGCGGTCAGCAGCACCTGGCGCCGGCGCCACCGGTCGAGCAGCACGCCGGCGAACGGCCCGACGACGGTGTAGGGCAGCACTGAGACCGCGAAGGCGCCGGCTGCGGCGTGCGCGGTGGCCGCGCGCTCGGGCGAGAAGAAGACGAGGCTCGCCAGCGCGGCCTGGAAAGCGCCGTCGCTGCCCTGGGACGCGAGCCGCACCACGAACAAGCGGCGGAAGCCCCGCCCGCGCAGGACGGTGCGCAGGTCGGAGACGAAGGGCACGCGCTCAGCGTAGGTGGCGCCGGGACGGGCGAGAGGCGCCCGACCAACGGTCGGGCGCCTCTCGGGCCAGGCAGGGTCAGCGGGTCAGCGCTCGACCTCGCCGGCGATGAAGGCCTCGACGAGCGCGCGGCCCTCGGTGTCCTCGTGCTGCACCGGCGGGGACTTCATGAAGTAGGTCGCTGCCGAGAGGATCGGGCCACCGATGCCGCGGTCCTTGGCGATCTTCGCGGCGCGCACGGCGTCGATGATGATGCCGGCCGAGTTCGGGGAGTCCCACACCTCGAGCTTGTACTCCAGGTTCAGCGGCACGTCGCCGAACGCACGACCCTCGAGCCGGACGTACGCCCACTTGCGGTCGTCGAGCCACTGCACGTAGTCCGACGGGCCGATGTGCACGTTCTTGGCGCCGAGGTCGTGCCCGAGGTTCGAGGTCACGGCCTGGGTCTTGGAGATCTTCTTGGACTCCAGGCGCTCGCGCTCGAGCATGTTCTTGAAGTCCATGTTGCCGCCGACGTTCAGCTGGTACGTGCGGTCGAGGATCACGCCGCGGTCCTCGAACAGGCGGGCCAGCACGCGGTGCGTGATGGTGGCGCCGACCTGGCTCTTGATGTCGTCACCGATGATCGGCACGCCCGCGTCGGTGAACTTCTTGGCCCACACCGGGTCGGAGGCGATGAACACGGGCAGCGCGTTGACGAAGGCGACGCCCGCGTCGATCGCGCACTGCGCGTAGAACTTGTCGGCCTCCTCGGAACCCACCGGCAGGTAGGCGACGAGCACGTCGGCCTTCGTGTCCTTGAGCACCTGGACGACGTCCACCGGCTCGGCCTCGGACTCGTCGATGGTCTCTCGGTAGTACTTGCCGAGACCGTCGTAGGTCGGACCGCGCTGCACCATCACGCCGGTCGGCGGGATGTCGCAGAACTTGATGGTGTTGTTCTCGCTGGCCGACAGCGCGTCGGACAGGTCGAAGCCGACCTTCTTGGCGTCGACGTCGAACGCGGCGACGAACTCGATGTCCTTGACGTGGTAGTCGCCGAACTTCACGTGCATCAGGCCCGGAACGGATCCGTTCGGGTCGGCGTCCCGGTAGTAGTGCACGCCCTGGACGAGCGAGGCGGCGCAGTTGCCGGCGCCGACGATGGCGACCCGGACGGATCCCATGGGGTTCTCCTTCATCTGGTGGTGGACTGCGCACAGTCCTGGATCAGATCGGCTTCGCGGCCGTGCGGTCGCGGAGCCGGTGTCGCGGTCAGGTACGTGGGTCGGGCGGTGAGGCGCTCTCGTCGCCGGTCACGACAGCACCCTGGCGCTCCAGGTCGATGAGCTCGGCGAGCCAGCGGACCTCCCGCTGCACCGACTCGAGCCCGTGCTGCTGCAGGGCGAGCGTGTACTGGTCGGCGCGCTCCCGGCCGCGGGCCATGCGCTGGCTCGCGCCGTCGAGGCGCTCCTCGAGCCGGCTCTTGCGTCCCTCCAGGATGCGCAGCCGGACGTCGCCGGCCGTGCGCGCGAAGAACGCGAACCGCACGCCGAAGCTCTCGTCCTCCCACGTGGTCGGACCAGCGTCCCTCACGAGGGTCTCGAAGTGCTCCTTGCCGGCGGCCGTCAGCTGGTACACGATCCGGCCCCGGCGGCTCGGGCGGCCGTCGCCGTCCGGGTCGGCCTCGCTGATCCAGCCGGCGTCGACCAGCTTCTTCAGCGCGGGGTAGAGGGTGCCGTAGCTGAGCGCCCGGAACGGCCCGAGCACGCCCGACAGCTGCTTGCGCAGCTCGTAGCCGTGCATGGGCGCGTCGTGCAGGATCCCCAGCACCGCGAGCGTGAGGACGTCGGACCGCGCGGCCATGCGTCCTCCTCACGGGTGCGGGGGCGGGTGCACGACGCGGTCGCCGCGCCGGGTACGGTGACACCGGACCTGGTCAGTCCGATGTATCGAGCCGATATGTCGGAGAGTAGGCGCGAGGGCGGCACCGGCGCAAGTCCGCCACACGACTCTCACACCGCCGGACTGCGGCCCCGCAGCAGCGCACCCATACTTGGACGTGAGCTGTATCCCCGTGCGCCCACCGTGGCGTCCCCCGCCGGCCCCGAACGAACCGGAGACCCACGCCCCGTGCGCCGCATCGTCGACTACCCACGCGCAGGCAAGAGCGGCTGGCGCCGGTTCGTCCCCTCCTGGCGACTCGTCCTCGGCACGGCGGCGACCGTCGTCCTGCTCGGCGTCATCGGCTTCTCGGCCCTCTACGCCAGCGTCGACGTGCCGGACCCCAACAAGCTCGTCACGGCGAACGCGTCGGTCGTGTACTGGGCTGACGGCAAGACCGAGCTCGGCCGGTTCGCCGAGGTGAACCGCGAGTCGGTGCCGCTGTCGCAGGTGCCGGAGCAGGTGCAGCACGCCGTGCTCTCCGCCGAGGACCGCAGCTTCTACACGAACATGGGCTTCTCGCCCAAGGGCATCGCCCGCGCTGTCTGGGTCAAGGCGACCGGCGGCGCGAAGCAGGGCGGCTCCACCATCACCCAGCAGTACGTCAAGAACTACTTCCTCACGTCGAACCGCACGCTCACGCGCAAGGCCAAGGAGTTCGTCATCTCGTTGAAGGTGGAGCAGAAGGAGAGCAAGGACGAGATCCTTCAGAACTACCTCAACACCATCTACTTCGGCCGCGGCGCCTACGGCATCGAGACCGCCAGCCAGGCGTACTTCGGCACGTCGGCCGACAAGCTCACCGTGTCCGAGGGCGCGCTCATGGCCGCGATCATCCGGTCGCCCGGCCTCTACGACCCGGTCGCCCACCCGCAGGCGGCGCAGGCCCGCTGGACGTACGTGCTCGACGGCATGGTCTCCCAGGGGTGGCTGACCCCCGCTGAGCGTGCGAAGCAGACGTTCCCCAAGGTGATCAAGCGCCGGTCGGACGACAGCCTCGGCGGCACCAACGGCTACCTGCTCGAGGCCGTCCGCCGCGAGGTCGAGGCGAAGACCGGGCTGACGGACGCCGACATCGACCGCGGCGGTCTGAAGATCGTCAGCACGTTCGACAAGCGCGTCCAGGCGGCCGCGGTCAAGGCCATGAAGGACGAGATGCCGACGAAGGACGCCAAGGGCGTCGGCGCAGGCCTGGTCTCGATCAAGCCGGGCGACGGCGCCGTCGTGGCGATGTACGGCGGGACGGACGCGGTGAAGCACCCGTACAACTCCGCCACCCAGGCGATCATGCAGGCTGGCTCGACGTTCAAGCCGTTCGCGCTCGCGGCGGCCCTGGAAGACGGCATCTCGCTGCGCTCGCGGTACGACGGCCACTCGCCGCAGACCTTCGACAACCACGGGCAGAGCTACAAGGTCTCCAACTACGGCGGCGAGCAGTTCGGCACCATCGACCTCATCACCGCCACCGAGCACTCGGTCAACACCGTCTACGTCGGGCTGAACGAGCAGGTCGGGCCGGAGAAGTCCATGCAGGCGGCCATCGACGCCGGCTACCCGAAGGACACCAACGGCCTGCGGCCCACGCTCAGCAACGTGCTGGGCGCGGCCTCACCGCACGTGATCGACGTCGCCGAGGCCTACGCCACCTTCGCCGCGCAAGGCATGCACGCCGACCCCTACACCGTGCGCAGCGTCACCCTCGCCGACGGCTCGAAGGTCTACACCGCCGACCCCAAGCCGAAGCGCGTCTTCAGCAAGGACGCCATGGCCGACCTCACGTACGCGCTGCAGCAGGTGGTCGAGCACGGCACCGGGTCCTACGCCGGCGCTCGGATCAACCGTCCGCTGGCCGGCAAGACCGGCACCGCGAACGACAACAAGGCAGCGTGGTTCGCCGGGTACGCGCCGCAGCTGGCCACGGCGGTCGGCATGTACAGAAACGACGCCAAGGGCAACCCCGTGAGCCTCAACGGTCTCGGTGGCGTCCACTCGGTCACCGGCTCCGCGTTCTCCCTTCCGATCTGGACCGCCTTCATGAAGGACGCGCTCGAAGGCACCAAGGTCGAGCGGTTCCCGGCACCCGTGTACGGCGGCACCGTCACCAACCCGTCACCGCCGCCGACGACCGCGACGTCGTCCCCGACGACGACGAGCACGCCGACCAGCACGCCGTCGTCCACGCCGACCAGCACACCGTCGTCCACGCCGACCGGTGAGCCCACCCCGACGACGACTCCCTCCAGCACGCCGACCGGTGGCGGCGGCAACAAGGGCGGGGGTGGCGCCGGCGGGGGCCCAGGCAGCGGTGTCGTGAGCCCGCTCGCCACCGAAGCGCTCGGGCGTCCGCGATGATCGACGCGTGACCCACAGCAGCTCGTTGCCGGTCGTCGCGCCCACCACCGAGGACCCGGTGGCGCGCCGGCTGTCCGCGGTCGTGGGTGGACCGGCCGGCGCGCGGCTCGCTGCGGTACAGCGTGGCTGGTGGACGGCCGCCCGCGTCCTCGTCGTGCTGGCCCTGGTGGTGGTCGCGCTCGGCGTGGTGCAGAAGCAGCACTGCCGCGCCGAGGGCTGGAGCACCCCGGACCAGTTCTTCCACGCCTGCTACAGCGACCTCCCGGCGATGTACCAGACGGCCGGGCTGCGCGACGGCACCATGCCGTACCTGCAGCAGGCGGACGGCGTGCACCTCGAGCAGCCGGTGCTCACCGGCACGGTGATGTGGGCGCTGGCCAAGGTCGTGCCGGGCGGCGGCCTTCTCGAGCAGACGCACTGGTACTTCGACGTGTCGACCCTGCTCATCGCGCTCCTCGTCGTCGCGCTCGTCCTGCTGACCGTCACGAGCGCCGGTCGCCGCCGTCCCTGGGACGCCGCCCTCGTCGCCCTCAGCCCGCTCCTCCTGCTGTCGGCACTGGTGTCGCTCGACCTGCTGGGCGTCGTCCTGGCCGCTGGCGGCCTGCTGGCGTGGGGACGCCGCCGACCGGTGTGGGCCGGGCTGCTGCTGGGGCTGGGAATCACCGCGCGCACCTACCCGGCCGTCCTGCTCGTCGTCCTCGCGCTGGTGGCACTGCGCACCGGCAGGTGGACGGAGTGGGTGCGCGCGGTCGCCGCCGCCCTCGCCACCGTGCTCGTGGTGCTCGTGCCCTGGGCCGTCGTCAACCTCGACGGCCTGCGTCCGGCGTACCGCAGCTGGCGCGACTCCACGGCCGGGTACGGGTCGGTGTGGCTGCTGCCGCAGACGTTGTTCGCCGAACCTCGGCCGCGCTGGGCACGTGCGCTGGGACTCGAGCCGCACGCGTTCTCGGCTGGCACGGTGACCGCGCTGGCGGTGACGGGGCTCGTCGTGGCGCTGGTCGTCGGGCTGCTCGTCACCCTCGCGCCGCCGCAGCGCCCGCGCGTGGCCCAGGTCGCGTTCGTCGTCCTGGCCGTCGTGGTGCTGACCGGCAAGTCGTGGCCGGTGCAGGCCTCGCTGTGGTTGCTGCCCCTGGCTGCGCTGGCGCGGCCTCGCTGGCGCGACCACCTGATCTGGGCGGGGGCGGAGGCCTCGTACTTCGTGGCGGTGTGGCTGTTCATCGCGGCGTCGAGCAACCCGGACCGCGCCCTTCCGGCACCCTGGTACGGCGCGATCCTGCTCGTCCGCGTGGCGGCCCTGCTCTGGCTGGTCGGCGTCGTGATCCGCGACATGTGGCATCCCGACCGCGACCCGGTGCGGGCGACGGGGGACGACGACCCGCTGGCCGGCCCCTTCGAGGGGGCCGACGACGCCGTGGTGGTGCGGTTCGTCTGACCAGCTCGTTGAGTGATGCGCTCTGGCGCAACGCGCCCGCGTGTCGCGCCAGGCTGCATCACTCAACCCATGGGCTGGGCGCCTGTGGACGGCGATTGGCTGGCGGTCGCCGCTCACCTGTACTCTCGTGCATGTCGTCGCAGCTCCCGACTCGGTGGATCCGGCCCGGGGTGCCGCGACGAGCGACGTATCAGCCCTCCTGTCACGGAGAGACCGTGACCGCTTGAGTCCAGAGGAGGTGGGTTTCCGCATGCGTCACTACGAGCTCATGGTGATCCTCGACCCCGATCTCGAGGAGCGCACCGTCGCTCCGAGCCTCGACAAGTTCCTCAACGTCATCCGTCAGGGTGGCGGCACCGTGGACAACGTCGACGTGTGGGGCCGTCGGCGCCTGGCCTACGACATCAACAAGAAGCCCGAGGGCATCTACGCGGTCGTCAACATGACCGCCGAGCCCGCGGTCGCTCAGGAGCTGGACCGCCAGCTGGGTCTCAACGAGGCCGTGCTGCGCACCAAGCTCATCCGTCCCGACATCCGCTGAGCCGAAGGGCAGGCACATGGCAGGCGACACGATCATCACGATCGTCGGCAACCTCACGAACGACCCGGAGCTGCGGTTCACGCCCTCCGGTGCCGCGGTCGCGAACTTCACGATCGCGTCGACGCCTCGCATGTTCGACAAGCACTCGAACGAGTGGAAGGACGGCGAGACGCTGTTCATGCGCTGCTCCGTGTGGCG